>JAKFCH010000222.1:0-51295 GCA_036676765.1 Deltaproteobacteria bacterium
AGCTCGGCGAACTCGCGCGAATGTCCGGGCGTGCCCTCCGGGGCGGGAGCGGGGGTGGTCCCCGCGCCGGCCGGAGCGGCGCCGTCGGTCGGGGCCGGAGGGGGGGCGCCGTCGGCTGGGGCGGCGGTGCCGCACGTGGCCTTGGCGGCCTCGAGGTCGGCCTTGGCGCTGTCGACGAAGGTGGTCATGTCACCCACCATCTGGAGATCCTTCTCCACGATGACCGGCTCCGCCTGCTCGATGACCATCTGGGCCATCATGCCGGCTTCGGTCTCCGCGATGCAGGGGTTCTTCAGCGCGTCCTTGAGCTCGGCGATCGCCTTGGCCATCGCGTCGAGCTGCTCCTTCTGACGCTTCTCGCGGGCGATGCGCTCGTCCTCGATGCGCTTGAGCTCTTCCTTGCGCTTGCGGTCGGTCTCGCGGTCCTTCTCGACCGAGGCCTGCCAGAGGAAGAACTCGTCGTTCGGGGAGAGGGTGCCGGCGCCCTTCTGGAAGTCGTCGAGGACCTTCTTCGCCTTGTCGAAGTTCTTCGTGTACTTCTGGTGCAGCATCGCCGCGTTGTACGCGAGGGTGCGGTTGCCCGGGTCCTTGGCGAGGAGGGTGTCGTAGATCTTGGTCGCGCCGTCGTAGTCCTGGACGCCGCGGAGCGCGATGGCGTAGCCCATCTGCGCGTCTGCGTTCCCGGGGAACTGCTTCACCACCGCCTCGAAGCAGGACTTGGCGAGGACGTAATCACCCGAGTTGAGCGCGATGAACCCGAGGTTCAGGTTCGCGTGCATGTTCGTGGGGTCGACCTTGATGGCGGTCTTGAACTCCTCGATCGCCGCGGACTCCTTGCCCTTCTCCAGGTAGATGACGCCCATGTTGTTGTAGATGCCGGGATCGGCGTCGTTCAACGTCTTGGCCTTCTGCGCGCAGAGGAGGCTCATCTCGAAGTTGCCCTGCGCGTAGTAGGCGCGGGACAGGTTCCGGTAGGCGCCGACGTTCTTGGGATCGCGGGCCAGGATCTCCTGGGCCTGCGCGATCGCCTCGTCGTAGAGCTGGGCGGCGGTGAGCACGTCGACCAGGTTCGCGCGGGCCTGCAGGTCGGCCGGGTTCTTCTCGATGAAGCCCTTGTAGAGCTCCACCGCCTCCGTGCTCTTGCCCGCCGAGCTCAGCACGAGGCCGAGGTTGAAGAGCGCCGAGTTGTAGGCAGGCTGCAGCTCGAGGGCCTTCTTGTAGTTGGCCTCGGCCTTCGCGAGATCACCGGTGCGCTCGGCGCTGTAGCCGGCGTTGTACCAGGCCTTGGCGAAGCCGGGGTCCGCCGTGGTGGCGGCCTCGAACTGCAACAGGGCGCCGGCGTAGTCGGCCGGCGTGGCCGTCATCAACGCCACGCCGTCGGCGAAGGCCTTCTTGGGGTTCGACGACTGCTCCGTCGGGTCGGTCACGACAGGCTTCTTTTCGCCGCAGCCCGTGGCGGCGAGGAGGACAAGGATGGGGAGGATGCGCATCATGTTCTCTTAGGGCTCGGATTCGATGGAACCGGTGAACGTCGAGGGCGCGGAGTAACGGGGCTCCGGGATCTTCTCGAACAGGCCCGGGAACTCGTCGGGGCGCAGGACGCCGAGGCGACGGGTCGCGTTCGCGGTGTTGTCGTTGTACAGGTTGAGCTCGTACGACTTCTCCAGCGCCGCCGAGTAGGCCGCGGCCGCCTTCTCGATCTGCGGGTACGCCTTGTCTTCGAGCGCCATCGTGTAGAGCTCCTTCTGGTCCGCCGTGAGGTACGTCGGGATCCAGGAGCCCTTGAGGGACTCGCTGAGGTTCTCGTAGGCGGAGCCGAGGCGGGCCAGGGCGGCGAGGCCCCACTCACCGGCGCCGGTCCCGATGATGGCGGCGTAGGTCTTCTCGACCTCGCCCATCGCCTTGACCTTGGTCACGAGCTGATCGGTCAGGAGCTTGTCGGTCTGCTTCTGGTTCAGCTTCTTGTCGCCGGGACCCGAGATCTTCATGGCCATGTAGGCCTGGTACTGGGGCTCGGCGAGGATGTACATGATCTGCGCGGCGTACTCGACCGAGAGCTCGGACTGCGCGCCGGCCTTCTTCTGGGCCTCGTAGAACGCGAGGGTCTCCTTCCAGTGCTGGCCGACCTTCGCGCCCTGGCCGAGCTTGTCCATCAACAGGCCGTAGTGGAGGCGGGCGTACATGAGCTCGTCGAGCGAGCCCATGGGCGCGGGAGCGGCCCCACGCGCCGTCGGCTTGGGCGTGTAGAAGGCGAGGTAGACCTTGGAGGCCTCCGGCCACTTCTCGTGCTCCTCGTAGATCCGCGCGATGTCGAGCTGGATGCCGCTGAGGTTCGGCTTGTCGGGGAACGCCGTGATGTACTGCTGGTAGTTCTTGACCGCCTGCTCCCACTGGCCGAGGGAGTTGCGGAAGAGCGCCGCGGAGAAGAGCGCGTCGGACGCACTGGCGTGGGCCTTGTCCAGTGCGTACAGCTTCTCGTACCAGTTGGCCGCTTCAGTGAAGTTGGCGATCGACTCGTAGTCGAAGCCAAGCGACGCCACCTGGTCCTTGTAGAACTTGGACTTGGGGAACTTGTTGACGAGCTCGTGCCGCACCTTCATCGAGTCGGTGACGTTGCCGAGGTCGTGGTAGTAGACGCTCGCGTTGTTGAGCGCGAGGTCCGCGTTCTGCGAGTTCGGGAACTCCTGGTAGAAGGCCCAGTAGTCCGCGGCGCCCTGCTTCTTGTCCGAGGTCTTCTTGAAGTTGATCTCGATGAACTTCAGCGAGGCGTTCTCATAGATGCCGTAGACCTCCTTCTTGAAGGAAGCAGAGCCCAGGCCCTCCTGGTCGTAGTAGAACTTGGAGTTCTTCTTCAGGCTGTCCCAATCCTCGACGAGCGCGAAGCTGTCGAGGATGAGGTTGGCGGCCTGCTCGGCTTCCTTGGACTTGGGATCCATGCCGATGACGACGTTGAACCGCTCGGAGGCGTCCTTGAACTGGTTCTTGTTGTAGAGGAGGTACGCCGACTTGTAGATGATCTGGCGGGTCTTCTTGTCTTCGGGGAAGAGCTTGGCGAACTGGTCGAGCGCCGTGAGCTGCTTCTGCTCCCAGTCGCTGAGCGGGATCGCGTCGGTCTTCTTGCCCGGATCGGGGCCTCCGGCGGCACCACCGCTGGACTTGGCCTCACGCTTGACCATCTCGTCGGCGGCGAAGATCGCGGACTCGGCGCAGAAGCGGGAGTGCTGGCCCTTGGGGTCGATGCTGACGACCTTCATGTACTGGTCGTAGGCGGCGTCGAACTTCTTCACCGTGTACAGGAGCTCGGAGTACGAGTAGCGGACCTCGTAGCTGTACTTGGAGTCCGGGAACTCCTGGATGTAGACCTCGTAGGCCTTCTCCGCGAGCGCGTAGGTCGACGCAGCCTGGGAGCCCGTCTTCAGCTTCTTCGCTTCGTTGTGGTAGTTGATGGCCACTGTGCGAAGGCCCTTCTCGATGAACTCCTCGGCGGACTTCACGGCGTCCTGGTTGGCCGCGTTGGTGCGCGCCCACGAGCTCTGCTTGCCGTAGTTCTTGAGGAGCCGGTCGATCTCGGCGAGGGTGTCCTCCTTCTTGCCCATCTTCGTGTAGGCCTGGATGATCTCGTTCTGGAAGTCCGGGGCGGCGGCGCCCGTCGGATCCTCGGCGATCAGGCGGCGATACGTCTGGACGGAGGCCTCGAACTTGCCCTGCTCGAAGTAGGTCGCCGCGAGGCGCTTGAGCATGTCGCGGATGAGCTCTTTCTTGCCGAGCTTGTTGAAGTACTCGTAGGCCTCGTCCATCTCGCCGGCGTCGGCGAAGAAGCGGACGAGGTCCTTGAGTGCTTCGTCCTGGAGCTGGAGGGTCTTCATGAGCGGCTTGCCGTCCGCACCGACCGCTCCCTCGCTCATCGAGTAGGACACGACCGCCTTCATCTTGTCGATGGCGGTGGGGTAGTCACCCACGTTGTAGTAGCACCACGCGAGCTTGTAGTTCGCGAACGCGTACTTCTCGTGGTCCTTGTAGGCCGCCGCCTTCTGGTAGGCGTTGAGCGCCTTGTAGGCCTCGTTCTTCTCGAACCAGTACTCGCCGATGAGCACGTACGCGTCGGGGACGAACTTGCTCTCGGGGTAGGTCTTCACGAGCCGGGTGAACTCGGCGTTCGCGGGGTCGGTCTGCCCGGTGTCGGAGAGCGCCTGCCCGAGGTAGAAGGTCGCCTCGTCGGCGCGCTGGTACTGCGGGTAGCTCGCCAGGATCTGCTTGTAGAGCTTGATGCTCTTGTCCTGCCAGCCGCGCGACTCCTTGACGAAGTCCGCCTGCTTGATGTTGTCGGTGTTCCCGTTCGGCTTGTTGAACTCTTCGTCCACGGCCTTCTGGAAGACGCCCATCTCCGTCAGGTAGAGCTCACGCCCCTCTTCGAAGTAGAGGTCGGCGAGGCGCAGGAGCATCTCCGCCTTCTGGTCACCCTGGGCGGTCGTGCCGGAGATGATCTCCTTCAGGCGGGAAATCGACTCGAGACGCGCAGCGCGCGCGGCGGCGCGGAGCGCCTCCGACTGCTGGGTCGAGGCGTCGACGTCCGTCGCCTTGAGCACCCGGCGCTCGGCCTTCTGATCGCGGCTCTGCGCGTAGGCCGCGGTGGGAGCGAGGGTCACCTCGAGGGCGCCGGCGCCCAGGAGGAGGCTCAGCGCGAGGCCGAGGCGAGGCGAAAACATGCGTTCCATGAAATCAGACTCCTTGTCCACGACCTGCAGGGGGCCCGCTGGTCGGGGGCGCGCGGGGGCGCCCAGGATGTAGGGAAGGACTACTTGCAGGACCCCTGCTCGGTGTACCGGTAGTACCCGAGCTCATCCTGCCAGAACTCGCCGTTGAAGGGCCAGTAGATCTTGTTTGCCGACGTGGCGAAGTCGAGCGCGGCGTCCTTCGAGGTGTCCGACAGATCCGGCGTCGTCATCATGTAGTTGAGGATGCCGCGCTTGGCGTCGATGACCTCGAACCGGATGATCTCGGCCTGGGTCAGGAGATCGCCCAGGTAGGTGGTCATGGTGACCATCTCCTGGAGGAGCGCCAGACCGGCGCGGCGCTTGAGACGCTCGCGGTCCTCGGAGATGACCTTGTGGAGCTGCTCGCCCACGCCGTCCTTCCACTGGGACTTCTGGGAGTCGATGAGGGCTTCCTCACGCTCCATGATCTCGAGGTGGGTCACGATGCCCGCGAGCTCCTGGTCACGGAGAACGCGCGTGAACAGGGACTTCGGGAGGGCGGTGTCGGCCGACTTGTCGCCGAAGTACCGATCGTAGGCCTGGTCCGCGAGCTTGCGGCCCTCCTCGGTCGAGTACTGCTTCAAGAAGTCCTTCATCTCGGCGTGCATCGGGCGGTAGCGCGCGTCGAAGTCGAGGAGGATCCGATCGACGTCTTCGTATTCGCAGAGGTTGAAGAACGTGAGCGCGCGGAGCACGGTCGCTTCGGGGACGAACTCGTCCTTGTTGTAGAACGGGCTCTCGAGCGTGAGGAGCTGGCCGAGCGTCAGGTTGAGGTCCGACAGCATGAAGTTGGCCCAGGCGCTCTCGAACAGGCTCTGCGGCCAGTAGCGGGAGTCGCGCGAGACGTACGCGTAGTACGAGTTCGCGTCCTTGAAGTTCTCGATGCTGTAGTAGATGCGCGCGATGTTCATCAGCGAGAGATCGCGGAGCCGATCGAGCTCCTCGAGCTCCTGCTGCGTGGACGCGGTCGCTTCGGTCTTCGCCACGTCGGTGAACGAGCGGACAGCGCTCTTGAGCTTGCCCTGCTTGTTGTAGATCACGCCCTCGAAGTACTTGGAGCGCGTGTACAGGTCGGACTTGTCCGAGACCTGGCCGAAGTACTTGCGAGCCTCGGTGAGCTTGTCCTGCTCGTAGAGGCGCACACCCAGCAGGTAGTAGAGCTGGTTGCGCGCCGAGCGGGGGAACTCCTCGGGAGGGATCTTGGCGACGATGCGGGCGAGATCCGACTCGTCACCGGTGTACTTGGCGATGCTGACGAGCTTGGGGAGCGCGTACTTGAAGTAGGGGTTGGACGGGCCCTTCTTCAACACCTCGATGAAGTAGTACTGCGAGGAGTGGTACATCTCGAGGTCGTAGAGCGACCGCGCGAGGTAGTACAGGATCTTGCTCTCCTTGTCGGGGAACTGGTTCTCCTGCAGCATCCGGTGGAGCTCGTAGCTCGCCGTGAGCGGCTTCTTGGCGTTGTACGCCTTGACCGCGCTGTCGAGGGCCTCGGGATCGCGGCCGTCGTCCTCGGCGTCGCCGCCCTCCTCGGGGAGGTCCTGCAGCGTCTTTCCGCCGCTGGGCTTCTTGGCGCCGATGGCCTCGGTGCTCTCGTAGTCCTCGTCCTCGGACTTGTCGTCCTTGGCCTTGGTGGTCTCCCCGCGGACCGGAGCTTCCTCCTCGGGGGCGGCCTTCTGCATCTGCGCCTTCGCGGCGGCGACGACTTCGGCCGGCGCGCCCTCGTTGGTCAGGCAACGGATGTCGTCGGACGTGAACTGTTCCCCGGCGTCCTCGATCGTCTGGACGACGATCGCGGCCGGCACGTTGACGTTGACCATGTTCATGATCTCGTCGCAGCTCAACGCGTGCGCGGACGGCGACCAGAGCAGGGCGAGCGCGAGCGCGGGTGCGACCGGCAGGAGATGCGTCTTCATCACTTCATGCCCGGGAAGAAGAAGGACACGTTGGCCTGGACGATGAAGTTGTTCTTCATCTCCAGCGTGGTGGAGTTGACGGTCTCGATGTAGGACATCGACTTGCCCTCGATACGGGCTGCCACGCCTTCGCTGAAGGCGATGCGGGCGCCGCCGCCGATGACCGTGGTCGGGTGGACCTGGTTCTGGGTGATGACGGCCGACTCGTCGTCGTTCTGGAGGGCGACGAGGTCGTCCTGCGTCGCGGTGACGCCGAGGCCGAAGTACCCGAAGATGTCGAACGCGATGATCTTCCGCCCGATGGCCGCCTTGCCGTAGATGGGCGAGAAGGCCAACGCCGCGCTGCCGTGCGCGGTGAGCTTGGAGATGTCGGGGGAGACGCTGTTCTCGAGGAGGAGCTGCTTGGAGAGCGGCTTCCAGTCGGGATCGTTCTCGCCGCCCTGGCCGAGGATCGGGGCGTACCCGAACTGCAGCTCGGCCGCGAACACCTCGGTGAGGTGGTAATCAAACACGCCGCCGATGATGTAGCGGTTGAGGAAGGGGTCGTTCGCGACGAACCCCAGGCTCGGACCCACCTCGTAGCGGTGGATCTTCATGAAGTTCTTCTTCTGGATCGTCTTGATGATCCGGCGGCGCTTGTCGTCCTCGCCGGGGAGGGAGGGCTCCGCTTCGGCGCCCTTCTTGACCGAGTCGCGCTCGGACCGGACCGAGTCTTCGGGCGCGTCTTCGTCGTCGACGCCCTCGTCCTCATCCTGGGCCACGCCGTCCGTGGACGCGAGGGTGGCGGCGGAGTGAACGACGGCCGGCTCCTCGGCACGGGCGGCGCCGACCAGGGAGAGCGCCAGCAGCGGGAGGCTGAACATGGACATGTGCGCTCCGTCCTTTAGAAGTTGAACATGCGCGGCTTCATCCGCGGAATGAAGATGCTGACGCCGGCCGTCGTGAGGAACGTGTTGTAGAGGCGGCTCTCGAGCTCCTCCGGATCGCCGTTCGGCAGCTTGTTCCCGTAGTCCGGCTCTTTCGCGATGTAGAGGGCGCTTCGTGCGTCGATCTTCAGCGCGATGGACTGGGTGAGGAAGAAGTTCAGGCCGATCCCCAGGTTGATGGCCGGGTAGGCCTCGGTCGAGGGGCTGGTCGTCGGGATGGCCGGGTCGGCGCCCTCTACGCCGGCGGCGTAGTCGGGGTTGATGCTGGCGTAGTCCTTCGTCACCAACAGGAGGCCGATGCCGGCGGTCCCGTAGAGGTCGAAGTTGAGCACGCCCTCGCCGATCAGGTTGATCTTGCCGTACACCGGCGTCCAACGGGCGGCGAAGATGGCACCGAGCTGGAGTCGATCCAGCGGCTGCCGGAAGGAGGTCTCGTTGTTGCCTTCATAGGCGATGCCCACCAGGGTCTGGGTGAGCCCCTTCATTCCCGAGGCGCCGGTGTTCGGCGCGTAGAGGAAGGTGCCCTCGGCAGCGAAGCTGTCGCTGAAGTGGTAGGCGGCGATGGCCCCGCCGTAGATGCTCGACACGAAGGCGTTGTTCGGGACGTAGCCCACGGCGGGCGCGAGCTCGAACCGGTTGGCCTTCACGAAGAACTTGTTCTGGATGAGACTGGTGGGCTGCTTCTTGCCCTGGATCTCCTCCAGTGCGGCCTCGGCGGGATGGTCAGACGACGAGTCAGCGGCGACCGCCTCGGGCGCGGAGGCAAGGAGCCCCACGAGTCCGAGGACGAACGTCAACTTCGATGACAGGCTGATTCGTGTCGGACGGGGGACCGGCAACGTGGTCATTCAGGCTTCTCCGAGGCTCCAGCACAAGGTCGAAGAGGGCAGGAGCCCTCGCGGCCCGGGACCATAGCACGGTTCCTGTTGTTAGGGAGTGGAAGGTCACGCGAGCCCCCATGCTGCTGTTCATCGCCCTCGTCGGCATCGTCTCCGCCTCTCCCAGGGAGCCTGTTCTGCTTGCGCCGGACGCTCGCGTCGACGCGGGGGAGGCCGCGGTGTTCACCTTTCGCCCGGCGGCGGGGCGGCCGATTTCGGTCGACGGGTGCGCGGCCCTCGAGTTGGAACGTCGCGAGGGGGAGGGCTGGGTGCCGGCGCCCGGCGCGGTCACGTGCGACGGCAGCATGCCGGCGCGGATCGTGGCGAAGGAGCTCACGTTCACCGTGGCGCCACCGGGGCCCGGGGAGTACCGCGGTGTGATCGCCTGGGGCGTGGGGTGCGTCGAGGGGCGGGCCTTCTCCCTGGGTGCATGCCCATCGAGAGGGGTCGCGCGCAGCGCCGCCTTCTCCGTGGCCGCGCCCCCGGCGGCGCCTCAACGGTAGCGCAGCGCCAGTGAGGCCCAGGCCATCCCGCCGCGACGATCCCGAACGACCACCCAGACGTTGTCGGTGTCGGTGTCCGAGATCTCCGGCGAGTAGTAGATCGCCTCGAAGAACGGCCAGAGATCGTTGGTCTGGTCGAACTCGCCGACCTCGGTGTACCACGTGAGGTAGGGCTCCTCCGTGCGGCTCTCGGCGGCGCCGTCGAGGTTCACGAAGGTGTAGGTCTCCACGGCGTCGTCGGCGAGGACGACCGACACTGTGTAGGGTTGGCCGCGGTCGACGGACACCACGGTTCCCGGGTGGGCCTCCACCCCGTCCACGGTGATCGAGCGAATCACCGGGTTGTGATTGGGTGAAGTCGCCTCGCTGACCGGAACCCGCTTGTAGGCGAGCTCGAGGTCCCCTTCGTCGATGGAATCGCCCTCGGGGACGGCCGTGACGTTCACGAGCGCGGTGACGCCTTCGAGGCGTTCGTCCGCGGACAGGTGATCCAGGGCATCGGCGGGCACGTTCCAAACCGGCGGAAGAAAGGGCTCGGCACCGAGGAAACCGGCTTCGTACAGCGCTTCGAGGTCCTCGGCGGAGAGCTCTCCCCCCGATGCGAGACCGTCGAGGAGGCCGGGATCGACCACACATCCGAAGTCGTCCCCCCCGGTGAGGCAGGCGAACCACACGGTGGTGGCAACCGGAACGACGGGCGAGACCACGAGGGACGTGAAGGTGACGCGGTCCCCGGGGCGGGGTTCGGCGGGTTCCGCCGCCACGGCCAGGATCCGCAAACGATCGATGCGCCAGCTCTCGGAGAGCTCCGTGGAGGTGCAGGCCGACAGCGCGAAGATCAGCATCAGAACTGGAACCTCGCCTCGAAGCCAGGGCTCGGGATGAACGGGAGCCCCTCGATGTAGGACTTCTCGGTGTAGTCGTAATTGTAAAGCTCGAACTCCGGGTTGGTGCCGTGGAGCACGTTGAGGAGATCGACGTACAGGCTGAGCTGCCAATCACGGAACGTAAACAGCTTGTCAACTCGGGCGCTCACTGCCCAGAACGGCGGGAGTCGCTCGGAGTTCGGTGCGCCCGTGGCAAATGCCTGGTAGCTGTCCTGGTCGACGTCGTACACGCCGAGCGAGTAGGGAGTGGTCGGGTTCCCGGTGACGTATTCGGCCTTGGCGGACACCTCGATGTCCCAAGGCAGCTTGTAGCCGGCGGTGCCAACCAGGATGTGGGTCTGGTCGAAGTCGAACGGGTACCACGCCTCGTCGGGCTGATCGCGGCGCTCCGACCGGGACAACGTGTAGCTCAGCCACCCGAAGAACCGGTCGACGGGGGCGTGACGCAGGAGCACCTCGAGCCCGTAGGCGCGCCCGACGCCCGCGTTCACGAAGAAGGCATCGTCGAGGGACTCGAACGAGGGATTGCCCACGATCAGGTTGTCGAGCGCCTTGTAGAACACCTCGGCGTCGACCTGCACGGCCGGACCGATGTCCTGCTCCCAGCCGAACGAGCCCGAGAGCGAGCGCTCGAAGCCGAGCTCGACCGGGCGGTCGTCCGAGCGGTAGCTCTGGAACGGCTGGGGGGGCTGGTGGTAGATGCCGACCGACCCCTTCACGCGCCCGCCCTCGAACACGGAGAAGCGCCCGGAGAGCCGCGGATCGACCGCGAAGATGTCGTACTCGCCGGGGATGCTCACGAAGTCGAGCCGCACGCCCGGGGTGAGGAGCAGGCGCTCCGGGTCGCTCAGCGGGCGGAGCTCGGCGAGCAGGTAGAGATCGGGGCCCCAACCGGTCTGCACGTCCTCGACCGTGAACGGCTCGCGCTCGGCGAGCGGGTCGGTCTCCGCGAATTGGGACGGGTCGAAGGGGAGGGTGATCGAGAAGGGCGAGATGCCCCCGACGAAGTCGACGCCGGGCACGAGCTTCACGTGGGCGTTGGGTGTCCAGGCGAGCTCCGCGCGCACCTCGGCCATCCATTGGGTCTGCTCGAGCTGCCACGCCTCCCCGAGGCTGAAGCGCGCGTAGTCGTTCCCCACCGACGGGATGAAGTGGAACGCGAGCGTGTCGGAGAAGGTGTGCTCCCACCGCGCGAGGATCCGGTGGGTCGAGTACTCGGTGCCGAGCTCCCCCTGCCCGTCCTGGTCCGAGCTCTGCGCGAAGCCGGGCGGGGTCGACACGATCAACGTGTCCTGGAACCCGAAGAGGAGGAGGGAGAACGCGTCCGGTCCGCCGCCCTGCCACTGGTACTTGGCCTGGTAGTCCCACCACTGGGGGCGCGCGACGAACCCCTCGTCGAGGAAGAGCGGCAGGATCGCGTCGACGTACGAGCGCCGCGCCGCCACGCCGAAGCCGTGCTGGTCCTTCTTTCCGATGGTCCCCATCACGAGCACGCCGGAGTCGAGCAGGTCGGTCGACCAGGTGACGTGGGTGCGCTCGGGGAACTCGGTGCGGGTGCGGACGTCCACCACGCCGCCGGTGCTCCGGCCGTACCGGGCCCCGAAGCCGCCGGGGAGGTAGTCCACCGCGCCGACCAGCTCGGGGCTGATGACCGACTCGAACCCGCCCATGTGGTAGATGTAGGGGATGCGGATGCCGTCGACGTAGACGCCCGAATCCTCCGGGTTCGAACCGCGGATCACGAGGAAGCCGGTCCCGAAGGGCGAGCGCGCGGCGCCGGGGAGGGTCTGCACGACGCGGATCGGATCGCCGAAGGTGCCCGGGACCCGCCGGATCTCTTCCATCGAGATCGTCCGCTTGGACACCTCGGCGCTGGGCTGGCGGTACACGCCGATGACCCCGGCGTCGTTGTAGGACTGGTTTCGCAGCCAGAGGCGGGCGCTGGTGCGCTCGCTCGCGCTCACCTCCACCGTCTGCTCGAGCGTGACGTAGCCGGGGTGCACCACACGCAAGGTGACCGCCCCCGCGGGCACGCCGCGGAAGTCATAGTGGCCGTCGGCGTCCGTCGTGGCTTCGAGCCCCACCGGCTCGACCCGGACGACGAACCCCTCGAGCGGGCGGCGGGTGCCCATCTCGACGAGCTGCCCGTCGAGGTTCACCGGGGCCTCGGCTGCGGGGGGGAGGGGCGCCTCGGGCACCGCACCCTCCTTCGCCGCGGCGTCCAACACGAAGCCGTATTCGAACTCGACGACCACGGGGACGGGGCCCGTGGCGTCCTCCGCCGGAGTGAACTGGAATTGCCGCGCCGCTTCGACGGCCGCGGCTTCGAGGCCTACGTCGGTGCCCGTCGGGCGCACGACCTCGACGTTCGTGACCGCGCCGGTCTCGTCGATCTCGATGGCGAGCAGCACCTTCCCCTCGATCTGCGCGGTGCGCGCGGCCTCGGGGTACGGCGCCTCGACGAACCGGACGAGGGCGGGGTCCTTCACCAGGGGCGGGAGCTCGTCCGTCGGGGAGGCGGGTGCGTCGGCGGGGGGGCTCGCGGGGGCGTCCGCGGGAACGGGCTCCTCACCGCGGGCCGAGCCGCCGAAGGCGAGGAACAGGAGAAGCGACCCCATTCAGATCTCGTTGACCGCGCAGCTCTCGGGAACCCCGACCACGGCGACGGCGACGCCGTCCTGCTCCGCGGCCTTCCATTGCGACTTGCGGTAGGCGGCGACGCAGGCCTCGTCGATGCCGTACCCGAGCCCCTGGGTGACCTGGACGCGCGTGACCTTCCCCTTGGCGTCGAGATCGAGGAGCACCTTGACGATGCCCTTGACGCCGGCCTTCCGGGCCTCGTCCGGCACGTCCATCATCGGGCTCCATTGCAGCCGCGGCGCCTTCGTCACCGCGGTGTAGGGCCGGGCCTCGAACGGGCCCGCGGCCTCGTTCAAGCTCATCGTGTCCTTTCCGGCGGCCACGCCCGTGGAGTTCCCCGCGCGGACGGAGAGCCCCGTGCTCGTTCCCGGTGCGAACGAATTCGCCGTGAGCCCCTGCACCTGGCGGACCACGCGACGGGCGGGCTCGGGCGGCGGAGCGACGGGGTCCGGCGGGGGCGTCGGGGTGGTGTCCTCGAACTTCACCACCTTGGGCGGCGGCTTGGGCTTCGGGGGCTCCGGCTCGGGGGGCTTCTCTTCCGGGGGCGGCGGCGGGGGCTTCGGCTCGTTGAGCGCGACCTCGACCCACTGCGAGGCCTTCTTCGCGGTCGCCGGGTTGGCGAGGAGGAGGAGGGCGAGCAGGACGTGCACGCCGATGGAGATCCCGACCGCCGAGGAGCGGAGCACGCGCTGCCACCGAGGCACCGGGCGGTAGGGGGAGAGGCTCATGGGCTGGCGACGGCCGGGGTCGCGACGGCGGCGGTGGCGAACGGCTCGATGTTGATCGCGAACTTCGCGACGCCCTCCTGCTTCACGAGGTCGATGACATGGGTGACGTCGCCGTGGCGCGCCTCCTTGTCCCCGGCGATCAGGCAGACGACGTCGGGCTTCTCGGCCTTCGCGGTCCGGACGGCGGCGCGCAGCGCCTCCTCCGTGATGGGGCTGCCGTCGAGGAACAACGCGCCGTCGGCCGCGACGGTGATGCCCAGGGAGGAGGGCTCCACGTTCTCGCCGGTGGCGGCCTCGGGGAGGTTCACCTTGATCGAGGGCGACACGATGTAGGTGGCGGTCACCATGAAGATGATCAGCACGACCAGGACGATGTCGACGAACGGGACGATGTTGATCTCGGTCATCGGCTCGTCGCCGCCGCCGCCGAGCTTGCCCGCCACTACGCCGCCTCGTGGGCCCGGAGGCGCGACAGGACCAGCGAGCCGAGGCTCTCCATCCGCCCCGTTGACTCGCGGACGCGGCGGCTGAAGTAGTTGTAGAGCACGACCGCGGGGATGGCGACGAGGAGTCCCACCGCGGTGGCGACCAGTGCCTCGCTGATGCCGGCCATGACCGCCCCGGCGCTCTCCTCGGTGGAGATGGCGAGGTCGTTGAAGGCCTGGATGATGCCGAGGACGGTCCCGAACAACCCGATGAAGGGCGCGTTCGAGGCCACGGTGCCGATGATGATGAGGCCTCGCTCGAGGCGGAGCTTCTCGAACATGAGGGTGCCGGCCATGGCATCCTCCGCGGCGTCGGGGGACTGCTTCGCGGCGGTCAACGCGGCGAGCAGCACGCGAGGCTCGAGGCCCCGCATCCCCGCGAGGCGCTTCTCGAGCTCGTCCCGTGCGCCGCCGCCGAGGTAGCCGCCGACGGCCTCCTCGAAGGCCGCGCCGGGCGCGCGGTTGAGGGTCATGTACAGGACGCGCTCGATGGCGACCGTGAACACCAACACGCTCAGCCCGACGAGGAGCCACAAAACCCAGCCCGCCCCGTAGAGGGCCAGCTCCAGCATCTTCTGTTCAAGCATCCGCGGGCACTCCGAGCCCGCGCTCATAACCTGAACTCTCGTCGATCCGCGCGCGCGAGCGGGGGATGGACGGGGAGGCGAGGTGCTTCGAGGCGCGGGTCAACCCGGAAAGAGGCGGCCCTCGCACGCGTGCGCCTCCACGCGGACGATCACCTCGTTCGCGATGGCGATGAGCTCGGCCGGAGTCGCCGGAGTCGACGCGTCCGTGAGCGGCCGCCCGCACCCGTCGTAGAAGCGGAGGGTGCCGGCCGGCTGGGTCTCGCTGCCGATCCGGAGCGCGGGGCGGAAGATCGGGTGGAAGCGATCGTTGAGGAACGTCGTCACGTCCGGGTCGGCGACGAGGCGATCCACGGCCCCGCCCGGCGAATCGACCACGACGACGACGGGGCCCCGGACGGGTGCGTCCGCCGCACGCCACTCCACCCACGGCGCGGTCGAGCCGGTGGGGGAGGCGATGGGCGCCGGGGAGGGCGGGTCCGAGCACGCGCCGATCAGGAGCGCGAGGCTGAACGAGGACCCGAGGAAGAGCTGGAGGCGACGGCCGGATTCGAACCGGCGTATGATGGTTTTGCAAACCATTGCCTGACCACTTGGCTACGTCGCCGCGCCGGAGACTCTAAGGGCTCGCCGGCATCCGGTCAAGGGCCTCCTCCGACCCAGATGCGCACGGGGGCGCTGCGCACCCCGTCGACGGTCACGGTCACCTCGTGATCACCTGGGCGCGGCACCCAACGCGCGAGGAAGGGAGGGCCCGCGGTCGCAACCGAGGCGCCGTCGATCGCCCATACGGCGATGCCCCCCGCGGGAGCCTGCGCGACCAACGGGATGGCCTGGTCGGCGGCTGGGCGCGTCGGGTCCAGCCAGTAGGTGGCGCCGTTCGTCGGCGCGGCGACCGTTACCGGAGCGGCTCCTTCGCGCACGGCCACCCCCGCCCGCCCCGCCCAGGCGGAGAACGTGGCGGGGACCGTGAGGCCGTCCGGCCCGTGCCAGTCGCACGTGGGTCGGGTCGTCGCGACCGGGAGCCACTCGTCCCGGGTGGTCGGGCAGGCGGCGCCGCGGGAGAGGCCCGAGAGCGGGCAGATGGCCCGCCGGGCGAGGGAGGGGGGCGCGGTGAACGACGCGGGCTCCCGCCCCTCCATCGCCGCGCTCATCACGCGCGCCAGGATCGGGCCGGCGCCGGTGATGCCGCTGATGTCGGTCATCGGGCCGCCGTCGAAGTTGCCGACCCACACGGCGACGGTGATCGCGGGCGTGACCCCGACCGCCCAGTTGTCCCGCCATCCGGTGCTCGTGCCGGTCTTCGCGGCCATCGCGAACGCGGGCTCGAGGACGGAGGCGCGGCCGAAGGCGGGCGCACGCGCGTCGTCGTCGTCCAGGGCGTCCGCCACCAGGAACGCGGACGACGGGGTCATCACGCGCACGGGCGCGGGGCGCGGCGCATCGAGGGTGTAACGGAGCGGGCGCCACCGCCCGTCCGACGCGAGCGTGGCGTACGCCGCGGCGAGTTCGTCCAGCCGCACCTCGCCGCCGCCGAGCGCGAGGGAAAGGCCGTAGTGGGCGGGCCGCTCGGTGAGGGTGGTAAGGCCGAGACGGACGAGGCGGCGGTGGAGATCGGCCACGCCGACCTGCTCGGCGAGCCGCACCGCGGGAACGTTCAGGCTCCGCGCGAGCGCCGCGCGCAGGGTGATCGGGCCGGCGCTGCCCCGATCGTAGTTCTCGGGGTGCCAGCTCCCGTGGGTGGTGGTCCAGGTGCCGGGGGTGTCGTCCACCACGTCGGCGAGGGTGGCGCCCTCTTCCAGTGCGAGCCCGTAGAGGAAGGGCTTGAGCGCGCTGCCGGGGCTGCGGGGGGCCTGGACGCCGTCCACCTGGCCGTCGGCCGCGCGCCAATTCCCAGACCCCACGTAGGCGAGGACCTCCCGGGTCGGGTTGTGCACGACGACGACGGCGGCGTGACGCGCGCGGTGGTCGGCGATGTCGGCGAGCACCTCCCGTACGGTGTCCTCGGCGACGTGTTGGAGCGCGAGATCGAGGGTGGTGCGGATCCGCGGCACGGGGGCGAACACGCGGCGGACGAGGTGCGGGGCCTCTCCGGTCGGGGCGGGGGAGGTGAGGGCGAGGGGCTCGGCGAGCGCCTCGGCGACGCGGGCCGGATCCACGTTTCCGCGGGCGAGGAGGCGGCGGAGCACGCGGTCGCGGGCATCGCGCACACGCAGGGGGAACCGCAGGGGATCGAGGTCAGCGGGGCGCCGCGGGAGGGCCGCGAGGGTCGCGGCCTGAGCGAGGGAGAGCGCGCGTGGCGGCCGGTCGAAGTAGAGCCGGGCGGCGGCGTCGGCGCCGATGGCGGCGTTGCCGTAGTAGACCCGCGAGAGGTACTCCGCGAGGATCTCGTCCTTCGAACACCAGGCTTCCAGACGGATGGCCAGCAGGGCCTCTCCCAGCTTCCCGGTGACGCCGGGCCCGCGGGGGACGAGGTTGCGTGCCAGTTGCTGCGTGAGCGTCGATCCACCCTCGACCACCCGACCGGCGCGGGCGTTGTTCCAGGCCGCGCGGGCGACCCCCACGGGGTCGACCCCGAGGTGCCACCGGAAGCGGTGATCCTCCGCGGCGAGCGTGGCCGCGACGAGATCCTCGCCGAACGCGTCCCGGGTCAGCGGCTGGCCCGGCGCCCGCTCGGGGGCGGCCCGATAGGCGAGGCGGGCGCCGTTCCGATCGAGCACCTCGGTCCCGCCGACCGGCGCGAGCAGGTCGGCGGGGAGGGGGCGCAGGAGCCCGGCCAGGACGAGGAGGACGGTGGTCAGGAGGAGGGCGCGGGACCGCCGCATGCGGCTACCGCGACGCGACGGGGAAGCCGATCACGAACCGCCCGGCGTCGGTCCGACCGAAGGTGTCGGGCGTGTACATCTGCTCGATGGTGGCGGCGGGGTGGGCGTAGTCACCCGGCGTGGTGGCGCGGGCGAGGTAGGTCTGCACGTGGATCCCGGCGGGCATGTGGTCGGCGTAGAGCGCGACCCGGTCGTCGTGCAGCTCCCGACGGTTGAAGACCCAGGTGGAGGTCCACTCGTGCGGGCCCGCCTCGGCGTAGATGCCGCTGTCGGACGGCTCCCAGTTGTTCCCGGTGTCGGTGCCCCCCATGACGCGCGCGGTGGTTGCGAACGCGGTGTCGATCGGCTCGAGCCCGGCCGGCAGCCAGTCCACCAGCGCGACGTTGTAGCGGTCGACCGGAGTGACCGCGCGGAGCGTCACCCGGACGACGGCGCCAGGGCTCACCTGAGCGCCGGTCCCCGAGCCTTCGAGCACCTCGTAGGCGCGGGTCAGCGTGAAGCCCTCGTCCCGCGGCGGGAGCGACGGGAGCGCGTAGGCGAGGCGGCTCTCGTAGTAGAGGCGGCCGCCGGTGCCAGTGAACGCGAGCTCCCCGGGCTTCAGTCCGATCATCGGGACGAAGGCGGCGGCCTGCCCACCCTCTCCGAGCGCCTGCTCGACGAGCGGCTGTCCCGCGAGGGTCACCCGGGCGGTCACCGCACCGGTCTCGTAGCGGGCGGTGTAGTCCGCCAACGCCTGAAGCGCGGCGGCGGTCGTGTACGTGTTCGCCCAGCGGCCGTGCTTCCGCGCGTCCACGAGGTGGTGCACCAGCCGGCCGAGCATCGGGTGCGTCGGCGCCGCCTGCATCCACGCGCGGACGAGCGCGGAGGTGCCGAGGTCGTCGCCGTACCAGAGGGCCGCCCAGCGGTCGGTGTCGCGATCCACCAGCGCGGCGCTGGTGGCCTCGATCTTCAGCGCGGCCTCCAGCTCCTGGGTGAGCCCCCGCGTGCGGGCATCCCCCCCGGTGGTGCGCGCGAGGGTCTCCAACAGCTCGGCCTTGCCGAACTGCGGGAGGCCCGCGCGATCGTCCCAGAGGCGCGCGTTGAAGCCCGCATCGCCGCGGCCGGCGCGGGCGAGGGCGAGGGCGGCCCGGGCCTGGGCGACGCGGGTCATCTCCGGCGACCACCACCGCGGCACGTGCTCTCCGCTGAGGAACTCGCGCACGTACACGGTGAGCTTCTCGAGCACGTCGGGGTCGACGGTGTGTCCGGCGGCCTTCGCCTCGGTGAGGATCTCGAGCGCGTAGGCGGAGGAGGGGCCCGTCGGATCGTCCCCCGGCCAGTAGGCGAAGCCGCCCTGCGCGGTCCGGAACGACGCCATCTGGGCGAGGCCGGCGCGCACGTAGGCGTCGAGGGTCTCGGGTGGGGTCTCCATGCCCGTCTTGGGGCCGAGCGCGCGGGCCAGCATCGCGACGCGGGTGCGGCTGCCGATCTGCTCCAGGCACCCGTGGGGGTAGTCGACGAGGTAATCGACCGAGCTGCCCATGCCGACGAGCGCGGACGCGCTCACGTTCACCGTGAGGCCGCCCGCGTTCGGGACGGCGCCGCGGGGCACGGCGACGGTCTCGCCGGCGGTGCCGGTGGTGCTGCCGCTCGACGCCACGACCTCCTGCGGGAGCGGGCTCGACACGGGCACGGAGAGCTCGACGGCGTCCCTGTTGCCGCCGCCATCCGCTTCGAAGCGCAGGGCGACCGCGGGGCCGTCGAAGTCGGTGAGCGCGAAGGGCACCTCCAACGCGCCGTCGGCGGGCACCGACACCTTTCGGGGGGCGCCGGCGAGCTTCGCCCCGGTGGCGGTGGCGTTCACCGTCACCTCCACCGTGGCGGGGGTGTTGTTGTGGACGACGACACCGGCGTACGCGCGGTCCCCCTGGCGGAAGAACCGGGGCAGGGCCGGCCGGGCGATGAGCGGGCGGTTGACGCGCACCTCGTGCTCGCCGGCGCCGAAGGCGGCTTTCCCGTCGTCCACCACGGCCATGATCTTGAAGGTGGTGAGGTTGTCCGGGAGGATGAGGGTGTGATCGAGCACGCCGCGGGCGTCCGTATGGAGGTCGGGCTCCCAGAGGGGGGTGGTCTCGAACTTCCGGCGGGTCTCCCCGTCTTCGGCCTCGCCTCCACCGCCGCCGGCGTCCGCACCCTTCGAGAGGTAGTGCGCGCGGTCGTACACGGAGATGCGGTTGTCCGCGGTGATCACCCCGAGCGGGCGCGCCTGGTAGAAGGCGTCGTGCAGATCGGGCGTGGTGTAGGCGGTCAGGGACAACACCCCGTAGTCGACCGCCCAGAGGGTGACCCGCGCGTTCGCGAGCGCCTGGCCCTCCCGCTGGGCTTCGAGGTGGATGCGCACCGTGTCGCGCGGCTGGTAGGCCTCGCGGTCGGTCGATAGCGCCACGGCGATCCGCTGCCCCTCGGCCTCTACCGTCAGCGGAGTCACGCCATACCAGATGCCCGGCTTGCCGGCGTCGGGCGCGGTCGCGGGGGGCGCCCCCTCGACGGCGAGCACGGTGACGAACGCGTTCGGCATCATGGCCGCGGTGATCGGGATGTCCACGGCCTGGGCCGTGCTCGTCAGCTCGATCACCCGGCGGGACCACACGCCCTCGCGCTCGACCGTGACGAGCGCCTGCATGCCGGCCTTCGGCGCCTTGACGAGCACCCGCGCGGTCTCTCCCGGGGCGTAGCTGCGCTTGTCGGGAACGAGCTCGAGGGTGCGGGTGTCGCTCCGCGCCCAGGAGACCTCGCCGCCGAGCACGTAGACCCCCGCCTCCGCGACGGTGACAGCGCCATTCGTGCCGCCGGACTCCGCGCGCACCACGTAGTAGCCGCCCTCCTTCGGGGAGAACGACCAGGTGGCGGGCTGCGCGGCGGTCTTCACCGTGCCGGCGCCGACCGGCTCGTCCTTCGGGGTGTTGACCCAGCGCCAGGTCCCGTCCATCGCCTTCTCGCGGATGACGTCCCACGTGCGGCGCGCGGCGGTGAGCTTCACGGTGGCGCCGGGGCGGGCCTCGCCGGCCGGCGTCACGGTGACGACCTGCACGGACACCGGATCGCCGACCTTGCCGAGCCCCGTGCCCGTCCGGACGCCGACGTACGCATCGGCGACGTGGACATCCACGCTCGCGCGGTTGGAGAGCTGCTGGCGGTCGGTGTCGGTGATCGTGGCCTCGATCTCGTAGGTCCAGGGCTGCTTCACCGCGTCGGGCGCCAGGGCCTGCACGATCGGGAAACGCCCCTCGGCGTCCAGCGTGCCCTCGCCGCTCGAGACGCTCTCGTACCCGGGCCGCTCGGACCAGTCCGAGAAGTCGGGCAGCGGCTCGAAGCTGAATTCCTCCCAGCCCTCGGGGGAGAGGGAGAGCGGCTGCCGACCGACCGACCACTTCACCTTCGCGCCCTTCATGGGGGTCCCGAAGAGGTACCGCGCCTCCACGGTGGCGCGGATCGAGCCGCCGGCCAGCGCCTCGGGCGGGGCCTTCACGTCCGCGCGGAACGCGGGCGCGCGGTAGGCGCGCATGGGGATGCCGACGTAGGTGCGCTCGTCCCCCTGGCCGACCTCGAGCACGTGATGCCCGATCGCGCCCGCGGCGGGGAGGGCGAGATCGACCGCCCACGCGCCGTGATCGTCCGCCACGCCCTTGCCCTTCGCGAGGGACTGCCCGTTCGGATCGCGGAGCTCCCAGGTGAGCTCGCGCCGGGCCGGCACGGTCAGGCCCTTCAACGACGCCTGCCGCACGGAGAGCTGGACGTGGGCGGTGTCCCCGGGGCGGTAGACCCCCCGGTCGGTGAACGAGGCGAAGCGCAGCGGCGTCGGGTCCGCGTCGAAGCTCGACCAGACATCGTGGCTCCACCCGTCGAGCCCCTGGTCCCATTGGTGGCTGGTGATCGCGGTGTCGTCCGCGTGCTGGACGACGACCCAGAGCGGATCGCGCCAGGACGACCAGTCGCTCGGCACCTGGCCCTGGGTGGCGACGGCGAGGCCGTCCCGCCCCGTCTGGCCCGACCAGGTGATCTCTCCGCCGCGCACCACGCGTACGGACGCTCCCTCGACCGGCTTGCCGTCCGAGAGGCGGGTGACCCACGCGGTCAGGCCGTCGGGCGCGAGCTTGAGGGTCGTGCCGAGGTCGGTCACCTGGAGCAGGGCGACGGCGGAGGTGGGCTCGTCGTCATAGCCCCGCACCTCGGGCGCCGAGGCGCGCACGCGCACGAGCCCGTGCCCGCCGGGGGAGAGGAAGGGCGCGAGGTCGATCTGCCCGACCTGCACCTTGTTCACGACGCCCGAGGGCGCGAGGCCGAGCGCGGCGCCGCCCTGCTCGTCCCGCCAGTCCTGCCACCGGGCGGGGGAGAGGACCAGGGCGAGCGGATCGACGGCCTCCACCTGCACGTCCACCCGGCTCACGTTCCGGTAGCGGATGGGCAGGGTGAGGGGGTTCGACGCCGGGTAGACCTGGAACCCCTCGGGCGCGTCGACGAGCGCGGGCAGATCGCCCGTCGTGAACGACCAGCTCGTGCCCTCCGCGAGCGTCTGCCCGTGGGTGTCCACCACGCCCGCGTCGAGCGTGACGGTGTAGGTGGTGCGCGGATCGAAGCGGGTCCAGTGGCTCCAGCTCTCGCTCGAATAGGTCTCGGCGGGCTTCCATCCTTCGGGCGGGGTGGGGGAGATGCGGATGCGCTTGTTGACCTCGGCGGCGTCGACCTCGGTGCTGAAGTCGATCCGGAGCCCCTCCACGGGGGACACGCCCTCGCCCGCCGGCGCGAAGTGCGTGACCAGGAGCGGCGGGTAGGTGCGGAAGGGGATGACCCGCTCGGCCAGCATGCCGAGGGGGCCGCCCGCGCCGCGCAGGCCTTCGTCCAGCGACAGGACGTACCCGGTGTTGGGGACGAGGAGCGCGCGCCCCAGCACGATGTCCGGCCGGTTCTGATCGCCCTCGCCCCGGTCGAGGCGCAGCGGCACCTTCACCCCGGCGTCGGTGGCGAGGTGCACGCTCCGGGAGAGGGTCACCGGATCGACCGGCTGGTTGAACCGGAGCACGATCGGATCGGCGGGGTCCCACGCCCGGTCCCCCTCGGAGGGGCGGCTGCGTTCGAGCGCCGGCCGGACCGTGGCGAAGGTCCAGGAGAGCGTGCGCTCGAGCTCGGTGCCGTCGGCCGCCGCGGTACCCGCGCGGACCTCGCACGCGTAGGATGTTCCCATCGGAAAGCGGTTGCCCTCGGGCACGAGGACCGCCGTGGAGGTGCCCGCCCACCGGAGCCGGCCCTCGATCTCGGGCGTGCACCGGATCGGGACGCGCCCGCTGGTCGCGTCGATCGCGTCGAGCGCGACCATGGGGCGGTCGAAGACCACGGCGACCTGGGACGGATCGACCTCCTCGCCCTGGGGCGCGACGCCGAGGACGCCGAGCCCGCTGCCGGTGCCGACGGGAGGCGGCTGGAGCTCCCCGGGCCGCAGCGGCGGGACGTCGGGCGCCGCGTCGACTGTCGCGACCGTGAGGGTGGTGCCCGGTGTGTCGACGACGGAGGCTCGGAGCGCCGACAGCTCGTCCCGTTCGAAGAGGGAGCAGCCCGAGAGGAGCAGGGAGAAGAGCATCTTCACACCGTTTGCCGAGCGGATTGCACGGCGCGTGCCGCCTCCTATTCCACCCCGCCGGGCGAGGGCGGACAGAAAATGACCGCGGGCCGAGGCCGAGGTACCGACGCGACCGGACCGATGGACGAATCGCGGATTGGTGGAATTGGTGCGACCGATGATAGCGATGCGGCCGAGATGCTCTCCGTCGTCATCATCACCCTCGACGAGGCGGACCGGATCGAGGACGCCCTGCGGTCGGTCGCCTTCGCCGACGAGTGCGTCGTGCTCGACGCCGGGAGCCGGGACGACACCGTGGCCCGCGCCCGGGCGCTCGGCGCGCGGGTCGTCGAGACGGGCTGGCCGGGCCACGTCGCCCAGAAGAACCGGGCCCTCGCCGAGGCGCGGGGGGAGTGGGTGCTGGCGATCGACGCCGACGAGCGGGTGACGCCCGAGCTCCGTGCCGCGATCGAGGCGGCGCTGGCGGCCCCGTCGGCCGACGGCTTCCGCATGGCGCGGCGGAACCACTGGCTCGGGCACCGGCTCGCGCACGGCTTCTGGTACCCGGACCGCCGGATCCGCCTCGTCCGCAAGGAACGGGCGCGGTGGGGGGGCGAGGATCCGCACGACGTGCTCCTCGTGGACGGCCGGGTGGCGGATCTCGACGGCGACCTCGACCATCACCCCTACCGTTCGCTCGCCGAGCACCTCGCCACGCTCGACCGGTACAGCGCGACCGCCGCCCGGCGAGGCTCGTGGGCGGACATCGTGTTCCGGCCGATCTGGCACTTCGTGTCCGGGTACGTCCTCCGGCGGGGCTTCCTGGACGGGGTCCCGGGCCTCGTCGTCGCGGCGCTCGGCTCGGTCTACACGCTGCTCAAATGGTCACGGACCCGCTTGTGAAGGTCGCGCTCGTCCATCGCCGCTTCACGACGCACGGCGGCACCGAGCGATACCTGGTGGGCTTCGCGCGGTGGCTCGTGGCGCACGGTCACGCCGTGCACGTACTCTGCAACGAGGTGCGTGCGGATCTGCGCGCGGAACCCGGCGTCCGGTTCGAGCACCTTCCGATGGCGCGCCCCGCGAAGCTCCTCTCCCTCTGGGCCTCCGCCTCCCGCGCGCTCCGCCGCGGCGCCTACGACGCCGTGATGGGCTTCGGCCGCACCCCCGGCCACCACCTGTTCCGCGCGGGCGGCGGCTCCCACGTCGACGCGCTGCGCCGGATGCACCCGTGGCGGCGGTGGTTGTCGCCGGAGGACTGGGTGGAGATGGCGATGGATCGCTCCGCCGTCCGCTCCGCCCGCGTCTGCATCGCCAACTCCGCGCTCGGGGCGCGTGGCCTCGTGGAGGACTACGGCGCCGCGCGCGTGGAGGTGGTCTACAACGGCGTGGATCTGACCCGCTTCCGGCCGGATCCGGGCACGCGCGCCTCCGTTCGCGACGCGCTCGGAACGCGAGGGCCGGTCGCGCTCTTCCTCGGCACGGGCTTCCGGCGGAAGGGCCTGGACGTGGCGATCGCGGCGTTGCCGCCGGGTTGGACATTGTGGGTCGCGGGGAAGGATCGGCCCACGAGGGCGCCGGCGTGCGTACGTTTCCTCGGCCCCTCGGCCGACCCGGAACGATTGTTGCAGGCAGCGGACGTCATGATCCTCCCGACCCGCTACGACCCCTTCGCGAACGTGTGCCTCGAAGCGCTCGCTTCGGGCATCCCCGCGCTCACCACGTCGAGCAACGGCGCCGCCGAGGTGCTCCCCCGTCCGTGGATGGTGGCGGACGACGTGGCCGGGTTCACCGCCGGGCTCCTCCGCGCCGAGGCCGAGGGGCGCGACCTCCGGGAGGCCTGCCGGACCACCGCCGAGCGCTTCACGACCGACGCCAGCTACACCCGCGCGTTCGCGCTCCTCCAGGAGGCGGCCCGATGAAGCCGTTGGTCTTGCGCCTCCTCGTCGGAGGCCTCCTCACGCTCGGCGCGGTGTCCTGTGTCGGCGGGTGGTCCTACCAGGAGCACGTCGTCGAGGAGCCGGGCCCGCAGTTCACGCGCGAGGAGATCCTCGCCATCATCGCCCAGGAGTCGCCGGTCTACTACCGGGACGGCGCCACGCGCATCGGCGTGTTCTTCGACCTCGAGCACCGCGCCTACGTGCCGTTCGCCGACATCCCCACCGCCTACGTCCACGCCATCGTGGCGGCGGAGGACGGCGACTTCTTCGAGCACCACGGCGTGAGCGTGAAACACATCGTCCGCGCCATGGTCCAGAACGCCAAGGCCGGCGCGGTCGTGGCCGGCGGCTCCACGCTCACCCAGCAGACGGCGAAGAACCTGTTCTACCGCCCGGATCGCAGCTTCAGGAGCAAGTGGGGCGAGCTGGTCAACGCGCTCCGCCTCGAGGCGCACTTCTCCAAGGAGGAGATCCTCGAGTTCTACGCCAACCAGTTCCACGTCTCGGCGAACGGGCGGGGCCTCGGCATCGCCGCGCGGTACTTCTTCGACAAGGAGGTCGGCGACCTCACCGTCAAGGAGTGCGCCTTCATCGCGGGCCTCGTGAAGGCCCCCTCCCGCTACAACCCCTTCGTGGGGGGGACCGAGGAGCGTCGGCAGGCCGCGCGCAACGCCGCGGAGGAGCGGACCGCCTACGTCCTCCGGCGCATGGAGGAGGAGGGCTACCTCACGGCCCCGGAGCGCGCGGCGCTGGTGTCCCAGCCGCTGGCCTTCCGGCGCGGCACGTTCCAGTACGACCGCTCCGTGCTCCTCGACGAGGTGCAGCGCCGCCTGGAGGAGCCCGCCTTCATCGAGCTGTTCGAGCGCCTCGGCATCGACAACCCCTCCACCGCCGGCATCCAGATCATCACGACGGTCGACGCCACCGTGCAGCGCGAGGCGACGTGGGGGCTGTGGCACCACCTGACCGAGATCGGACCCATCCTCGAGAAGGCCGGCGCCGACGCGCTGCGGCTCCCCGACAAGACGCCGGTGCCCCTGGGCGCGGACACGCCGCTGCAGGTGCATGGCTTCTACGCCGCACGCGTCGTGAGCGCCGCGCCGGACGCCATCCAGCTCGACGTGGGCGGGCACGCCTGCCCGGTGGACGCCGAGGCCATGGATCGTATCGCCGCCGTGCTGACCCGCGCCCGCACGGGCAACGCGACGGCCCGGGCCGACGACGACGCTCGCGCCGCGATCGTGAAGGCGCTCCCGATCGGCGCCGTCGTGCTCGCCAGCGTCCGCGCGCCGGGCGCCTGCGATCTGGAGCTCCGGCCCCGACTCCAGGGCGCGGCCGTGGTGCTGGAGGACGGGCAGCTCCGCGCGCTCGTCGGCGGGAACGACAACCGGAACTTCAACCGCGCGTCGTCCGCGCAGCGGCAGTTCGGCAGCACCTGGAAGCCGCTGATCTACCTCGCGGCGCTCCAACTCGGCTGGCTGCCGACCGACGCGCTCGACAACCGTCGCGCCGTCTTCCCCTTCCGGGACGTCTGGTACTACCCCCGGCCGGACCACCCGAGCGATGCGTACGTCACGATGTCGATGGCGGGCGCGCGCTCCGAGAACCTCGCGAGTGTGTGGTTGCTCGCGCACCTCACCGACCCCCTGAACGCCGAGCAGCTCCGCCGGTTGGCCGGGCTGGTCGGGCTCGCCCGGCGTCCGGACGAGTCCGCCGAGGCCTTCCGCGTGCGCATGCGGGACGACGAGGCGCTGCGGTCCTCCCCCGAACGGTTCGAGGAGTTCGCCTTCGCCGCGGCCCGGAAGGACGTGCTCTCCGGGCTCGCCTTCGGCGCCCACCCCGAGGACGCCGCCGCCCTCCGCTCCCTCCACCACGGCTACGGCTTCGCGGCCGAACGCACGCGGGTCGCCCGCACGTCGCGGTCGGCGGAGCGCACGGCCCGCCTCGCCGCGTTGCGGGACAACTTCCTCGCGCTGGAAGAGTCCGCGGCCGCCTGTCTCGCCGGCACCGGCGCCTTCGCGCGGGATCCCGCCACCGGCGCGTTGGCGTGCGGCGTGCGCCCCGAGGGCTGGGAGCCGTTGGGGGAGGCCGTCGACCCCGAGGCGGACTTCCTCGTGGACGGGCGCATCCACCGCTCGACCCTCCGGGAGCTCCGCGCGGCCGTCACGCGGCACGTCGCGACGTTCGAGGGGCGGGACCCCTGGGATCCCGAGGTGCTCGCCTCCCACCCCGACTACCGCACGCTCGTGGGGCTCCGCTACGTCACGCGAATGGTCGGCGCGCTGGGCGTCGACGCCGACCTGCCCGACGTCCTCTCGCTCCCCCTCGGCGCCGCCGACCTGACGTTGGCCGACGCCGCCGCGCTCTACCAGGGCATGCTCCGGGGCGAACGCTGGTCGTTCGTGGGGCAGGGCTACGAGGAGGGCGCGGTGGCGGGCCTCCGCACGACGTTCGACCTGCCGGCGTCGGCGCCCGCGGCCACGCTCGTCGCCGAGATCCGCGACGCCGCGGGCAACGTGCTCTACCGCGCCCGGCCGCTCGCCGAGGCGGTGATCGACGGGCGGAGCGGCGAGCTCACCGGGGACATCCTCCGCAACGTCGTGCGCGTCGGGACCGGGCGCCGGGCCTCGGACACCGTGCGCGTGGCCGGCCTGCCGGTGCCCCTCGCGGGCAAGACCGGGACCACAAACGACTACCGGAACGCCGCGTTCCTCGGTTTTGCGCCCCGCGCCCGGGACGGTCGGTACACGTGGGGAGACGGCTTCACCGTCGCGACCTACGTGGGGTACGACGACAACACCTCGATGCGCCGCGGGAGCTTCCGGGTGCAGGGGGCCAACGGCGCGTTGCCGGTGTGGATGGCGACCGTGAAGGGCCTCGAACAGGCCGGGCTCCTCGGCGGCGCCGGCGGGACCGAGTACCTGCCCTCCGACGGGCTGGTCCGGGTGCCCGTCGAGGCGGGGACCGGGTTTACGCGCGGGGAGGGAGAAGGGCCGACGACCCTCGTGACGATCGGCGGCGAGCGCCGTTTCGCGCCCTTCACCGAGTCGCCCGCGATCGCGGAGGCCGTCGCGGGCGGCAGCGCCCCGCCCCCCGTGGTCGACGGTCCCGGCGCCGATCTCGAGCCCGGCGAGGTCGAGGAGGGCACCGAGCCCGCGTCGACCCGCGGCTCGGAGCCGAGCGTGTGGGACAGCCTGTGACGGCGCGCGCCGCGGCCGCTCTCCGCGGGCCGGGCGGGGACAGGATTCCGCCTCGCGCGAGCAGGCGCGATAGGAGCCGCTCCATGTTCCTCGTCTCGTGGTTTTCCCTCTTCGTCGGATGCGCGACCTTGCCGTCGCAACCGCCCGTCGCCGGCGGCGCCGACGCCTCCGTCGCCACGGCAGCCGGCATGCCCGCCGTCAGCTTCGTGCCCCTCGAAGAGCGCGTGAACGTGCTCATCACGGACTCGCGCGACGCCGATCGGCGCGATCGCCTGATGGCCGCCCGCGACCTGATGGAGACCATGCGCAACAAGGATCCGGTCGCGCAGCGCGAGGTCTACGCGTACCTCGACGCCATCCTGCGCATCGAGGAGCGGAACACCCCCGCGCCCATCGGGATCGAGCCCATCGGCGTCCCCATCGAGGAGGAGACCCTCGGGTCGCTCTCCCCCGCCACCCCCGCCCCCGGCGTGGGGAGCCCGCTCCCGACGATGTCCGCGGCGGCGGACCCGACCGCCGTCGTCGCCAGCGCCCGGGTGGCCCTCGCCGAGGCCCGCTACCTCGACGCCGTCGCGCTGCTCGCGAACGTCACCGCCCCGGACGGCGTGGCGTTGCGACGCGAGGCCGTGGACGGATGGGCACGCACCGAACGGGAGCGCGCGGGACACCTGTTCCTCGAGGCGCGGCAGCTCCCGCCGGGCCAGGAGCGGGTCGCCTCCCTGCGGGCCGCCCGGAGCGCCCTCGCGGCGATCAACGAACGGTTCCCCGAGAACGCCTTCGCGTCCCAGATCACCGAGAACCTCCTGAAGGTGGACGCCGAGCTCGCCGCCGCCGGAGCCCGCCCGTGAACGCGCCGCTCGCCGCGTGGGCCGCCCCGCGCCTCGCCGCCTTCGAGGCCGCCCTCGTCGCCACGTTCCCCGAGGCCGCTCCGCCCACCCTCCGCGAAGCGTGCCTCTACCCGCTCCAGACCGGCGGAAAGCGCGTGCGCCCGCTGCTCGTGCTCGCGGCCAGCGAGGCCGTGGGTGGGGACTGGCGCGCGGCCCTGCCCGTCGCGGTCGCGGTGGAGCTGCTCCACACCTACTCGCTCGTCCACGACGACCTCCCGTGCATGGACGACGACGACGAGCGTCGCGGCCGCCCGACCGTCCACGTCCGCTTCGGCGAGAACGTGGCGGTGCTCGTGGGGGATGCCCTGCTCACCGAGTCCTTCGCCGTGCTCGCCGGCGCCGGCTTCGCCCCGTCGCTCGCGACGCGCCTCGTCGCCGAGCTCGCGCGCGCCGGCGGCGCCGCCGGCATGATCGCCGGGCAGGCGTTCGACATCGGGATGGGCGGTCGCGTGTCCGATCTCGATGCCCTCGTGCGGCTCCACCGCAAGAAGACGGGCGCGCTGATCCGCGGCGCGGTGCGCATGGGCGGGCTCTGCGGGGGCGAGACCGACCTCGCGGCGCTCGACGCCTACGGAGACGCCGTGGGCCTCGCCTTCCAGGTGCAGGACGACGTGCTCGACGCCGACCAGGACGCCGCCGCCGACGGGCCCCCGAGCTTCGTGAAGCTGCTCGGGATCGAAGGCACCCGGAGCGCGGCCCGCCAGCACGCCGAGGCGGCGCTCACGGCCGTCGCGGGCCTGCCCGACGCCGAGGCGCTCCGCCTGCTCGCGCGCTTCACCGTCGAACGTTCGATCTAGTGTCCGGCGCGAAGGGAGAGCGGCTCGACCTCGTCCTGGTCGCGCGGGGGATCGTCGAGAGCCGGCAGCGGGCCCAGGCGCTCGTCGCCGCCGGCGAGGTGCTCGTCGACGAGATGCCGTGCGACAAGCCCGCCACGCGCGTGCGCCCCGAGCAGGCGGTCCGGCTCCGCACGGCCCCGATGCGGTACGTGTCCCGCGGGGGCCTGAAGCTCGAGGCCGCGCTCGACGCGTGGCCGGTCGATCCGACCGGGCGCATCTGCGCCGACCTCGGCGCGTCGACCGGCGGGTTCACCGATTGCCTCCTCCAGCGCGGCGCCGCCAGGGTGTACGCGGTGGACGTCGGCTACAACCAGCTCGCGTGGCCCTTGCGACAGGATCCGCGCGTCGTCGTGATGGAGCGCACCAACGCGCGCCACCTCGCCTCCCTCCCCGAGCCGGTCACGCTGCTCGTGGGCGACCTGTCCTTCATCTCCCTGACGCTCATCCTCCCGACCGTCCGGCAGCTCCTCGCGCCGACCGGGGAGGCCGTCGTGCTCGTGAAGCCCCAGTTCGAGGTGGGCCCGGCCGCCATCGCGAAGGGCGGGTTGGTGCGCGACACCGACGCCATCGCCGCCGCCCTGGAGCGCGTCGCGGCGGCGGCGGCAGCCAACGGCCTCGCGTTGCGGGCCACCCTCGAGAGCCCCGTGCCGGGGGCGAAGGCGGGCAACCGCGAGTGGCTCTTCTGGCTGGGCGCGCCGGCCGTGGTATCGTGACCGCTTCTGAGGCGACGCCCTTGATGAGTTTCCGTCCCGCCATGTTGCTCCTGTTGGGCCTCGGGGCCTGTTCCTGGGTCGGAAAGACCGACTTCGAGGAGCGTCTGCTCGAGGTGGACGATGATGCCGACGGCGTTGCCGCCGCGGACGACTGCAACGACAACGACGCGTCGATCTCCCCGGCCGTCGCCGAGATCTTCTACGACGGCGTCGATCAGCGCTGCGACGGCGGCGACGACTACGATCAGGATCTCGACGGCTTCGTGGCGGACGAGCACCTCGGGCTCGTGACCGCCGAGGTGGCCGGCACCGGCGCGCTCCCCGGCAACGACTGCGACGACACGGCCCCCCGCGTGAGCCCCCGCCAGCCGGACACCTGGTACGACGGCGTCGATCAGGACTGCGACGGCGCGGACGACTACGACCAGGACGCGGACGGCTTCGTCGCCGACGAGCACGTCGGCCTCGCGACCACCTACGTCGAGGGGAGCGGGGCGCTCCCCGGTGACGACTGCGACGACCTCCTGCCCACCGTGGCGCCCGGGCAGCCCGACGAGTGGTACGACGGCGTCGACTCCGACTGCGGCGGCGAGGACGACTGGGATCGCGACGGGGACGGCTTCATCCCCACCGATCGCTACGCCGAGTACGGCCCGACGACCTACGTGTCGCCGAGCGGCACCCTCCCCAACGGCGACTGTGACGACGGCGATCGCCGCGTGAACCCCTCCGCCCCGGACGAGTGGTACGACGGCCTCGACTCCGACTGTGGGGGCGACGACGACTTCGACCAGGATCTCGACGGGTTCTCCGACCCCCGCGGTGGTGGCGCGGATTGTGACGACGTCGACGCCGAGATCTACCCGGGAGGCCGCGAGGCCCTCGGGGATGTCGCGGACTCCGACTGTGACGGCGGCATCGACACCTTCGCCCTCGACACGATCGCCGGCTTCACGTGGGTGGGCCCGCATTCGCCGGTGTTCGACGAGACCGCGGACCGGGTCTACCTCTCGATCGCCGCGACCGAGATCGACACCGGCACCTCGCACTACCACGACAGCGCCGTGGCCCTGTTCTGGATGAACGAGGACGTGGGGGACGGTCGAGACGGCGTCACCGCCTGGGGCGCGACCACGTCCGATCCGGCCGGCTACGTCCTGGGCGCGGGCCAGGGCTTCATCGCGCACGACGACTACCTCTACGGCGTGCTCGCCTTCGACTATGGGGACGACCGGGCGCTCCGCCTCGTGCGGTACGACCTCGCCGCCGAGTCCAAGCTGGCAGCCAACGCCAACGCGACCGACGGCCTCGCCGCGTTCGACGACATCTCGATCGGCATCGACGAGTCGGGTGCGCTCCACGCCGTCGCGTGCGACGACGTGAGCGAGGTGCTCCAGTACGTCCGCGTGCCCGCCACGTTCACGGGCGGGTTCGCCGCCGACGTCGAGACCACGGGGGTCGGGGCCGCCGATTGCGCGCTCGATCTGCACGGCGGCGAGGCGCACGTCTTCACCTCCCAGGACGGCGCGGTGTGGGACTACGCCTTCGACGGCACCTCCGAGGAGCCCGTGTTCACCGGGGTGGAGTACAGCGCGGCCTACGCGCCGCTCGACCTCGACATCCCCGCCGCCTGGGCCGAGCGGGTGCTCGTGATGGCCGACGCCACCACGGACAGCGTCGTGCTGCTCGACGCGGTGGGCGCCACCACGATCGTCGAGGGCGAGGAGCCGCTGCAGGTGGACGTGTTCGAGGACACCGACGGCACCTTGTACATCGCGTACACGACCGCGGGCGGGGAGGCCCACCTCGCGTGGGGCTCGTCCGAGGGCGGCTACGCCCGCGTGGAGCTGGCCGCGCCTTTCGCCGTCGAGGACATCTCCATCCGGGTGACCGGCGGGTACGTCATGTACGGCGCGGTGGGCGCGAGCGAGGTCGCGGTGGGGCTCGCCCGGATCTGACGCTCGCGGGCGCCCGGCCGCAGCGCACGTACCGGCCGGGGCACACGCGCGCGCCTCGGGGCACGCTCAGTCCGGTACCGCGGTGACGGCGGGGCCGTCCTCGACGCCGAGGACGTAGAGGTCCCGCTGCGTGCGGAGCCCCGCCCGGTCCTCCGCCACGATGACGTAGCGGTTCGTCCCCTCCGCCACGGGGAGCACGAGGTCGAGGTCGGCACGCCGGCTCGTGACCGATCGCCACGCGGCCTTCTCCCGATCGTGCTCGGGCGTGGGGACGGTGCGGACGCGGTTCATGGTCTCGACGCCCGTGTACACGACGACGTGATCGAGCCCCCGATCGTCGCTCGCGCGGATGTGGAGGCGCGTGGTCCCGGTCGGGAGCACGGTCGGCGGCGTGTCGACGAGCAGGGACGGCGCCTCGAGGCGCAGGGGCGCGCCGTTCCGAGGGAGCGCGAGCTCCCAGCTCGCGAGGGGGTGCTTCTCGCCGGTGACGGTGACGTCGAGCGGCAGGGTCTCTCCGCGCCACGCGGGGCCCACGCGGAGGCGCAGGTCGAGGCGCGCCGTTCCGCGCGCGGCCACCGACACGGTCTCGCTCACGGCGTCGACGAGCTCGATGCCGTCGACCCCCGGGAAGGCCACGCGCGCGGCCAGGCCGGTGACGAACTGGTCGGTCTCGTTCTCGACGTCGAGGGCGATCCGCAGCTCGCCGGCCGTGCCGGTCGGAAGCGCACGGGCGGTCAGCGCGAGGGCGGGGAGGGCCGCGCCGGCGGTGGTGATCTCATGGGGCAGGAGCGCGCGTGGCGTGAGGCCGTCCGCCTCCAGGGTCACGCCCACCCGGTCCGTTCGGGTCGGGATGCCCCGGTCGAGGGACACCGTGACGGTCCCGGTGCCGACGCCGCCGCGCTCGACTCGCCCGAGCGGGAGCACGAGGTCGTCCCATTCGGGGTTCACCGAGTCGAGGCGCAGCGCGGCCCGATGCAGCGTCGGCCCCCGGTTGGTCACGGTCGCCACGATCTGGGTCGCCTGCCCGGCGGTCGGCTGCGTCGAGACGCTCCACCGCACCTCCACCACCGGCTCGCCGTCGAGCGGCGCCGGCGCCGCGCTCCAGTCGATGCCGCGCGCCTTGAAGCCGGCGGCGACCTGCGCCTCCTCCACCGACGCGAGCGAGGACTCGAGCCGACGGGCGGCATCGAGCAGGCTCTGGCGGGTGTTGCCCTCGGCGACGGCCACGATGGACGCGGCCACCTCGAGCGCGCGATCCTCCCCCGCGACGTGCCGGAGGACCGGGGTTCCGGGCCGGAGACGCCGCCGCTCCCGGGCGGGGGAGGGGTACCATGCGCCGCCCTCGTCGAAACGGACGGCCTCGAGCGCGATGTCCGGCACGAGCCCGACATCGGCCACGCGCGTGCCGCCGTCGAGCAGGTACTCGGCCACCGTCAGCTTCAGCTTGATCGCCGGATCGAGCTGGTAGACCTTCTGGACCGTGCCCTTCCCGAACGAGGTGGCGCCCACGAGGATCGCGCGGTCGAGCTTCGCCAACGCACCCGCGAGGATCTCCGACCCGGAGGCCGTTGCGTGGTCCATGAGCACCACGATCGGCTGGTCGAAGCCGGGGCTCTCCGGGTGCGCCTCCAGCTTCGGGACGAGGCCGGGCACCGGCGCCCCCTTTCGCCCCACGGTGCTCACGATGAGGCCCGCCTGGAGGAACGTGTCCGCCGCCTGCGCCGACTGGATGAGGGAGCCCCCGGTGTTCCCGCGGAGGTCGATGACCAGCCCCTTGTCGAGGCCGCCGTCCTCCGCGAGCTCGGCCAGGGCCTCCAGCAGGTAGGTGCGGGTCTGCTCGGAGAAGTGCGCGATGGTGACGACGCCGACCCCGTGCGGGCCGCGGGAGGCCACCACGTTGCGGATGGTGAGCTCCTCGCGCCGCAGGGTGAAGGTCAACGGCTGGGTCCCGCGCCGCACGCCGAGCACCACCGTGGACCCCGCGGGGCCGCGGATGCGGTCGGTGGCATCCCCCGGGACCATGCCGACCGTGGACACCCCGTCGACGGTGAGGATGCGATCCTGGGGCTGGAGCCCGCCCTTCGCCGCGGGGCCGCCGGCCACGAGCTCCCGGACGAACAGGCCGTCCTCCCCGAGGCTGATCGTCGCGCCGACCCCGGAGAGCGTGCCCGACAGGCGCTCGTCGAAGCGCTCGAGGCCGTCCGCGTGAAGCACGACGGAGTGCCGATCGAGCGACTTGACGGCGCCGCGGAGGATCTCCACCCGCAGGTCCAGCTCCGGATCGAGCGGGAGGCCTGCGGCGCGCACGGTGTCCTCGAGCTGGGCCAGCGCCGGGGCGAGCTCGCCGTCCTCGAGCCGCACCGTGGCCCGCCAATTTCCCTGCCCGTCCCGCAGCGTGACGGAATCCCCCGCGGTGTCGGCCAGGAGCCACTCCACGCGCATCTCGAGCTGCTCCGCCGCGCCGGCCAGCATGGCGCTGGCGGTGAGGGTCTCCGGGCGCAGATAGTGCGCGTCCACGAGCTGCAGCGCCCGATCGTAGAGGGCCTCGTCCCCCGCGCGAGCGGAGGGCACCAGCGACATCGAAGTGAGGACGAGGAGCGGGAGCATCACGCGACACACAGGGTATATGACGGCGAGAGGATTGCCGTGGACCGTCTCGCCGTGCTCGAGTTGTTGGACGCCGTGCGGGATGGCCGCACGGACGTGGCGGTCGCCATCGAGCGGCTCTCGGTCGTGGCGGCCACGCTGACGTACGCCACCGTGGACGTCCATCGGGCGCTCCGCACCGGCATCCCCGAGGTGATCTACGCCTCGGGTAAAACCGCGCCGCAGATCGTCGGCATCCTCCAGACGCTCCAGGAGCGCGGGCAGGACGGGCTGGTCACGCGGCTCGATCCCGACAAGGCCGCCGTCGTCATGGCGAGCTTCGCGCACACGGAGCTCACCTGGTCGCACGAGGGCCGCGTGCTCGTCTCCCGCGTGAGCCCCGCGCCCGCGCCCGTGGGGAACATCGCCATCGTGTGCGCGGGCACGAGCGATCTGCCGGTCGCCGAGGAGGCCGCTGTCGTCTGCGAGGCGCTCGGGAACCGGGTCGTCCGCATCAACGACGTCGGCGTGGCCGGCATCCACCGGGTCCTCGAGCAGATCGGCGTGTTGCGGGGCATGCGGGTCATCATCGTGGTCGCGGGCATGGACGGCGCGCTCCCCGGCGTCGTCGCCGGGCTCGTCCGCTCGCCGGTGATCGCGGTTCCGACCAGCATCGGGTACGGCGCCAACTTCGCCGGGGTGTCGGCGCTGCTGACGATGCTCAACGCGTGCTCCCCGGGGGTCACCGTGGTCAACATCGACAACGGCTTCGGCGCCGCCTACCAGGCCTCGCTCATCAACCAGCTCGACCTGACGCGCTGAATGCCGCGGGTCCTGTTCCTCGACTGTTTCGCGGGCATCGCCGGTGACATGACCGTGGCCGCCCTCGTCCACGCCGGCGCGCCCCTCGCCGACGTGCTCGCCGAGGTGCGGGCGCTGCCCGTCTGGGGCTGGGACGCCCGGGTGGAGAAGGTCCACCGCGGCGCCTACGCCGCGACCCGCTTCGTCGTCGAGCCGACGGGCGGCGCGCCGGGCGGCACGGAGGATGCGGAGGCGTCGGGCGGCGCGCACGATCACGGGCATCTCCACCACCATGATCACGGGCATGGCCACGGGCACGACCATGGCCACGGCCATGGCGCCGAAGGTGGCGTCGAAGTCACCGATCCGTGGGTCGGGCAGCCGCCGCGGACCTGGCGGACCATCCGCCGCATGCTCGAGCAGGCGCGCTTGCGGCCCCGGGTGCGCGCGCGCGCGCTCTCGACCTTCGCCGTGCTCGCCGAGGCCGAGGCCCGGGTCCACGGCACCCCGGTCGACGAGGTGGCGTTCCACGAGGTGGGCGCGGTCGATTCAATCGTCGACATCGTCGCGACGTGTGCCGCGTTGGAGTGCCTGGGCATCGACGAGATTGTCGCCACGCCGCTACCGATGGGGCACGGCCAGGTGCGCACCGCCCATGGGCTCCTGTCCGTGCCGGTCCCCGCGACGGTGGAGGTGCTCCGGGGCTTCCCCGTGGTGCCGTTCCCGTTCCCCGGCGAGCTGGTGACCCCCACCGGGGCCGCGCTCGTGGCCGCCCTCGCCCGCCCCGGCCACATGCCCGCGATGCGCGTCTCGTCCGTGGGCTACGGCGCCGGCACCCGCGATCCGCGCTCCCACGCCAACGTGCTGCGCGCGGTGGTCGGGGAGGGCGATGCGGGAGCGCCCGCCGAGGTGGTGGAGCTGCGCGCGCAGGTGGACGATCTGACCGGCGAGTCCGTGCCCGGGCTGCTCGACGCGCTGTTCGCGGCCGGGGCCCTCGATGCCTACGTCGCGCCGGTGACGATGAAGAAGGGCCGTCCGGGGCTGGCGATCACCGCGCTCGCGCCGCCCGAGGCGCGGGTGCCGGTGGGCGAGGCCCTCCTGCGCCACGCCGGCACGATCGGCTACCGGTGGTCGGTCCACCCCCGCGAAGTCGCCGCGCGGCGTCTCGTTCCGGTGACGACGCCGTGGGGCGAGGTGCGGGTCAAGGTGGCCGAGCGCGACGGTCGGGTGATGCACGCGGCGCCGGAGCACGAGGACTGCGCCACGCTCGCGCGTGCCGCCGGCGTTCCCGTGGCGGAGGTACGTGGCGCGGCCCTCGCCGCGTGGGCGTCCGCGGGAGGCAGCGGGCGCGCCTCCGACCCGACGGGATAGACGGCCGCATGGCGTTCCCTGGCACCGACCTGCTCGAACGGCTCGTCGCCCTCGTGCCCTCCCCGGTGATCGTGGCCGACCTCGCCGGCCGCGTCGTCCTGTTCAACCCCGCGGCGGTGGCCGCGCTGGGCTACCCGGCCGCGGAGGCGTGCGGGCACCTGCACGTCACCGACCTGTACCATCGCCCGGAGGAGGCCCGGCGTGTCCTCCGGCTCCTCCGCGAAGGCATCCCCGACGCGAGCGGGGCCCGGAACGAGCGGCTCGAGGTGACCCTGCGCGCTCGGAACGGGGGGCTCCTCCCCGTGCGCCTCACCGTGTCGCTCCTCCACGGGCCCGACGGCCAGGAGGTCGCGACGCTCGGCGTGTTCGAGGACCGTCGGGAGCACATCGCGCTCGGCCAGCGCTTGGAGGACGCCGCGGTGCAGGTCGAGCACGTCGAGCGGCGCGCCGCCGGGATGGCCGCGGTCTCGGCCGCCGTCCACGAGATGGCCCAGCCGCTCACCGCCGCGATGGGGAACGTGGAGATGCTCCTGCTCGAAACCACCCTGGACGAGGCGACCACGTCCCGCCTGCAGCGCGCCTACGACCAGCTGGAGCGCCTGCGCGGCATCGTCGCCCGCTTCGCCCGGAGCCGTCGCGCGAGCGACCGCGAGGCGGGGCGTTGACGGCGGGGTCGCCGATCCGCGTGCTCGCGACCCTCGCCCTCGACGACCGGGACACCGCGGTGCTCGACGCCGTCGCGGTCCTCGCGGAGCGGCGCCCCTGCCTGGTGACCATCCTGCACGTGCGTGCGCGGCCGGACGCCGCCGTGACCGCCCGCGTCGAGGCGTACGCCGCCCGGTTCGGCCCGTCCGCCTCCGCGCGGGTGGCCGTGGGCGCGGTCGACGAGGCGGTGGCCGTCATGCTCGAGGAGCTGCACGCCGATCTGCTCGTGGTCGGCCGGAGCGAGGCCGTCGAGGGCGCCGCGGCGTGGGGCCCCCACGGGCGTGCCCTGCTGCGCGCGGCCGGATGCCCCGTCCTCGTCGTGCCGGAGGGCGCGCCCGTCGCGTTCCGCCGCGCCGCGATCGGCATGGATCTGTCGGCGTCCGCGCTCGACACGCTCGCGCTCGCCGGGAGCCTGTACGACGAGGTGGTGGCGGTCGCCGCGCTCGAACGGGACGAGGTCGACGGTCACGCCGAGATGGTGGCCTCGATCCAGGCCCGCTTCCGCGAGGCGGTCGCGCTCCGGGGGCTCCCCGTGCCGGTGCTCCTCGCCCGATCGGGCGGCTCGCCGGCCGACGTGTTGTTGGCGCTGGCCCCGGAGATGGACGCGCTGGCGGTCGGATCGCGGGGCCTGAGCGCGCTCGCCGCGACGGTCCTGGGGAGCACGGCACAGCGTCTCGCGGGCCGGAGCCAACGCCCCGTGCTGGTGGTTCGTCGGCAGGGGGGAACGCGAGGCCTGTTCGGCGCGTTGTTCCGCGCATGATGCTCGCTCTCCTGTTCATCGGCTCCGCCGCGGCCATCCAGGTGGAGGCCCGCGACGGCCCGTGCCCCGTCGGCGTCGGCACCGTGCGCGTGTACGAAAAGGTCGGCGCGAACGCCGCGGGCGGCTTCGACTCCGACCTCGCGTCGTATTCGAGCGGCGGCCAGTGGCGCGCCTACAACCTGGCGACCTGCTCCGACAACCTGCTCTCCCTCTACGGCGCCGACCTGCTCGCCCTCGACACCGCGGACCGGGCGCGGGTCGCCGCCGCGCTCCCCGAGGCCGTGAAGGCGGTCGCCGATCCGAAGCAGCCCACCGCGTGGGAGCGGTACCGCGTGGCCGCGGCGCTCTACCGTGCGCTCGGAAAGGACGACCGGTTCCTCGGGGATCTCCTCCTGGAGGCGAGCTGGACCGCGCGGGACGAGGTCGTGGGCTTCTACGCGGGGCTCCAGGGGCCCGCGGACGCGCGGGCGCTCCTCGACGCCGGCCGGAAGGAGCTCGAGAAGCCGCTGTCGCCCGCCGACCGGAAGAAGGTGCTCTACAACCTCGCCCGCGTCGCGCACCGCGGTGGGTGGGGCGCCGAGCGCGACGCCCTGCTCGCGAGCTTCGAGGCCGCCGGCCCGATGACCACGGCCGAGCGGGACGCCGTCGCCCGGTTCCGCCGTATCGCCCACGAGGTCGAGCCCGCGCTGCAGGACGCCGTGATCGGCCACTACACGGCCGCGCTGCGCGGCACCCTCTCGTACGACGAGAAGGTGCGCATCACCTACCAGCTCGCCGACCTGCTCCGCCGCCGCGGACGGGACCGCGAGGCCGCGCCGCTCTACTTCCTCGTGGCCAACGATCGCGAGTCGCCCGAGACCCTCCGCGCCATGGCCGTCTTCCTCTCCGGGCCGCTCCTCGAGCGGCTCGAGTCCACGCCCCGGGCCGGCGCGCCCCCGCCCCCGGTGCGGTGACAGGGATCGTCGGCCCACCCCTGGACTGAACGGATGTCCAGGTATACAACGGGGGCATGGCGCGGACGGCGGGGGAGGGCGAGGTGGTGTTGTTGCGCATCCACGCGCGGGATCCCGCGCGGGCGGCGTGCTTCTACGCGGCCCTGTTCGGCTGGATCGTGGGCCGACCGGGCGCGTTGGGCCTCGGGTTCCACACCCCCGGCGGCCTCCACGGCGTCTTCCGGCACGGCGAGCCCTCGACCGCCGGGCCGGAGATCTACGTGGGCGTGGCGGACCTCGCGGTGGCCCTCCCGCGGGCGGTGGCGCTCGGCGGCATGGCCCTGGTGCGCCCCGGGCCGGCGCCCGGCGGCGGTCGCGTGGCCGTGGTGCTCGACCCGGAGGGCAACCGCATCGGCCTGTGCGAGGCGCCCGGGGAGCCGGCGCGCGAGGGGGAGCCGATCTTCCCGGCGAACGACCGGGATCCCGGTTGACCCGGCCGAGGGCCCTCGGGGTCGCGACCAGCGGGTGCTTGCCCCCGAGCGGCGCGTGTGTATCTGGTTATGTCGGCAATCCCCCGCGGAGTTAAAGCTATGGGTCTCTGGGACACTCTCTCCTCCCACGCCAAGGCGCAGTTCCTCGACGTCATCCAGTGGCTGGACGATTCGAAGAACACCCTCGTCTACCGCTTCCCGATCTTCAACCAGGCGATCCAGGACGGCGGAAAGCTGGTCGTTCGGGAGGGCCAGGCCGCCGTGTTCGTCGCGGAGGGCCGCCTGTCCGACGTGTTCGGCCCGGGCACCTACGAGCTCTCGACACGCACGAAGGCCATCGGGGGCTTCTTCGAGAGCATCAAGTACGGCCTGAACATGCCCTACAAGGGGGATGTCTACTTCATCTCCACGCGGCAGTTCACGGACCAGAAGTGGGGCACCGCCAACCCGCTGATGCTGCGGGACAAGGACCTCGGCGCCGTGCGCATCCGCGCCTTCGGCGTGTTCGCGTACCGCATCACCGACCCCGCCGCGTTCATCCGCGAGCTCGTCGGCACCGCGGGCCTCTACACCACCGACGAGATCAACGGGCAGCTCAAGCGCAAGCTGGTGAGCGCGCTCGCGGACACCATCGGCGAGTCCAAGATCCCGGCGCTCGACCTCATCTCCCAGTACATGGATCTCGGGGATGCCCTGCGCCAGCGCCTCAACGGCTGGTTCCAGGAGAACTACGGCATCACCCTCACCGACTTCGTGGTGGAGAACATCTCCGTGCCCCCCGAGGTCGAGAAGATGCTCGACAAGCGCTCGTCGATGGCGCTCGTGGGCGACATGAACGCGTACACCCAGTTCCAGGCCGCCAACGCCATGGAGCAGGCGGCCGGCCGCCCGGGCGGGGGCAACCCCATGCTCGACGCCGGCCTCGGCCTCGCCATGGGCAGCGCCATGGGGAACCAGCTCGGGCGCGCCCAGCAGGGCCCCGGCACGTTCAACCCCCACGGCGGGCTCTCCTCGCCGCCGCCCCCGCCGCAGGGCGGTGACCAGCGGTTCCACTACAACGGCGCGGGCGGCCAGGGCGAGTACACCGCGCGAGAGATCGCGGGCTTCGTCCAGCAGAACCGGGCGGGTGCGCACAACGTGTGGGCGGCGGGCTGGCCGGGCTGGAAGGCCTGGACCGAGGTCAACGAGATCAGCGGGTTGCTCCCGCCGGCGCCGCCGCCGGTCCCCACCGCGGCCGTGTTCCACTACGCCGCGCCCGACGGCACCACCGCCACCGGTGGCGCGGCGGACATCGCGCAGCGCGTGAAGGCCGACCCGGCCGGCCGCCACCTCGTCTGGAAGGACGGCTTCGCCGAGTGGAAGGACGTGCGCCAGGTCCCCGAGATCGCGGGGCTCCTCGGTGGCGGGGGTCCGCCGCCGCCGCCGCCCCGGTAGCTCCGACTCGGGTTCGGCTCGAGGCGGGGGAGAGCCCCCCGCCTCGCCGCTCGTCCGCCCCGGCGCCCGAACGTCAGCGATATTCGGAGTTGTCCGCCGCTGATCCGCACGACGGGTCGTCGCCGTCGGTGCCCTGGATGGAGTCGTTGTCGACGCCGTCGTTGCACTGGGTCGCGCCGATGCCGACCTCGCCGGTGGCGGTCACGGGGGTGGGGCAGTCGGGATCGGCGCGATCGGTCCAGCCGTCCCCGTCGTTGTCGAGGCCGTCGTTGCAGCCGGTGTCGGGGTCCACCTCGTCGGTGTCGGTGGCGTCGGTGCAGCCCCAGTCGTCGGCGTCGAAGAGGCCGTCGCCGTCGTCGTCGAGGCCGTTGTTGCACGCCGTGGGGCCGGTGCCGTCGTCCTCGAAGAGCGTGGTGGCGTCGAGGCACACCGCGTCGTCGGTGTCGGTCCACCCGTCGGCGTCGTTGTCCAGGCCGTCGGCGCACTCGGGCGTGTGGGTCTCGTCGGCGTCCAGGGCGCTGGTACAGCCGGGGTCGTCGGCGTCGACGCGGCCGTCTCCATCCCCGTCCACGCCGTCGTTGCAGGCGAAGTCCTCGGTGCCGACCTCGGACCCGAGCCAGCCGCAGTCGGGATCCTGGTCGTCGACCCACCCGTCGCTGTCCCCGTCGAGGCCGTCGGAGCAGTCGAGGCTCCCGCTGGCGCTCAGGGTCACCTCGACGTTGTCCCGGGCGTCGAGGCAGTCGGGGTCGGCGGCGTCCACGAGGCCGTCGTCGTCGTCGTCGTCGCCGTTGTTGCAGGCGGCGACACCGATGGCGCCCGCCTCGGCGGTGCCGTCGACGCAGTCGGGATCGGCGCCGTCCACCCACCCGTCGTCGTCGGTGTCGAGGCCGTCGTCACAGGCGGCGATGGGATCGTTCTCGACGTCGTCCTCGGCGTCGGCGCAGCCCGGATCGTCGCGATCGAGGAGGCCGTCGAAGTCGTCGTCTTCGCCGTTGGCGCACGCCGGGTAGGAGGCCCCCGCCTCGGCCCAGCTCGCGGCGTCGGGGCAGTCGGGATCGTCGCGGTCGACGAGGCCGTCGCTGTCGTCGTCCACGCCGTCGTTGCAGGCGGCGCGACCGAAGCCGACCTCGTCTCCCATGGTCGCGCAGTCGGGGTCGTCGTCGTCGGACCACCCGTCACCGTCGTCGTCGGCGCCGTTGTCGCAGTCGTCGCTCGAGGTGTCCTCGTCGTCGTCCCAGCCGACGGTGCAGCCGGGATCGTCGGCGTCGATAAGCCCGTCACCGTCGTTCTCCACGCCGTCGTTGCAGGCGCGCGTGCCGACGCCGAGCTCGTCGCCGTCGAGGGGACAGTCGGGATCGTCCGCGTCGCGCCAGCCGTCGGCGTCGTCGTCGTCGCCGTTCGCGCAGTCGTCCGCGTCCTCGTCCTCGACGTCGTCCCAGGCGTCGGAGCAGCCGGGATCGAGGGCGTCGATGGCGAGATCGCCATCGTCGTCGAGGCCGTCGTTGCAGCCGCCGGCGCGGAAGCCGAGGACGCCGATCTCGTCGTCCCCGGTCGCACAGTCGGGGTCGTCGGCGTCGGTCCACCCGTCCCCGTCGTTGTCCTCGGCGTCGAAGCACGTGCCGGTCGGGTCGGCCTCGTCGCCGTCCGCGGCGTCGACACAGCTGGGGTCCTCGGCGTCGGTGAGGCCGTCGTCGTCGTCGTCCACGCCGTTGTTGCAGGCGGTCGTGCCGACGCCCACCTCGACCGTGCCGCTGGCGCAATCCGGGTCGGCGGCGTCGATCCAGCCGTCGCCGTCGTCGTCCGCGCCGTCGCTGCAGGCGTCGGTGGAGGTCCCCTCGAAGGTGTCGTAGGCGTCGAGGCAGTCGCGATCGCCGGCGTCGAGGCCGCCGTCGCGGTCGTTGTCGAGGCCGTCGTTGCACTCGTTCGTGCCGAACGCGCGCTCGGTGGTCCCGTCGGCGCAGTCGGGGTCCTCGGCGTCGAACCAGTCGTCCCCGTCGTTGTCGAGCAGATCGTTGCAGCCCGTGATCGGGTCGGTCTCGTCGGTGTCGAAGCCGGAGGCGCAGCCCCGGTCGGCGGCGTCGACGCGGCCGTCCCCGTCATCGTCGAGGCCGTTGTTGCAGTTGTAGGCGCTGGTGGGCGGGTCCTCGGAGGTGCCGGTGGCGGACCCGCAGGCGGGGTCGAGCAGGTCGGTCCAGCCGTCGCCGTCGTCGTCGGCGCCGTTGCCGCAGGCATAGTCGGCCTCGACGTCGTCCCCCGCGGAGGTGCAGTCGGGATCGTCGGCGTCGATGAGGCCGTCCCCGTCGTCGTCGTCGCCGTCGTTGCACCCGGTGGTGCCGAGGCCGGTCTCCGCGGCGCCGGTCGCGCAGTCGGGATCCTCGGCGTCGAACCAGCCGTCGCCGTCCTGGTCGATGCCGTCGTCACACTCCGCGGCCTCGGCGGTCGTGAACGCGTCCAGGCAGTCGTCGTCCGCCGCGTCGATGAGGAAGTCGTCGTCGTTGTCGACGCCGTCGTTGCACTCGCCGGAGCCGAAGCCGAGCTCGTCGCGCCCGCCGGCGCAGTCGGGGTCGGCGGCGTCGGTCCAGCCGTCCCCGTCGTCGTCGAGGCCGTCGGCACAGCCGCTGGACTCGTCGGGGTCGGTCGCGGAGGCGCAGTCGGGGTCGTCCGCGTCGGTCAGGCCGTCGCGATCCTGGTCCTCGCCGTCGTTGCAGACGGCGGTGCCGTAGCTGACCTCCTCGGCCCCCCCGACACAGTCGGGGTCGTCGGCGTCGGACCAGCCGTCGCCGTCGTTGTCGGCGCCGTCCTCGCAGTCGCTCGCCTCGAAGTCGTCGGACGCGTCGGTGCACTCGGGGTCGGCGGCGTCCACCCGCCCGTCACCGTCGTCGTCCAGGCCGTTCGAGCAGGCGCTCCGGATCTCGAAGCCGCGCCCCTCGCTCTCCCCGGTGGCGTCGGCGCAGGAGAGGTCGTCCAGGTCGGTCCAGCCGTCGCCGTCGTTGTCGGCGCCGTCCTCGCAGGCGTTGGCCTCCGAGTCGTCGACGGCGCTGTCACAGGAGGTGTCCAGCGCGTCGACGGTGCCGTCCCCGTCGTCGTCGAGGCCGTTGTTGCAGAGCCACCCGTCGGAGATGCCGATCTCGGTGGTGCCGGTGAGGCAGTCGGGATCGTCGTCGTCGGCCCAGCCGTCGCCGTCGTTGTCGACGCCGTCCTCGCAGCCGAGCATCGACTCCATGTCGTCCCAGGCGTCGTCGCACTGGCGATCGTCCGCGTCGGGAACGCCGTCGCTGTCGTTGTCGACGCCGTCGTTGCACTCGGTGTCGCCGACGCCGAGCTCGTCCCCGAGGTCGTAGCAGTCGGGATCCGCGTCGTCGGCCCAGCCGTCGCCATCGTTGTCGAGGCCGTCGATGCAGGGCTCGATCTCGTCGGCGTCGAGCGCGTCGAGGCAGTCGGGATCGGCGGCGTCGATGGCGCCGTCACCCTCGTTGTCGACGCCGTCGTTGCACGCGGTGCCGCCGAGGCCGAGCTCCTCGGCGCCGTCGGCGCAGTCGGGATCGTCGGCGTCGCGCCAGCCGTCGGCGTCGTTGTCGAACCCGTCCGCGCACGGACCGATGGGCGACTCGAGGAGGGCGGCGGTCAGCCGGACCGCGCTCACCTCGTCGAGGACGAAGGCGAGGGGCCCCACCGTGCCGGTGGTGACGGTGCGATCGATCCCCAGGTAGCCGTGCGCGATCACCGAGAAGTCGGGATCGCTGCCGCCGGGCTGGAGCTCGACGGTGTCGGGCACGCCGTCGGTGACGGGGATGGCGACGCGCATCTCGAGCGCCGCGTCGTCGAGGATCCAGTCGCCCAGGCGGCTGTCGTCGTCGACAGTGAGCTCGGTGCCGTCACGCTCGACGAAGGGGGTCGTCGGGTCGAGGAGGAGCCACCAGGTGTCGGCGGCGCCCGCCACGTCGGCGGCGTCGATCTCGACGACGATGGCGGTGCGGTCGTCCTCGGGGGCGCAGCCGAGGAGGGCGAGGAGGAGGAGGGCGCGCGTCATGGGAGCACCACCACGGTGTCACCGGTGGGAGGAGGCTCGGGGGCGGAGGCGACCACGACGGCCGCGGTGGTCGCGCCGCCGGCCACGGCCGCGCCGCCGACCACGGCCCAGAAGCCCCAGCGCTGCGTCAGCGGCTTGCGCTCCACGAGGTCGTCGGTGGAGACCCGCAGGGCGACCGTGCCGCGTGCCGGGACGAAGACGGTGTCTTCGACCTCGCGCTCGCCGAGGAGGACCTGGACCTTCATCCGGCCCTTCTCGAAGGGGCCGAGGACGACGTGGGCGCCGGTGGCCACGAGGGCGCCCTCGAGGAGCACCTGGGCGTCGGGGCTCCCCGTCGTGATGTCGAGGGTGCCGCCCGACTTCGGGAGGGTGACGACGACCTCGCCGCGGCTCCCGTCGGTGGTGTCGACCACGCGCACGACGCCCGCGGCGTCGGGATGCGTGAGCACGACCACGTGCCGCCCGGGCTCGACGCCCTCGCGGCGGAGCGGGGTGACGCCGACCTCTGCGCCGTCGAGGCGGACGGCGGCGCCGGGCGGCGTCGACTCCACCACGAAGACCCCGCGCGAGGACTTCATCTCCACGTCGATCAGGAAGTTCTTGCCGGCCACGAAGTCGAGGGAGCCCAGGGCGGGCTCGAACCGGGGCGCGTCGACGCGCCAGGTGTGCGCGCCCGGGGCCGGGGCGGGGAGCCGGATGGGGAGGGGCCCGCGGTCGGTCCCGTCCATCGTCAGGCGCGCGCCGGGCGGGCCGGCGAACTCCACGGTGCCCGCGCCGGGGGTGAGGGTGGCCTGCACGTCGAGCGTCTTGTCCGCCACGACCTCGACCCGGCGCACGAACGGGTCGTGGCGATCGGCCACGACCCGGAGCTGGTGCGGCCCCACGTCGAGGTACTTCGTGAGCGGCGTCGCGCCGAGCAGGGCGCCGTCTACCCAGACCTCGGCGCCCTCCACGTCGCTCCGGACCTTGAGGATGCCGGTGGGGCCGTCCGCCGCGGTCGCGGGGGGGACGAACAATCCGACGAGGGAGAGGAGGAGGGCGAGAGCGGCAGCAAGCATACGGGTTCCGAGCGTAGCACGGGTCCGCGAGCCGTCGAACGCGTGCCATACTCGCAGGATGGCAAGCGTCCTCTCGCGTCGAGGCTTTCTCCGCGGCTCGCTCGGGGCCGCGGCCCTCGGCGCCGTGCTCCCCGAGCCCGCTGGCGCGGAGACTCCATCGACCGCCGGCACCCACGCCTCGGTCCCGATCCTCGCGCCGCCCACGGCCCCGCTCGACGCGGGGGCGCTCCCCTCCGAGACGACGATCGTGCGCACCACCGTCAACGGGCGCGCGGAGTCGCTCGAGGTCGGGGCGGACGACACCGCCCTGGAGGTCGTGCGGGACCGCCTCGGGTTGAAGGGCGCGAAGGAGGGATGCGGGCACGGCGCGTGCGGCGCGTGCGCGATCCACCTGGACGGAACGCCGGTCGCGTCGTGCCTCCTGCCCGCCACCGCGCTCGCGCGGCGCGCGGTCACCACGATCGAGGGCCTCGGGCCCGCGCTCCATCCGGTGCAGCGCGCGTTCCTGGCGGAGGACGCCCTGCAGTGCGGGTTCTGCACGCCGGGCTTCGTCATGGAGGCGGTGGCCTTCCACGACGCGTGGCGCAAGGCCCAGACGCGGGCGCCCACCGAGGACGAGGTGGCCGCGGCCCTCGCCGGGCACCTGTGCCGGTGCGGCGCCTACCCGAGCCTCTACGCGGCGGTGATCGGCGCGTGCGCCGGCCGGTTCGACGGCGAGGATCCGGTGCCGGCCCGGTACGAGGCGCGCGAGAAGGTGACCGGCCGCGCGGTCTACACGGTGGACGTGGCGCGGCCCGGGCAGATCGAGGGGCGCGTGCTCCGCTCCCCACACGCGAACGCGATCGTGCGCGGGATCGACCTCGCGGCGGCGCGCGCGGCGCCGGGGGTGAAGGCCGCCCTCGCGCTCGTGGAGCCCGGGGCGAAGATCCGGTACGCGGGGCAGCCGATCGCGGCGCTGGCGGCGCACGATCGCCGCGCGGCGGACGCGGCGCTCGCCCTCGTCACCGTCGACTACGACGTGGGGATCCCCGTCGTCGGCATCGCGGCGGCGCTCGCCCCCGGCGCGGCCCTCGTCTACGACAAGCCCACGAAGGACCTGCCGCTGCACTTCGAGGGCGTGACCTTCAGCCTGAAGTGGGAGGGCAACCGCCGCGGGCCGCTCGACACGTCGATCTTCGCGCACCCGGCGCGCGCGCGCGCGGCGGTCGACGATCCGGAGAACACGGTGGTGCGCGCCCGCTACGTGACCCAGGCCCAGCTCCACACGGCGCTCGAGCCGCACGCCGCCGTCGCCGAGTGGGAGGGCGCCGAGTCGCTCACCGTGTGGGCGTCGACCCAGGGATGCTCGGACACCGCGGACGATCTCGCGGAGCGGTTCGACCTGAAGCGGGACCGGGTGCACGTCCGGTGCGAGCACGTCGGCGGCGCGTTCGGCGCCAAGCTCGTCTACTCCCCCGAGATCGACGTCGCGGTGCGGCTGGCGCGGGAGGCCGGGGTGCCGGTCCGCGTCGCCAACGATCGCGCCGAGGAGATGGTCGTCGGCGGGTTCCGGCCGGGGATGGACATCGACGTGGCGCTCGCCGCCACGCCCGACGGCGAGCCGGCCGGGATGGTGCTGACGGGCCTCGGGGACGGCGGGGTGTCCGTCGGCGCCACGAACGGCCTGATGGCGCGGCTCATCTACCCGGACCTGCCGAAGTCGCTCGAGGACTACGACATCCTCTCGCACGGGCCACCCGGTGCCGCGTTCCGCGCGCCCGGCGGACCCCAGGGGCTCTTCGCGATCGAGCAGGCGATGGACGCCATGGCCGTCGCCCGCGGCGAGGACCCCATCGCGCTCCGGCGGCGGTGGGATCCGAACCCCATCCGAGCGATGCTCTACGACACCGCCGCGGCCCACCCGCTCTGGGCGGGGCGCGGCGCGCGGGACACCGGGCGCTACCGACGGGGCGTCGGGCTCGCGGTGGGCACCTGGTACTACCTCTACTCGCCGGGCACCCAGGTTCGCGTCGACCTCGCGGACGGGCAGCTGACGGCGTCGTGCGCCGGGCAAGACATGGGGAACGGCGCGCGCACCGTCCTCGCCACCGCGGTGGCGGAGGTCTTCGGGTTCGCCCCGGCCGACGTCGTCGCGCGCCTCGGCCACTCGGAGGACGTGCACGCCGTCGCCTCCGCGGGCAGCCGCACGACGGCGTCGGTGGGCCCCGCCGCCCAGGACGCCGCGCGCCAGCTCCGGGAGGAGCTCGTCTCCTGGGCCCGCCGCGGTCTGGGCCTCGCGCGCCCGATCGCGGCGCCCGACGGGGTGCGCCACGCGGGCGGCGTGGTGCCCTGGAAGGAGGTCATGGCGAGCGCGCCCCCGATGACGACGATCGGGCGGCGTCGGCCGGACGAGGAGGGGCTCCAGCTCGGCGCGGGGCGCGACGTCGCGCTCGGCAAGCGCCTCCCCGGCGCGGTGCAGCTCACCGAGGTGGAGGTCGACACCCGGCTCGGGCGCGTGACGGCCCGCGAGGTGTGGCTCGGCATCGGCGTGGGCCGGATCTGGGTGCCGGCCCTCGCCCGCAGCCAGGCCGAGGGCGCCGTCGTGCAGGGCCTCGGCTACGCGCTCTACGAGGAGCGGCGGCTCGATCCCCGCACGGGGCGTGGGTTGACGATCGGCCTGGAGGACTACCGCCTCCTGGGGATCGGGGACATGCCGAGCATCGAGATCCACTTCGAGGAGCGGGGCTTCGAGCACGTGAACGGGGGCGGTGTCGGCCTCGCCGAGCTCGCGACGGTGCCGAGCGCGGCGTCGGTGGCGAACGCGGTTCAGGCCGCGACGGGATGGCGGCCGCTCGAGCTACCGATACGCCCCGACCGGGTACTCGCGGGGGTGGCCTCGTGATCCGCTTCCCGACCACGCTCGACACCCTCGCCGGCGAGGGGGAGCTCCGGGCCGGCGGCACCGACCTGATGGAGCGGCGCCGGAGCGGCCGCTCGCGCGGGCCCGTCATCGACCTGCGCGAGCTCCCCGAGCTCGACGGCATCGAGGTCGTCGACGGCGGCCTCCGCATCGGCGCGCGGGTGACCATCGCGGCGCTCGCGGCGCACCCCGCGGCGCCCGCGGGCCTCGCGGCGGCGGCCGGCGGCCTCGCCACCCCGCAGATCCGCGCGGTCGCGACCATCGGCGGGAACCTCGCCCAGCGCGTGCGCTGCTGGTACTTCCGCAACCCGCAATTCGCCTGCCTCCAGAGCGGGGGCACCGCGTGCCTCGCCCGCGAGGGCGACCACCTCTACCATTCCTGCTTCGACGATCGGGCGTGCGTCGCGCCGCACCCGTCGACACTTGCGAGCGCGTTCCTGGCGTACGACGCGACGGTCGAGCTCGCGGGCGCCGACGCAGCGGTGCCGGTGGGCGCGGTGCTCGAGGCGCTGCACACCGCGCACCTGGGGCGGGGCGCGCCGCCGGTGGTGGTGGCCGTGCGGGTGCCGGCGCCGCTTCCGGGGGAGTCCGCCGCCTACGTGCGCGCGATCGCGCGGGCCCGCGCCGAGTGGCCGCTCGTCGAGGTGGTGGCCCGGCTCTCCGTCGTGGGGGGCGTCGTCACCGATGCGCGGGTCGTGGTGGGCGGGGTGGCCGCCGAGCCGCTCCGCCGCGAGGGCGTCGAGGCCGCGCTGATCGGGGGTCCGGCCGACGAGGCGCGGATCGCGGCGGCGGCGGCGCACGCCACCGACGGGGCGCGTCCGCTGCCGATGACGGCCTACAAGCTCCCCCTCCTGGTCGGTGCCGTTCGAGAGGCGCTCGAACGCGCCGCGGGAGCGTCGTGATGCAGCTCTGTCGTTCCCTCCGCTGGAAGAGCTGGTACGGGTCGGAGGCCTTCACGGACGCCTCGTTAGCCGCGCAGTTCGAGGCCAACGAAGTGCCTTACACCTGCCTGAAGACCTGCCAGCCCTGGGGCCCCGACGACGGGCCGGCGCTCCCCGAGGCGTGCGGAGGCTCCCGCCCGTGCTTCCGCCCATCTCCCAAGCTCGTACGCCGGGAACCACTGGTTTGACACGCGGTGGAAGCGCCGGCCCGCCCCCGCGGTTGTACTTTCTTCCAGGCGAGGAGCGTCGCACCTGCAGGATCTCGTGCAGCTCGTGAATCAGCTGGGTGACGGCCTCCTGGCCGTCGACCCGATGGGGGGACTGTCCGTCGTGAATCCGGCCGCCGAGCGGCTCCTCGGGCTCGCGGAGGGGCGCCGGCCCGATTGGTTCACGCAGCTCGGGGCGTGCGGGGCCGACCGGGAGACCCCCCTCGTGGCCTCCGAGTTTCCGCCGTTCGCGGCCGCGCGCCTCGGCGTGCCGGTGGAGGGGGAGGTCTGGGTGCGCAACGACCGGGTCCCCGGCGGCCGGGTCCTCCTCGTGAGCGCCTGGCCCCTCCCGGCGGAGCCGGGCGGCTCGCCCGGGGCCGTGGCGACCGTGCGCCCGACGCGGCCCACGCCGGGCAAGGCGGAGCCCGTGCGGAAGGACGCCTACGTCGAGCTGCTCTCCCGGGTCGCCGCCGCCGCCAACGACGCCGCGAGCGTGGACGAGGCGCTCGCGGTGGCGTTGGGCGCCGTGTGCCGCGCGTCGGGGTGGAGCGTCGGACAGGCGCTGCTCCTGTGCGACATGCCGCCCCGGTTCGTGTTGCACGCGCCCTGTCACCTCGCCGACCCCGCGCGCCAGGGCGTCTTTCGCCTCGCGACGGAGCAGACCCCGTTCGGGACCACCGAGGGGTTGCCGGGTCGCGTTCGTGCGACGGCGCGGAAGAACGCCTCCCGCGACTTCGCGCGCTCCCGCTCCACGACGCGCCCGAGCAACGCGCCGACCTGCACGACCACGTCGATGAGAACGTCGTCCGGCGGCGGACGCTCGCCGGC
>JAKFCH010000223.1:0-16063 GCA_036676765.1 Deltaproteobacteria bacterium
GGCGGCGGCGGCGGCCCGCGTGCGCGCGTCGAGGTCGAGCTCGAGGCGCGCGCGGCCCGAGCGGAGGCCGCCGGGGCCCTTCTCCGCGGAGAACGGGCCGACGAGATCGCCGAGCGCGCCGAGATCGATCGCGGCGGCCCGTCCGGTGATGAGCAGGCGGGAGCGATCCCCCTCGGCCACCCGCAGGATCGGCAGGTGGAGCGCGATCTCGTCGATGGCGCTTCCGCAGCCCCGGCTCTCCGGCGCGCCGCACACCAGCACCACGCGCGCGCCGAGCGTGTCCGCGACGGCAAGCGTGGCGGGCCCCATGCCCCGGGGCCCGGCGTGGCCGACCACCGCGAGGTCGTGGCCCGCGCCGCGGATCCACAGGGCGCCGAAGCCGTCCCCGCCCGTCATCACGGCCTCCTCGCCCCGCGCCACCGCCGCGGCGATGCCGACGGGGCGGGCGCCGGTGTCCCGCCACGCGGCGTCGAGCACGCGCTCGCGCAGCACGACCAGGCCCGGCGCGTCCGGCAAGGCCGGCGGCGGGGCGCCGGGGAACAGGACCACCAGGAGGTAGCCGACGGCCGAGCCGCCGAGGAACGCCGCGAGGCTCGTCACCAGGGCCGGTACCACGCTCCGGAACACGTCGCCGTGCTTCACGATGCGCAACGCCACGATCGCCGAGAGCAGGTAGCCGAAGCCGAAGAGATCCCGGACGGCGAGGCCCGGCCACGCGCCGCCGAGGGTCCAGGCGAGCAGGAACTTCAGCGCGTACCCGAGCACGAACGCGAGCACGAGCGGGCGCCCGCCGGTCAGGTTCGCGGTGCGGAACCAGGGAAGCCGGACCACCGCGCGCAGCAGCACCGCGATGACGACCGCCTCCCCGAGCGTGGCCACGAGCCGGGCGGGGTGGAGCCAGCAGAGCGCCAGGAGGCCGGGGACGATGATGCCGCCGAAGTCCCAGCCCCACCGGTGGTTCAGGAGCGACCCGAGCCAGGCGCCCACGAGCAGGAGCACGTAGGCGTGCGGGCTCGACACGAAGTCCAGCGCGAGGTCCTCGTACGTGAGCTCGAAGCTCGACAACGACAGGTTGGTGAACGGGAGGACGAGCCAGGTGAGCAGCGCCCACGTGATCCCGACGGGCACGCCGAGGCGGACGAGCGCGTTGGTCGATCCGGACCGCCAGAGCGCGTTCGCGGCGAGCGGGACGACGACGAGGCCCATCGAGTGGAGCTGCTCGTCGACGTGCACGCCCATCCCGTCGGCCAGGAGCGCGAACCCGCCCGCTTCGAGCGCGAGGCGGATGACGACGCTCACCAGCAGGAACAGGAAGAAGCGGTCGCGCCCGAACAACGGGGTCCAGGGCCACCACGCCGGCACCCGCTCGGAGAGCACGAGGACGACACCCCAGCAGAGCACCGCCTCGACGACGACCACCGCCCCCGCGATCGGCTGGATGACGAAGATGCTCGCGAGGTACCCGGGCACCACGAGCCCGGTGAAGTTCCACCCGAGCGTCTCCTGGAACGCCCACACGACGAGGAGCCCCACCAACACCGACGTGAGGATCGAGTTGTCGAGGGAGGAGATGGGAAAAAGATCGAGCAATCAGTAGTACCGGAGGCGGATCTCGAAGCGGTTCCCCACGCCGAGCGTGCCGATGAACGAGAACCGCCCGCCCATGCCGTCCACGATGCGGCGCGCCGCGGCCGGGGCGCTCGCGCGGGGGTCGGCGTCCACGAGGCGGTCGAGCATCGGCTGGGGCAGGCCCCCGCCGTCGTCCTCGATGCGGAGCACCATCCCGTCGGCCTCCGGCGCCACCGACACCCGGGCGCGCGCGCCCTCCGTGGCATCCGTGAGCAACAGGTTCACGCACCGCGCGAGCGCCGCGCCGCGCGCCGAGACCGCGGCGCCGTCCTCGGGGAGCTCGACCGAGAGCCGCGCCCGGCGATCCGCCGCGAGCGACCGCACCACCGCCGCCACGCAGTCGTGGAGGTAGACCGGCTCCCGTGCGGCCCCGTCGGCGTCGGTCCCCACGAGCTGGTCGCCGTGGCGGAACAGCGCGGCCTGTTGCTCGACGACCGTGTCGATGCGCGCCGCGAGGGCCCGCCGCCCGGCCTCGTCGGGGGTCTCCACCAGCCGGCCCGTGTACCCGACGATCGCGGTGAGGGCGTTGCGCGCTCGCGCGTTCGTGGCGGTGATCACCGCGGCGTGCAGGGCGTCCCGCCGCCGGTGCGCCGACACGTCGTGCACCTGCACGAGCACGCCGCTCCGACGCGCGCCGGCGCCGAGCGCGGTGACGACCACCTCGGTGCCGTCATCCACCCCGGGGATGCGCGCCTCGGGCTCCCCCGCGAACACCGCGCGCACGGCGTCCCGGAGGGTGTCCTCGTCGCCACGCGCGAGCGTCGAGAGCGCCGCGAGCAGGGGGGCCCGCGTGCCGTCCCCCGCGGCCGCGCGCATCCGCGCGCTCCCCGCGAGCAGCTCCCCGGCGACGCCGAAGGCGCCGAGGTTCGCGGCGGAGGCCTCGAGGTAGGCCTCCCACCGCTCGGCGCGGGCGACCGCGCGGCCGACCTCGACGCGCGGGGCCTCGAGGTCCGCGATCCAGGGATCGGGGGCCTTCCCCACGAGGGCGCCCTCGGCGTGGAGCTGTCGGGCGAGCACGCCGGCGAGGCGGGCCGCGTCGGCGGGCAGGGTCCCTTCGGTCGGGGCCGAGAGGACGAGCGCGCCGACCACGTCGCCCGCCTCGCGCACCGGCTCGACGACGAGGTCCGACCGGGCGTCGGACGCCTGCGGGAGCGCCGTCAGCGGTGGGCCCGCCCCGCCCACCTCGGCGAGGCGCTCCGGGCGACCGTCCTCCCCGCGCCGCCACACCGTGGCGATCACCCCCGGCAGGTGGAGCGCCGCCATCGCCGGGAGCGCGGCGAGCCCGGTCGGGACGGGGGCGTCGGCGCCGCGGGGCGCCAGCGAGAACTGGAGGCGGTCGAGCGCGTGGATGGTGTCGGTCACGCCGATCGCGAGGCGCGCGACCAGCGGGATCCCCAGCGCCACGAGGAGCCCCCCCACGGGCAGATCGAGCCCCGCCGACCGCGCCGCGACGGCCCCCGCGCACACGAGCGCGGACCCGCCCGCGACGGCGAGGACGCCCGGGGTCGGCAACAGCCGCGCGAGCCCCCACGCGCAGGCCCCGGCGAGCGCCGCCACGAGCCCCATCGCGACGGGCAACGGCAGCACGCGCAGGCCGGCGCCCGTCGCGGCGGTCCCGAGCGCCACGGCGAGCACCTCCCCCCGGTCCACCGGCGCCGGCGTCCCGGGCACGGCCTCGCGCCGTCCGACCGCGGGGTCGGTCCACACGAGGACGACGGTGCGCCCGGTAAGGAGCGCCGAGGGGGTGCCCCCGCCGAGCTGGGCAGCGTCGAGGTGGAGCACGCCCGCGAGCGCCTCGGGCAGGGGGAGCCGGACAGCGTCGGCGAACCGGATCCGCCCGTCGCCGCCGGCGCGGAGGGTGCCCGGATCGGGGTGGGCGGTGCCGACGCGGGGATCGCCGGGGGGCAATGCCACCCACACCTCCGCCGCACCCGCTGCCCGCACGGTTTCGACCGCCGAAGCGGGGTCCTCCGCGTGGACCACCACCACCGGCATCTCCGGGGGAGCCACCAACCAACCTATCGAATCATGTACGGCCGCCGCCCAGCGCCCGTCGACGGTCGGCGCCAGGCCCACGAGGGCCGTGCTCACCAGGATCAGGGCGTTGCCGCGGAGGCGGCGGCGGGTGGACAGCGTTCGCAACGGAATCTTCAACGCGCCCATGATCGTCCCGATCGCCCCCCGATGGCAATCCCGCCTTCCCGACGACGCGGCGCGGAGGAATTGCCCACGCGGTTCTCAAGTCGTGGGGGCCTCCCGCCGATGGGTGGAGGGTGACACTCGACCTCCCCGGACCCTACCGAGCATGGGAGCGAACGCTCGGCCTTCACGGCGTGGAGTTGGAGGTCGGCGGCCTCTACGGCCGCGCGGCGCCGCACCCGGCGGGCCTGCGGATGTGCGTCGACGCGGGGCTCGCGCCGCGGGTCGCGCTACTCTCGGGCGCGGCGCCGGTACGTTGGCGCCGCGACGGTCGTCACTGGGGCGGCGTGGCGCGCGTCCGCGAGGTCGACGCCGAGGGCCTCGTCCTCGGCCCCCTGGGCGCGGTGCGGCCCCTCGGCGAGGTGGAGCCGGTGGCCTGGAACCGCCTCCAGCTCTCCGAGCGGGAGGGGCGGCGGGCGAGCGCGGTGTACCGGGTCGTGGCCGCCGACGAGGCGGAGCTCCACCTCCTCTACGATCCCGAACACGAGCGGCCCCTGGCCGGTGAGCGCTGGTCCGGCGTGGCGTGGGGGCCCGACGGCCCCGTGCCCGTCCTCGCCCGCGTGATCGGCAGCCGCGGCGCGACCGACCCGCGGAGCCGCGTCCTCACCCTCCGGTGGCGGGCGCCCGCCGAGGTGTGGTGCATCGCGGCGTGACACGGCGCGGGAACGGGCGACCGTTTCGCGCGCCGGTGCTATCTTCGGCACCCCATGCTCCTCCTCTCCCTGCTCGCCTGTGATCCCGTCGTCCCCGACATCGGTCGATCGTCGACCCGGCCGCCGCTGACCGACACCGACACCGGTGTCGACACCGACACCGACACCGGCACCGACGACACCGGCTCGGACACCTCCGACACGGGCACCCCTGACACCGGTGACACCGGTGACACGGGTGACACGGGTGACACCGGCGAGCAGCCCGCCCGGTGCGGCGACGATCTCCTCGCGGACACCCACGAGGAGTGCGACGGCGCCGCGGACGAGGCCTGCCCCGGCCGCTGCTCCAGCGTCTGCACGTGCCCCTCGTCGGCCGCGACCGGCGAGCTCGCGCTCCACGTGCTCGACGTGGGCCAGGGGGACGGCCTGCTCGTCGTCTCCCCCGACGGCTTCACCATGCTCGTCGACTCGGGGGACGACAGCACCTACGACGACGTGGGCGCCTACCTCGCCGACCTCGGCGTCGACGCGCTCGACTACGTCGTGACGAGCCACCTGCACGCCGACCACATGGGCGCCATGGGGATCGTCCTCCGCGAGCACCCCGAGGTGACCTTCGCCTACGACGCGGGCGGGCGCTACGAGTCCAGCGACGTGATCCAGTACCTGCGCCAGGCGGGCGATCGTCGGCGCACCGTCGGAGCGGGTGACACCCTCGATCTCGGCCCCGCGATGGACGTGGAGGTGCTCCACGGACACACGGGGGACTCCGACAACGAGAACAACAACTCGGTCGTGCTCCGGCTGACCTACGGCGGCGTCTCGCTCCTGCTCGGCGGCGACTGCGAGGCCCCGGTGTGCGAGGGCGGCTTCGATCCCGGCCCCATCGACATCTACAAGGTGCACCACCACGGTGCGTCCGACGCCTCCTCGGTCGCGCTCCTCGACCGGATGCAGCCGCGCACGGCGCTCATCTCGGCGGGCGTGGACAACTCCTACGGCCACCCCCACGCCGACACGGTGGCGCGCCTGGAGGGCATCGGAGCGAGCGTGTGGCGGACCGACCTCGACGGGCCCCTGGTCGTGCGGGTGGACGGCGTCGGCTGGACCACGAACGGGATCGTCGACCCCTGATTCGGCGGGCGCCCGCGCGTAGCCCGAGCGCTGCTATATAATCAGGTTCCTGCAACGTTGTTTCATGGCCTGTGCCGTTGGGTCCGGGCCCGGGCCGTGCGCCGGAGCCCGTGCGCAAGTTCGCCCAAGCTGGGAGGCGGACATGGGCTTGGCACTGTCGTGGATGTTTGCATGCGCCGCCATCGAGGGCCAACTCATCGGTGCGCCGCAGGGCGCGGTCCCGGAGGTCGGGGGAACGGTCGACGATGCGCCCCCGCTCCCACCCGAATTGGACGCGGCCCCGCTCGAGGGCACCCGCGAGCCCGGGCTCCCGGGTGATCGCCTGTTCGCCGAGGATGTGCTCCACGACTTCGCGATCACCGTCTCGGACTCGGCGTACCGCTCGCTCCGCGACCACCCGCGCGAGGAGGTGGAGGGCACGCTCGCGTGGCGGACCCAGGAATTCCGGGTGGGGGTGAAGCTCAAGGGGTCCAGCTCCTTCCGTACCATCCGGGAGAAACCGTCGTTCAAGATCGACGTGCACGCCTTCGAGAGCGGGCAGCGGATCGACGGCCTCAAGCGGCTCACGCTGAACAACATGATCCAGGACCCCACGATGCTGCGCGAGCACGCCTACTATTGGCTCGCCGGGCGCCTGGACGTGGCGGCCCCGCGCCAGGCCTACGCCCGTGTCACGTTCAACGGCGAGCCGTACGGCCTCTACTCGCTCATCGAGACCATGGACGGCCGCCTGATGAAGCGGCTGTTCCCCGACGATCCGGACGGCAACCTCTACGATGCCAGCGGCGCCGACTTCACCTACGAGCGCGACTGGTTCGACGTCGAGGTGGACGGTGGGATCGCACCCATCGAGGACGACATGGCGGAGCTGGTCGACGCGGTGGTGGAGGCGGGGGATGACGACTTCGCCGCCATGTTCGCCGAGCGCTTCGATCAGGACGCGGTGCTCGGCTACTTCGCCATCGACATCGTGACCGGGAACGACGACGGCTACGTGTTCAACCATCACAACTACCTCCCGTACCACCTCGCCCACGCCGACCGTTGGTTGTTGCTCCCCTGGGGCACGGACCGTTCGTTCACGAACGAGGTCTCGCCCTACGGGGATTGGCAGACCCCGGTCGCCGGCGTGCTCGCCGCCCGGTGTTGGGAGGACGACAACTGCGCCGATTCGCTGCACGAGCGGATCGAGGCGGTGCTCGCGGTCTGGGAGGACGGCTCGTTCACCGACATGTTGGCCCGTACGGCCGCCGTGGTCGGCCCCGAGTGCGAGGCGGACGTCCGGCGGGACAAGCGCTGCGACATCGAGGACATCGAAGAGTTCGTGGAGGCGCGCGCGGGAGAGGTGCGGGAGGCCCTCGAATAGGGCGGGCCCTTTGGCTACCGAGGGGTGCTTGCGCGGGTGATCCGCGCGTGGGCCTCGGCGTCGGAGAGGAGCCGCCCGTCGACCTCGAACGGCAGGACGAACGCGCAGCCCTCCCGCCACCTTCCGCAGCCCCAGGCGGAGCGTCCGCGCACCGTCCGCCCCTCGCCGCAGGATGGACACACCAGGCCCACCGGGGAAACGTCGCGCGGAGGAGCGGCCTCGGGCGGCTTGGGCGTTGGCGATTTGGTCGTCGATCTGGTGGCGGGCGACTTGGGCGTCGTCGACTTGGTGGGCGATCGGGTGGTCGCCTTGGTCCCGGCCGCGGTGGCGACCTTGCCCTCCGCGGGCGCCTCGGGCCCCGTGGCCTCGCGCGGCGGGAACGCGAACTGGACCTTCCCCTCGCGCCACTCCAGCGCGGCGTCGAAGGGCTTCCCCGCCTTGCTCTTGAAGCCCTTCACGACCTCGGAGCGCCCGTCCTTCAGGAGCTGCTTCACCATGCGCGCGCTGATCTTGCGCTGCGACATCGTCTGGAACACCACGAACGCGCAGGCGCGACCGGTGTCGCAGGCGAAGACGCGGGGGCCCTCGCGCACGGGGGCGCCGCAGGCCGGGCATGGGCCGATCGGGGTCGTGGGGGCCTTGTCGGACACCTCGGCAGGCGGCGGCGCCGCCCCGGCGATGGCCGCGACCACCTCGCGCACGTGCGCGCCGACGTCGCGCATGAAGGCCGCGCGGCCGTCCCGCCCCTCGGCGATCGCGGCGAGCCGGGCCTCCCAGCGCCCCGTGAGCTCGGCGGACTTCAGCTCGTCGAGCGGCACCGCGTCGATGAGCGCGCGGCCGCGGTCGGTGGCGCGCAGATCGCGGGCCTGCCGCTCGACGTACTGGCGCCCGAGGAGGGTCTCGAGGATCGCCGCGCGGGTCGCCGGGGTCCCGAGGCCGGCGTGCCGCATCGCGCGCTTGAGCGCGTCGTCGTCGAGGGTCTTGCCCGCCGTCTCCATCGCGCCGAGCAGCGTGCTGTCGGTGTACGGGCGCAGGGGGCGCGTCTTCTCCTCGACGAGCCGCACGTCGAGCGCCTGGGCGGCGGCCCCGGGCTCGACGTTAGGGAGGTCCACCTCGCGGCTCTTGCCGGGCGGGTCCACGGCGCGCCAGCCCGGGTCGCGGCACACCCGGCCCCGCGCGCGGTACAGCAGCGCGGAGATCCCGGCGGCGTCGAGCGCGGCCGCGTGCGGGCCCGCGGGCGGCACCCGCACGATCAGCGTGGTGGCGTCGAAGATCGCGTCGGGCGAGAGCGCCGCCATGAGCCGCCGGGCCACGAGATCGAACACCCGCCGCTCGTCGGGGTCGAGGCGCGCGGGATCGGGGGTGCGGCCCGTCGGCAGGATGGCGTGGTGATCGCCGACCTCCGCTGCGTCCACCACGCGGCGCCCGGGCGCGATCGGGCGCGCGAGCAGCGCCTCTGCGAACGGCGCGTACGTCGGCAGCCGCGCGAGGCCCTCGAGCACCTTCGGCAGCTCACCGACCTGGTCGGGCGTGAGGTGCCGCGCGTCGGTACGCGGGTAGGTGATGAGCTTGTGCTTCTCGTACAGCGCCTGGGCGATCTGCAGGGTCCGCGGCGCGGAGATCCCGTAGCGCTCGTTCGCGCGGCGCTGGAGCGCGGTGAGGTCGTACAGCAGCGGCGGCTGCTCGCGGATCCGCCGCCGGTCGGCCTCGGCGACGGTCCCCACGCGGTCGCGCGTGGCCGCCACGATCGCCTCCGCCGTCGCCCGATCGAGGATGCGCTCGGCCACCGGGGCGACGTCGGGCTCCCCGTCCTTCGTGGTCTCGCCGTCCTTCCCGGAGCGGTCCCCTCCCCGCTCGGCCCGCTCCGGTTGGCGCTGGAAGAACGTCGCCTCCCAGGTCCCCGCGCCCTCGGCCCCGGCCTCCCCCGCCTCGAACCGCGCCTTCACGAGCCAGTAGGGCTCGGGCACGAAGGCCGCGATCGCGCGGTCCCGCGCCACGATCATCGCGAGCGTGGGCGTCTGCACCCGCCCCACCGAAAGGAGCTGCTCCCCGCCCCCTTGCCGGGCGAGGCACGTGAGCGCGCGCGTGGCGTTGAGCCCGACGAGCCAGTCCGCCTCGGAGCGGCACCGCGCCGCGTCCGCGAGGGCGTCGAACTCCGCCGCGGGGCGGAGGCGCGCCCACGCGACCCGGATCGCCTCGTCGGTGAGCGAGCTCGTCCAGAGCCGGATCACCGGGCGCGTGCAGCCGACGAGCTCGTAGACGTACCGGAAGATGAGCTCGCCCTCGCGCCCGGCGTCGCAGGCGTTGACGATCTCGGTCACGGCGCGATCCCGCAGCATCCGCTTGAGCGCCGCGAAGTGGGCCTGGATGTCGCCGCTCCGCACGCGCAGCGCGAAGGTCTCCGGGATCATCGGCAGCGTGTCGAACGACCACCGCTTCCACGCCGCCTGGTAGTGCGCCGGGTCCTCGAGCTCGGCGAGGTGCCCGATGCACCACGTGACGCGCACGTCCGGGCCCTCGAGGCAGCCCTCCCCCTTGCGGGTCGCGCCGATCACCCGGGCGAGATCGCGCGCCACGGACGGCTTCTCGGCGACGACCAACCGCATGCTGTCGGAACTCCCGGGGGGCGCGGTCTAACCCGGTCTCCGGACGGCGCGGGGTCCGGGGGCAACCCCTACCTCCCCACCCCTCGCCAGTCCACCTTCCCCTTCCCCGCCGTATCCGGCTGACACACCGGGCAGAAAAAAGCATCGTGCCCGCGCACCCCCGCGCTCCGGATCTTCGTGCCACATCGCGGGCACGGCTCCCCGCCGCGGTTCCGGACCGCGAGGAAGTCCCTCACCTTCTCGTCCAGCGGCGGATCGCGGCGCGCGATCTCGTCGCGCGCGTCGCGGAGCACCTTCACCATCGCCGCGTGGAGCCGATCCAATTGATCGGGTGACAACGACGCCACCGTCGCCTTCGGGTGGATGCCCGCCTCCCACAACGTCTCGTCGGCATACGCGTTGCCGAAGCTGTCGAACGTGTTCTTGTCCTGGAGCCACACCTTCACCTGCTCGCGCCGCTTCCTGGCCAGCTCGCCCAATCGTTCGCGGGTGAACGCCGGGCCCAGCACGTCCACCCCGATCGGCAACATCCCGGGCACGCCGGCGTAGTCCCCGGACGGCACGAGGTACACCTTCCCCATCTGCACGTCGTCCCGGTAGCGGAGCTCCTCCTCTGGGCCCGACGGGCGGCCGAGCCCCCACGCGACCGCGAGGTCGCCCGTGTCCTTCCGCCCCGCGGGCACAAACGAGAAGCGCCCGGCCAACATGGGATGGATCACGATGTCCCACGCGCCGTCCAACCCGACGACGACGTAGTGACCCATGCGGCGCACGTCCCCGACGGTCCGCCCCACGAGCACGTCGAGGCCGACGGGCGCGCGGAGGACCACCGGCTTCTTCACGCGCACCGCCGTGATCGTGGCGCCCACGAGCCCCCGCGCGAGGATCGGCACCTGGTGTTCGAGGTCGGGGCGCTCGGGCATCCGGCTCTCTCCGGGATGATCACCCGTCGACCCTACCATGGGGCCCGCCCGGCGATAGGATCTCCGGCATGAGCACCGCCTTCCCCCCGTTCACCGAGGAGCACGCGCTCCTCCGCAAGTCGGTCCGCGACTTCACCCTCACCCACCTCACGCCCCACCGCGCCGAGTGGGACGAGGCGGGCGAGTGGCCCGCCCGCGAGATGTTCGCGAAGATGGCCGAGCTCGGGCTCCTCGGCATCCGCTTCGACGAGAAGTACGGCGGCGCCGGGTTGGATTGGTGGGCGCACACCGCGATGATCGAGGAGCTGTGCCAGGCCCGCAACGGCGGCGTCGTGATGTCGATCTTCGTGCACACCGACATCAGCACGCCGGTCATCCACGAGATCGGCACCGAGGCGCAGAAGCAGGAGTGGCTCGTGCCCGCCATCCGGGGCGAGAAGATCGGCGCGCTCGGCATCACCGAGCCCGGCGCCGGCTCCGACGTGGCCAACCTCCAGACCACCGCCCGCATCGACGGCGATCACTTCGTCATCACCGGCGCCAAGACCTACATCACCAACGGCTCGTTCGCCGACTTCATCATCCTCGCCGTGCGCACGGGGGATCCGGGCTTCGGCGGCGTCTCGCTCGTGATCTTCCCGACGACCACCCCCGGCTTCACCGTCGGCAAGAAGCTCGACAAGCTCGGCACCCGCTCGGTCGACAGCTCGTTGTTGCACTTCGACGAGTGTCGCGTGCCGGTCACCAACCTGCTCGGCGCGCTCAACGGCGGCTTCGTCCACATCATGCAGAACTTCCAGGGGGAGCGGCTCGTGGCCGCGCTCATGGCCACCTCCGGGATGGAGATCCAACTGAAGGACGCCATCGCCTACGGCCAGACCCGCCAGGCGTTCGGCAAGCCCATCGGCAAGTTCCAGGTGTGGAAGCACAAGTTCGCCGAGCACCTCACCAACCTGGAGGCCGCGCGCTGGCTCACCTACCGCGCGGTGCAGAAGATCAACTCGGGGGACGATCCGACGCTCGAGGTCTCCCAAGCCAAGCTCTTCACCGCCGACCTCGCGCAGAAGGTCGCCTACGACTGCCTGCAGTTCCACGGTGGGTACGGCTTCATCGAGGAGTACGACATCTGCCGCGCCTTCCGTGACGTGCGGTTGCTCCCCATCGGCGGCGGCACGAGCGAGGTCATGAAGGAGATCATCGGGAAGTGGAGCGGGCTGTAGGTTTGACGCGGAAAATCCAGGCGCGGCGTAAGCGCGGGACGACGGCGCCGACCCCGCCCCTTGCACGAACCTAAAGCCACACTTAAGCATTGTGCATGGAGTCCGACCGTCCGACACACCCCGACTGGGACCGCCTGTTCGACGTGGCGTCGGCGCAGGAGGGGCTGTTCACGGCGAAGCAGGCGGCCGAGGCGGGGTACTCGGCCCAGCTGCTGGTGCATCATGTACACGCCGGGCGCGTCGTGCGGGTGCGGCATGGCATCTACCGGATCGTCCACTTCCCGGCGGGCGAGAACAGGGACCTGGTGGCGGCGTGGCTATGGTCCGGGACCGCCGGGGTGGTCTCGCACGAGACCGTGCTCGCCCTGCACGGCCTGTCGGACGTGCTGCAGGCGCAACTCCACCTCACCGTCCCGGCGTCGTGGTCGAAGCGTCGCCTGCGCGTCCCGCCGGGGCTCATGCTCCACCATCGGGATCTCCCCGCCGACGCCCGCACCTGGTTCGGCGCCGTGCAGACAACCACGGTGACGCAGACGCTGAACGACTGCGCCACCGACGGCCTCTCCCCCGAGCTGCTCGGCCAGGCCGCCCGTCAGGCCCTTCGTCGCGGGCTCGCCGCGCGGGGCGACCTCGGCGCGGTAGCCAAGGCCCTCGCTCCGTTCGGAGGCATCGGCGTATGACACCCCGTACCTATTCCTCCCCCCTTCGCTTCAAGGAGGCGCTCGAACAGCGCCTGCGGAACGCAACCCAGGGTGGTGAAGCCTTTGCTCGGAAGCGCCAGCTGCTGGTGTTCGACCGGTTCCTCGCGCGCGCCGTGGCCGAGCTCGGGGACTCGGTCGTGCTGAAGGGCGGCCTCGTGCTGGAACTGCGTCTGGACCGCGCCCGGACGACGAAGGACGTTGACCTGCGGATGGTGGGTGTGCCCGACGAGCTGCTCCCCCGGCTCCAGGCCTCGGGGCGCCGGGTAGCGTGCCGGCTCGCCGGAAAGCCCTACGGCCAGCCCTTTGGCGTGGACGTGGTGTTCGGTGAACCCATGCTCGGCGAGCCCGGCCCTCGAACAGACCTTCATGTTCCGCGCGACGCACGGCCTGCCCGTGACGTTCCCCGTCCAGAGCTCGCCCACCACCTCGGCGCCACGAGCCGCCGTGTAGACCTGCATGTAGTCGATCATGGGCGGAGTCCATGCCCCTCTATCCCCGTTGAGACCTCCAGAATCTGGACTTGAAGGGAGCGCGCGGCCGGAATACCTGGACGCCAGCCGACGAATGTCGCGCCGGCACTGCCTACCAGGAGAGCCGCAATGATTGAAACCCCTCGGGCCCCCACTGCCGCCGCAACCTTCGACCCCGAGAAGTTTCGCGCCACCACCCGTAGTCAGTGGGAGTCGGCGGCCGAAGCGTGGGACCGCTGGTCTCCCCTGCTGGCCCGTTGGCTGGGCCCCGCGACCGAACTGACGATGGAAGCCGCCGGCGTCGGTCCGGGCGCACGCGTGCTCGACATCGCCGCGGGCGCCGGCGAACAGACGCTGGTGGCCGCGCGCCGTACCGGTCCGGCTGGCTACGTTCTCGCCACCGACATTTCGCCCACCATCCTGCGTTACGCCAGGGAGGCCGCGGAGAAGGCCGGCCTCGCGAATGTCGAGACCCGCGAACTCGACGGCGAGCGTCACGACCTGTTGCCGGCGGCCTCGTTCGATGCCGCGATCTCGCGCGTCGGCCTGATCTACTTCCCCGACCAGCAGCGCGCGCTGGCTGGCATTCGTAACGCCCTGCGGCCCGGAGGCCGCTTCGCCGCGGTGGTGTACTCCACGCCGGAGAAGAATCCCTTCTTTGCCCTGCCGGTCGGCATCATTCGCCGTCGGGCGCAGCTGCCGCCGCCGTTGCCGGGCCAGCCAGGGCCTTTCTCGCTGGGGGGCGAAGGCGTCCTCAGCCGCGCGCTGGAGCAGGCGGGCTTCCGGGACGTGCAAGTGCAGAAGGTCGACTCACCGCTGCGCCTGCCGACGGCGGCGGACTGCGTGCGGTTCGAGCGCGAGTCCTTCGGCGCGTTGCTCCAGATGATGTCGGGCATGGTGGACGACGAACGTGCCGCCACGTGGGACGAAATCTCGAGCACGCTGGCCCGCTTCGAGACGAAGGAGGAAGGCTTCGTCGGCCCTTGCGAAATGCTCGTCGGAAGCGGAACGCGCTGATTCCAGGATGCGTGGACAGCGGGTTCCAGGTCCCCTCGCTCCTCGCTTCGAAATGTTTCTTTGAGTTCAAAACATCCGCCTACCCGGTCTCGCCGGACCCGGTCAGTTACCGTGAATCCGAACGGGTGAAAGAAGTGCCGACAGGGTCTCGCAGTTGAAGGACGAGGACCTCCCCGGTGAAGTGTGCGCTTTCGTTCGCGCGCACATCCCCTCGATCGGGCACATGGAGGCGCTCGTCCTCACCGTGGAGGAGCCGCTCCACCTCTGGACGGTGGAGAGCGTCGCCGGGCGCCTGTTCATGCCCAAGAGCGCGGCGGGCTTCCTGCTGCACGACCTCTCCGCGTCCGGGCTGGTCGAGTACGCCGCGCCGGGTGTCTGGCGTTTCGCGCAGTACCACACGATGCTCACCTCCGTGGCCCGACGGGCCGTGCGGTTGTATCGCCAGCGCCTCGTGCCGATGACGACCATGATCCGGGTCGTCGCGGACGCGCGCCAGGTGCATAGGGCCCATTGACCCGGTCGCGGTCGAGCCGAGCCGGGGGTAGACTCGCGCGATGCGCACGCTCCTCCTCTCCTTTCTGCTCGCCTCGGGCTGCGAGCCGGGCTCCGAAGACAAGCGTGACGTGTGGGTCGACGAGGGCGACGACGAGCCCGTCTACGTCGGGTGCGACGACCCGATGTTCGACTTCAGCACCCCCGAGCTCTGTGACGGGATCGACAACAACTGCGACGGCGTGGTGGACGAGGGCGTGACCTCGGTGTTCTACGCGGACGTGGACGCCGACGGCTTCGGGGACATCAATACGGCCGCCGAACAGTGCGAGCCCCCCCGCGGCTGGGTCGCGGACGCCGCCGATTGTGACGACGGCAACCCGCTCATCAACCCCGACGCCGAGGAGATCTGCAACGAAGTCGACGACGACTGCGACGCCCTGGTCGACGAGGACGTCGAGATCGTCGTCTACGCCGACGCCGACGGCGACGGGTACGGCGAGTTCCCCGTGGACGCCTGTTACATCGACGCCGGCTTCGTCCTGGTCGGCGGCGACTGCGACGACACCGATCCCCAGTCGTTCCCAGGCAACCCCGAGTTCTGCGACGAGGCGGACAACGACTGCGCCGGAGGCGTGGACGACGGCGTGACCACCACGTACTACGCCGACCGCGACGGGGACTCGTGGGGCGATCCGTCGCTGACCCAGGAGGCGTGCGTGACCCCCACCGGGTACGCCGGGCGGGCGAACGATTGCGACGACTACGACGTGTCCGTGAGCCCCTCGACGCCCGAGGTGTGCGACGACCTCGACCAGAACTGCGACGGCGTGGCCGACGAGGGCTTCGACGCCGACGGGGACGGCGTCGCCGACTGCTTCGACGTCGAGCAGTGCGACGGCCTCGACAACGACGGGGACGGCCTCGTGGACGACGCCGACAGCCCCGTGGCCGGGACCACCACGTGGTTCGCCGACACCGACGGGGACGGCTTCGGTGACCCCTCCGGCGCCCGGGCGGCGTGCGTCGTGCCCGACGGCTACCTCGCCGACGAGACCGATTGCGACGACCGCGCGGCCGGCGTGTTCCCCGGCGCGTCCGAGCGCTGCAACGGCGTGGACGACGACTGCGACGGGGCCGTCGACGAGGGCGCCCCCGACTCCGACGGCGACGGCACGTGCGACGCGTTCGACGTGGAGCAGTGCGACGGGCGCGACAACGACGGGGACGGCGCCGCGGACGAGGGCCTGACCTGCAACTACCGGCTCGTCCGGAGCGGCCTGACCACGGGCCTCTGCGTCGACGACGACGTGTACGTGAACCTCAACGGCGCGCGCATCTACACCGACACCACGTGGGGCGCGCAGTGCGGCCACGTGGTCAACTTCACCGCCACGCCGGGCGACACGCTCGCCATCTGGGCCGTCGACAGCATCGGCACCTGCCGCGCCATCGACAACGTCTACATCGTGAACGTCTCCGGCGGCGTCAGCCAGCTCCTCGCCACCGGCTTCCCCAACTCCTGCGGGCACTCCGCCTCGACCTCCGCGTTCTGGTCGCAGAGCGTCGCGGTGCCCGGGGCGTTCTGACCGCCGCTACTTCGGGCGCGCCCCTCCCTGCGGTCGGGGTCGGCCCGCTACGGGGTCGCCC
>JAKFCH010000224.1:0-5298 GCA_036676765.1 Deltaproteobacteria bacterium
TTGTGGGCGCCGTGGGCGCCGTGGGCGCGGGGGCCCTGGTGCCGCTCCCCGTACACCAAGTCACCTCGAACGCCGCATCTTCAACACAGTGCGGGGTCGAACGCCGCACCCGAGCCCTCCGTGCGAGGGATCCACGCGCGCCGAGGGGCCAGGAGGCCGGTTTTTGCCCCCTTTTCGGGGCCGACCGGCGGTGGGCGCGGCGTTCAACCTGACACTGCGCAGCGGGCGCGGCGTTCAACCCGACACTGCGCAGCGGGCGCGACCATTCGACAAACTGCCGCGGGCGCGCCGCTCGACACTGCCGCGGCCGCGCCGTTTGACCCGACGCGACGGCGCGCCCCCCGACCCGGCGCACCTCCTCCCGATGAAGACCACCCACCCCGCCATGGGCGCCGCCCCCCGCCCCCGGCTACACCCGCCCCCCGATGAAGCCCGTGTCCCCTCCGTCGTCGCCACCGCCCCCCGACCGCTGGGACCGCGCCGAGCGCCGCTTCGACTTCTACGTCGAGGGGCGGCACGTCGCGACGTGGGTGCTCGTCGGCGGGCTCGTCGCGATGCACCTCGCCGTCGGCCTGACCTCCCCGGCGGTGTACGCGTGGCCGTTCCGGCTGCTCGGCCCCCGCGCGGAGGCGCACATGCTCGCGTGGGGCGCGCGCGGCGGCGAGGCCGTGGCCGACGGCGAGCTCTGGCGCCTCGTGAGCTACGGCTTCCTCCACTGGGACCTCACCCACCTCGTCGTCAACGGCGTCGCGCTCTTCGGCCTCGGCCGCCTCGCCGAGGTGGTGTGGGGGCCGGTGCGGCTCTACTGGCTCTTCCTCGCGAGCGTCGTCGGGGGCGGCCTCCTCTCGCAGACGGCGGGCCCCGAGGTCGTGTCCGCCGGCGCGAGCGGCGGATTGTTCGGCCTCCTCGGCGCGCTCGTCACCTTCGGCGTGACGCGCCGCGCACAGATGGGGCCGTCCCTCGCCGACCTGTTCGTGCGGCGCCTCTGGCCATGGCTTGCCGTGAACCTCGGCGCCGGCCTGCTCCTCCCTTACGTCTACCGCGGCGTGGGCTGGGTCCTCGCGCGCGCGTACGTCGAGATCCTCCCGACGCTCCGACCCCTCGCGCGCGGGCTCCCGGCGCACATCGACCTCGGCGAGGGCCCCTCCCTCGACAACCGCGCCCACCTCGGCGGGCTCGTCGCGGGCGCGCTGTTCGCGGTGTTCCTCGGCGACCGCATCACCGACAACCGCGCCCTCCGCCCCGGCGCCACCATCGCCATGGCGGTGACGATGACCGTGGTGTTGTCGTGGGCCGCGGGGATGGTGTCGCTTCGGGGGTGAGGCCGACGCGGGGCGGGCCCCGGGCCGGAGGCCACCCCGCGCGAGGAAGGCTGGAGGGGGAAGCGGGCGGATCGGGGCCCGGCGCCACGCCACGATCCTCCGCCCGCGTCCGTCGGCCCCGGCGGGCCGACGGAGGGCCTGACGCGTGGCCATCCTTCCCTCCCGTCGCCCGCTCGCGTCTGCTGGGCACGGCCCCGCGGCTTCCTCGGTCACGGGCATGAGCCCGCTCCCTCGTCAGACGCAAGGCCGCGCCTCAGCAGCCGCTTCGCGGGCTCGGTCCGGGAAGGATGGCCCCGCTCCGCCCGACCCCGCAAGACGCCCGGCCCCGCGTCGCGCGGGGCGCGCCCACCCGCCCGGCACCCCGCCCCCGACGCCCCACCCGGATAGAGGACCGCCGCGGCCCGGGACCGCCCACGCCGGGAGCCCCATCCCGGTGGAACGGGCACCCACCGGCCCGCGGAGGCTCGTGGACAAGCGCATCGACCCGAACCTCCACGGCGCGCCCGACCGCGAGACGCTCCTCACCTGGCTCCACGCCGAGCGTCGCTTCTCGGCGCTCCTGACGCGCAGCCCCCGGGCCACGCGCGCGCTGCTCGTCCTGCTCGTCGCCATCCACGCGCTGACCGGCCTCGCCACGAACCCCGACCTCGGGCCCTGGCTCCGCGTCTTCGGCTCGCGCTCCGCCGAGGGCATGGTGCGCTTCGGCGCGCGCGACGGCGCCCTCGTCGCCGCGGGGCAGCCCTGGCGCCTCGTGAGCGCCGGGTTCCTGCACTGGGACCTCGCCCACCTCTTCATGAACGGCCTCGCGCTCTGGGGCCTCGGCCGCCTCTGCGAGATCGTGTTCGGCCCGGTGCGCCTCTACTGGTTGTTCCTCCTCTCCGCGATCGGCGGCAACGTCCTCTCGCAGACCGCCCATGCCGACATCATCTCCGCCGGCGCAAGCGGGGGCGTGTTCGGGCTGCTCGGGGCGCTCGTGGCGTTCGGAGTCTCCCGGCGCGCCGCGCTGTCGCCGCCGCTCCGCGACGTGTTCACCCAGCAGCTCTGGCCCTGGATCCTCGTGAACCTCGGCATCGGCATCATGCTCCCGTTCATCGACAACCGCGCGCACGTCGGCGGGCTCGTCACCGGGGCGGTCTGCGCGCTGGTCCTCGGCGACCGCATCACCGACGGCCACACGCCCTCGCCCAACGTCACCGTCGGGATGATCGTCGTGATCCTCGGCGTGCTCGCATGGGCGGGGATCAACGTGGCGCTGCACGCCTTCTGATCAGCCCGCGCTCCCCACGATCGATCCGAGCACCCCCACGGTGACCGCGAGCCCGGCCGACGCCCCGAAGCAGAGGCGCGCGGTCCGTCGCGACGCCGGCGACATCGGCCGCGCCGGGGAGCCGGTCCCGAACACCAGCGCGCACCCGCCCCACGCGAGCACGAGCGCGTAGAACGCGAGGTGCTCCTTCGTCTCGAACAGCATCGCCACGCCGAAGGCCTCCTGGAGCAGGCGCGGCTTGTCCGCCGCGCGGTAGCCCGGGTAGAGCCACCAGCCGCCGAGCACCGTGGCCGTCACGAGCGCCGTGGCGAGGCCGACGCTCCAGCGGGTCCCCGGTCGGAGCGCGCGCCCCGGTCCGAGCGTGATCGCCGGGTGGAGGAGTGCGATCGCCGCGAGCAGGCCGAGGTGGCCGTGCAGCGTGCGGGCGAGGGCGACGGGGTCGATCACGAGCGTTCGTTCATCGGGAGTTGCATGTTATCGGGCTCGCCAGCCAGGGAGTCCGTCATGCCCAGCCCATTCGGTATCCGCCGTCGCATCAAGCGCCTCCTCGGCATCGAGAAGCCGGCCGCCTCCGAGGCGGAGATCGAGCCCGAGAAGATCACGCTCCACATCCTCGGCCCGAAGGGGGACGAGCAGTCCGTCACCACCTACGCGGGCTCGACCATCCTCGGCGCCTCGGGCCAGCTCCGCCACCCGATCGCGTCGGGTTGCTCGGACAGCACGTGCGGCACCTGCCACGTCGAGATCCTCGAGGGCGCCGAGAACCTCTCCGAGCCCACCGCGCGCGAGAAGGGTACGCTCCGCGAGTCGGCCCACCCGGCCGGCCAGCGCCTCGCGTGCCGCACCGAGATCCTCAAGGGCACGGTCAAGGTCAAGGCGTTCGAGCTGGTCTGAGTGGCGACGGTACGGGCGCGTCCCGGCCGCGGACGGCCGGGTCGGTCCCTTCCGGGCTCGGCCTGCGGCCTCGGTCGTCCGCCCCGGGGCGGGCGGACGGACCGGCCACGCCCGGAGCGGCGCGGCCGCCCTGCAGGCACCGCGCGCAAGAACCAAGCAATCGACGGCCGTTTTCGCCGAGCGACGACGTGACCCGGCTACACTCACGCCGATGCTCCTCGCCCTCGTTGTCGCCTGCGCGTGCCCCTCCTTCGAGGAGATGGAGGTGCGCGGCGAGGGCGACGCCGAGGCCGACGCGCGGGTAGCGGACGCCCTCGCGGACTTCGCGGCGTGGACGGGGCGCGAGGGCGTGTGCGTTCCCGGCGTGAACGTCGAGGCGGTGGTGCGGGTGCGCGGCGTGGAGGTCGACGGTGCCTACGCCGGACCCCACGGCTGGATCGCGGTCAGCGCCGGGTCGAGCGACCTCGACGCGTCGACGTGGCACGAGCTCTGCCATGCCATCGACGACCAGGAGGGCCACTCGGCGGCCCAACCCGACCTCTTCGTCGGGGACGGAATCGGCAACGCCAACCTCTACCCGACGGCCCGCGCCCGCCGAAGGGAGGCCTTCGCGCTGGGCTGCCAGGACGGCGCCTCCGGGGTGGAGCTCATCCTCGCCGTGGACGAGGCGTGCGGGGGGAGCCGTTGGGGCCTCGGCTACGCCTACACCCAGGCGCACGTCTACACCGCGTTCCCCCGCAACCCGATCGTGCCCTCGGGGGTCGACCTCCGACGCGGCTCACGCACCCTCGGCCTCGGAGCCGGCGTGGAGGTGACCGACGCGGTGGGGGCCGGCGGCTCGCTGGTCCTCCTCGCGGACTGGCCCGGACTGGTGGGAACGTCCTGGGGCCTGATGCAGGTCGACCCGACCACCGGCGCCTCCATGAGCAGCGTGCGCCTCGGCACGAGCAGCGCCGAAGCGGCCGGCGCGCAGCTCGTCCGCTCCGACGGGCCCCTACGCCTGCTCGTCGGCGCGGAGGACGGCGACCGCGACCTCCTCGAGGTCGACCTCGCCACCGGCACCGCCACCGTCCTCGCGGAGGGCCTCGACCTCCCGCGGCTCGGGGCGCGGGCCGCCTGGTCCGAAAACACCCTCTTCGTGACCAGCAACTACGTCGACGCGCCCCGGACCGTCGCGTGGTCGGACGGGACGCTCATCGACCTCGACGCGCCCGCGCCCGGCTACGCCATCGCGCCGGTGCCCGGTGGCTTCGAGGCGTTCACCGAAGCGGGCTTCGAGCGCTACATCGACGGGGCCTGGTCGCTGCTCCCCACCGTCGGGACCGGCGGCCCCGACCTCGTCCCCGTAGGGGACGGATGGCGCCTCGCCACGAGCTACGCCGAGATCGGCTACGTCTGGGTCCTCGTCGACGCGGAGACGGGCGCCTATGGGCTCCCGACGAACCCGTGCCAGACCTCCGCGGAGCACGCCACGAGCTGGGTGCGCATCGGCGACGAGGTCCTGCTCGTCGGCGCCGGGGTGTCCACCGAGGACGGCCTGTACCCCATCCAGGTCCTCACCTCCGGGTGATCGGACCCCGCGCCCTCACCCCCCGAACCACCCCCCGATCCGCCCCACCGCCTCCGGATCCCCCCGCCGCACGACCTCCACCGTCGCCTCGGGACAGATTTCCGCGAGCCGCGCCGCGGTCACCGCGACGAGATCGACCTCACCGCGCTTGAACGCCCGGCCCGCCTCGTTCAGCTCGATGCCGAGCGCGCGCCGGCCCTCCGCCACCGCGGCGACGACGAAGCTGCCGGCCCCGCAGGCGTTGT
>JAKFCH010000225.1:0-51255 GCA_036676765.1 Deltaproteobacteria bacterium
TGGGAAGCCCCCCTCAAGATCAGTTCTCCCCGAAGGGCCCAGGAAGACTACCTGGTTGATAGGCAGGGGGTGTAGGCGCTGCAAGGCGCGAGCCGACCTGTACTAATTGCCCGTTTGACTTGACTCTCGGAATCCAACTCGAACGTCTACCACCATTCCATTGCATTCTTATGAATCCCGAGCGGAGCTTTGGCGCCGCGGGGTTCGACAGTCTGGCCGGTGGCGATAGCGGAAGGGTCACACCCGTTCCCATTCCGAACACGGAAGTTAAGCCTTCTTGCGCCGATGGTACTGCAGCGGCAACGCTGTGGGAGAGTAGGTAACTGCCGGCCGCCTCATACAAGAAGCCCCTCTCAGCTCACGCTGAGAGGGGCTTTCTTCGTTTTCAGCTACCGGCGTCACGGTGCCCGCCTCTGCCCGAAGGTGCGAGACGGCCACGCGGGCGCCTGCCATTCGCGTCTCCGGCGGGCCTGGCCATGATTCGCACCCTGGCACCGCCCGCGGCCCTGGTTCGCCCAGCTCGAGGTGCTGCCCGTCTGCGGCGTGAGGGCCTCCCGCGAGCCGTGGAGTTGCACGATGCCGCCTTAGCGCCGAAGAGAATTTCATCCTGGCGCTTGACGGTCCGTCCCTGACGGAAGTCCACGGATCCGACCGACAGACGTCAGTCAGGCAGCACACCTGATCCAATAAAACCAGTGGTTTACGGAAGGCACGGATCGTGAAGAGGGCTCGTTCGACAGGAGAACGGGCACATGCCGAGCGTGGTCTACGGAGCGACCCTAGCGGGGGTCGATGCGGTACGGGTGGGCGTGGAGGTGGACCTCCTTCGCCGCCTGCCTCAGGTGGTGATGGTGGGGCTTCCGGCGCCGTCGGTCCGGGAGAGCGCGGATCGTGTGCGCTCGGCGATCGTGGCGAGCGGGTTCGAGTTTCCGCGGCAACGGGTCGTCGTCGCTCTGGCGCCCGCGGATCTGAGGAAGGAGGGCACGGCCTTCGATCTCCCGATCGCCGTCGGGATCCTCCTCGAGGCGCGGCAGGTCAAGCCGGAGCGCGCCGCCCGGTATCTCTTCGTCGGTGAGCTCTCCTTGTCGGGCGAGCTCCGCCCCGTCCGGGGAACGCTCGCCTTTGCCTGGTTGGCACGCGCCGAGGGGTTCGCCGGGGTGATCGTCCCGGCGGCGTGCGCGCCCGAAGCGGCGCTGGTCGAAGGCATCGAGGTGCGCGCCGCGTCGACCCTGGCGGAGGTGGCGGCGTTCCTGGACGAGGAGCTCGAGCTGCCTCACGGCGTGCCTCGGGTGTGCGGGCCACCCGCCTTCGCCGCCGACCTCAGGGACCTCCGGGGCCAGTCCGGCGCCCGGGAAGCATTGGAAGTGGCGGCGGCAGGGGGCCACAACCTCCTGCTGGAGGGCCCCCCCGGCTGTGGAAAGACCATGCTCGCCGCGCGGCTCCCCACCATTCTCCCCCGCATGACCCTGGTGGAGACGTTGGAGTGCACACGAATCCACTCGGTCGCCGGGTTGCACGCCCCCGATGCGGGCGCTCTCACCGTGCGCCCCTTCCGGGCGCCGCACCATTCCATCTCGGCCGCCGGGCTCGTGGGCGGTGCCAGCCTCCGCCCGGGGGAGGTGACGCTCGCGCACAACGGCGTGCTGTTCCTCGACGAGTTTCCGGAGTTCCCGCGCGGGGCGCGGGAGGTGCTGCGGGGACCGTTGGAGGACCGTCGGGTCGTCCTCGCGCGGGCGAGCGGGCGCGTCGTCCTGCCCGCGGCGTTCTCCCTCGTCGCAGCGGCCAACCCTTGTCCGTGCGGCAATCACGGGCACCCCACCCGCCCCTGCGTGTGCCCCGAGGCGGTCCGCGAGCGGTACCGGGCGCGCCTGTCGGGGCCGCTGATCGATCGCATCGATCTGCGCATCGAGCTGTTGCCCATCCGCCCGTCGGATCTGCTCGGGAACGCGGACGGAGAGGCGAGCGCGGTGGTGCGGGAACGCGTGGAGCGGGCGCGCGAACGTCAGCGCGCTCGGTATGGCGCCGACGTGACCTGCAACGCGGAGCTCCGCTCCGAGCAGGTGCAGGAGGCTTCGCAGGCCGAGAGCGGAGCGCTTTCGCTGCTGCAGACCCACCTCGAAATGGGCTCGGCGAGCGCGCGGGTCGGGCGCCGCCTGCTGAAGGTCGCGCGGACGCTGGCCGACCTCGAAGGAGACGGCCGGGTTCGCCGGAGCCACGTCGCACGCGCCATCGGCCTCCGGTGCGACCTCGACGAGCGAGGTGCGCTGTGACCCTCGCGCTCTTCGTCGTCGGGACCATCGTCACCGTCGACCGCATCGAAGGCCCCTACGCCGTCCTGGAGTGGGACGACGCCCACATCACCGAGGTCCCCGTCGCGGCGCTCCCTCCGAACGTGGAGGAGGGCGATCGCATCGTCCTCCGCGCCCGCACCCTCGCACCCTCTTCCGTGACCCGCCCTTCGGGAAGGAGGCCGCGTGGTGCGGCCCGAGCCCGAGGAACGCGTACGGATCGACCCGGCCGTGAAGCCGGATTCTGCACAGGAGCATGAAATGCTGATCACCAACGACAACAACCGCCAGGCCGCGCTCGTGGCCGCGCTCGCCGCCATCGAGAAGCAACACGGGAAGGGCGCGGTGATGCGCCTCGACGGCCCCTGTGAGCCGGTCGCGGTCACACCGAGCGGATCGCTCGGTCTCGACCTCGCCCTCGGCTGTGGCGGTTACCCGCGCGGCCGCATCATCGAGATCTACGGGCCCGAGGCTAGCGGCAAGACGACGCTCACGCTCCACGCGATGGCCGAGATGCAGGCGGCCGGCGGTACGACGGCGTTCATCGACGCCGAGCACGCGCTCGACCCCACCTACGCGGCGTCGCTCGGTGTGCGCCTCCCCGAGCTCATCCTCTCCCAGCCGGACAACGGCGAGCAGGCGCTCGACATCGTGGAGACCCTCATCCGCTCGGGCACCATCGACCTCATCGTCGTGGACTCGGTGGCGGCGCTCGTTCCCCGGGACGAGATCGAGGGGAACATGGGGGATCTCCAGGTGGGGCTGCAGGCCCGCATGATGTCCAAGGCGATGCGCAAGCTCACGAACGTGGTGAGCAAGAGCAACACCACGCTGATCTTCATCAACCAGATCCGCCAGAAGATCGGCGTGATGTTCGGGCCCTCCGAGGTGACCACCGGGGGCAACGCGCTCAAGTACTACGCCTCCGTCCGGCTCGACGTGCGCCGCATCGGCGCCGTCAAGAAGGGGGACGACGCCATCGGCAACCGCACGAGGGTGAAGGTCGTGAAGAACAAGCTGGCGCCCCCCTTCCGGCAGGTGGAGTTCGACATCCTGTTCGGCCGCGGGATCAACCGCTGTGGGGAGGTCGTCGAGATGGCGGAGTCGCAGGGGACGGTCACCCGCTCCGGGTCCTGGTACTCCTTCGGGGACGTGAAGCTCGGGCAGGGCCGCGAGAAGGTCATCGAGCACCTCGAGGCCAACCCGGCGATGCTGCACCAGCTCGAGCGGGCGCTCTCCCCCACCCGCATCAACTGGACGGTGCCCGCCGAGGCGTAGCCGCCGCGGCGAAAGCGCTCGGGCCCCCGGAACTACTCGTCGGGGCGTGCGGCCGGGACGTGCGTCGGATGGGAAGGGCCCATTCGACGCAGCGCGGGGGCCCGAGGGCGGCGGGAGGGGTCACCACTCCTTTCGCCGCTTGCGCTCGCTACGGCTTGTCCCCAGGGCGGACGAGCGTGCCGCGCACGTCGTCGTCGACGATGCGACCGCGCTGCGCCACGAGGCGACCGGCGACGTAGACCTGCTCGGGCTTGGCACCCAGCCGCTGGCCGACGAACGGGCTCCAACCGACGCGCGTGAGCAGGTCGGCGGTGGTGAGCTTCACCAGGTCGGTCTCGGCGAACAGCGCGAAGTCCGCGTCGTAGCCGGCCTTGATCCAACCCTTGCGATGGAAGCCGAAGATCTGCGCGGGGGTCTCGGCGCAGAGCTGCACCATCCGCTCGATGGAGAGGCGACCCTGCCGGATCGCGGAGATCAACAGCGGAAAGGTGGTCTCGACACCGGGGATGCCCGAGGGGGCCTCCCAATAGGGGAGCATCTTCTCTTCACGGGTGTGCGGCGCATGGTCGCTCCCGATGGTGTCGATGCGGTTGCGACGAACCGCGGTCCAGAGGGCGCGCCGGTCGTTCTCGTTGCGGATCGGCGGGTTGCACTTGGTGAAGTTGCCCTGGGTCGTCTCCGTGGAGAGCCAGAGATGGTGAGGGCACGCCTCGGTGGTGATGGGCACCACCCCGCGCACGTCCTCCAGGATCGCGAGCTCGGCGGACGTCGAGACGTGGCACACGTGGACGGGCCGGTTGTAGGCCCGCGAGAGGTCCACGAGCCGCTTCACCGCGGCGGCCGCGGCAGAGGGCGGGCGCACCTCGTTGTGGTCCGGCGTCGGGTTGCCGGCAAACCGGTCGCGTGCCCCGACGAGCAGCGCCTCGTCCTCGGCATGGACGCCCATCAGCCCGCGAGTCTCCGCGAACACCCGCACGAGCGTGGTATCGTCGACCAGCAACGGGCCGGTGGACGCGCCCATGAACACCTTGATGCCGCAGGCATCTCCGCTGTCCATGAGCTCGTTGATCTCGGGCAGGTTGCCGGCCGCGGCCCCGACCCAGAGCCCGTAGTTCGCCCGCGAAGCCGCGGCGGCGAGGGCCCGCTTCTCGTCCCAGGTGGCGCGCGTGAGCGTAGGGGGCGAGGTGTTCGGCATGTCGCACACGGTCGTCACGCCGCCGGAGGTCGCCGCCTGCGTACCGCTGGCCCAATCTTCCTTGTGCGGATGACCCGGTGAACGGAAGTGGACATGGGTGTCGATGATCCCGGGAACCAGGAATTTCCCGATGCCCGGCATCTTGCGGCGCGCGGGCCCGGCGGGACGCGGTCCGACGTAGACAATTCGCCCGTCTTCCACGCAGACGTCCGCGACGGCTCGACCAGTCGAGCTGACAACGGTAGCGTCTTCAACGATCAGGTCATACACGCCTGGACCCAGCCACGAATCAACGGCACCTAATGCACCTCTCTCGATTCGACCACGCTCCCCCTCCCTCCCACCGGCGGCCCTTCCTGTCGCAGAACCCGCGCGTGCGCGCATGACGGCCACGGAACGGGGCGGGGGGGCCGCTGCGTCCCTCCTCTTCTGCGCTGGCCCCCCCTTCGGCGCCGATCTCTTCCGCCAGGTTGTCGAGCGGCTGGGCCGTGGTGAGTCGCGCTCCGTGATCGATCCCTCCGCCCCGGGGGATGGGTGGTCGGACCGGGCCTCGGTCCTCGCCCAGGAGCTTCGTCAGCGCCCGACGGTGTTGATCGCCCACGGCCTGGCCGTCCCGGCCGCCATCGCGGCGGCGCTCCTCGTCCCCCCCGCGGCGCTCGTGCTCTGCAACGGGCCGATCCGCGCGCTCGATCCCGTCACCTCGGCCCTCGCGCACCTCTGCTCCACCCGGGGCGGCGCGGCGTTGGCCCGGAACACGGTGCTCCGCCCGCGGCCCTGGCTGGGCTGGTTGGCCTCCTCGGCGGGCCTCCGCCGGGCCGTTGTGAACCCCTACGTGATGGACCGCGACACCGTCGCCGTGCTCTGCGGCCCCCTCGTGGCCACGGACTCGTCCCGCGCCGCGGTGGCGGCGTACCTCGGTAGCCTCGGGGCCCTGCCGGATCCGCGCGGCCTCCAATGCCCGGTGCTGCTCCTCTGGGGCGATGCCGATCCGCTCTATCCAATCGAAGAAGCAGCCTTTTTGGAGTCGGCCGTGACCGGTGCGCAACACCGCTCGGTGCCCGGTGGGCAGCATGTCCACCCGGAGGAGCGGCCCTGGGAGCTGGCGGATCGCCTCGCGGCGTGGTTGGCCGAACGAGGGCTGGCACAGGCATCCGCGACACGGATGTCCTGAATCGCCGCAGGCCCTCGGTCGGCGAGGGCCGTCCTGGTGGAAAACCTGGGTGGCGAGCGGGGTTGTGGCGGTCGAGCCACTGCTGGCCCGGCGCTTGCATCATGGGCTGGTGGAGACGCGACGAGCCGAGGTTGGCGAGTACCCCCCGCCCTCCTCACCGCGAGCAGGCGCCCGGACCCCCGGGCGCCTCGCTTCTTTTTGGCCCACTGTTTTGGGCGCGCGGGCCGCAATCCGACACGTCGTCCGTGCCACTTCGCCATGCACGGATAGAACGCCGCCGTGGATCTGGACCGTCTCCGCACCCTCGTGCCGCTGTCCGTCGACGTGGCGGAGCGCATCGCGCACGCCCGTGACCTCTGGCCTCGCGGCACGCTCGCGCTCGCGGGCGCCGGCCCGCTCCCCCCGTCGCCGGCGGTGGTGGCGTGGCCGCGCAACGAGGACGAGATCGCCGAGTGCCTTGCGTGGTCGCGCGCCGAGGGCGTCGCGATCGTGCCGTACGGCGCCGGGAGCGGCGTGTGCGGCGCCGCCGCCGGACGCGCGGGGTCGCTCGTCCTCGACTTGAAGCGCATGAACCGGATCGGCCCCATCGAGGGCGACACCGTGCGGTGCCAGCCGGGGGTCCTGGGTCAACACCTCGAGGATGCCCTCGAGCGCGCGGGGCGGGCCACGCGCCACAGCCCGTCGTCGATCTGGTGCTCGACGGTCGGCGGGTGGGCCGCGTCGCGGTCGGCGGGGCAGTTCTCGAGCAAGTACGGAAAGTTCGAGGACATGGTCCTCGGGATGCGGGTCGTGTCGCCCGCCGCGCGGTTCGGCACCGGGGTCTGGGCCGAGGGGGAGGATCTGGGGCCCTGGATCATGGGGTCCGAGGGCGGGCTCGGCATCATCAGTGACCTCCTGGTGCGGACCGTTCCGCTCCCAGGCGCGCGCCGCTTCGCCGCATGGCGCTTCGCCTCGGTCGAGGCGGCGTGGGAGGCCATGCGGTCGCTGCTCCAGGCCGACCTCCATCCCGCGGTGGTCCGGCTCTACGATCCCGTCGACACGCGGCTCGCCGGAAAGGGCACGGCCACGAAGGCGAGCGCCGGCGCGGGTTGGCTCACGGAGTTCCGCCGGGCCGCCGAGTCCGTTCCGGCGCTTCGCACCCACCTCCTCAGCCTGCCCCTCGCCCTCCCGCGGTTGCTCAACGCCCTGGCGCAGGGTGTGTCGTCGGGGTGCGTGCTGATCGTCGGGTGGGAGGGGGAGCCGGAGGTCGTCGAAGTGCTCGCACGCCACGGTGCGGCGCTCCTCTCGGCAGGCGAGCCGCTCGGCGAGGAGCTGGGCGAACACTGGTACGCCCACCGCCATGAGGTCAGCTACAAGTCCGCGCCGATCTTCGAGCGCGGAGGTTTCGCCGACACGATGGAGGTGGCTACGACGTGGTCGCACCTGCCGGCCCTGTATGCCGGCGTGCGGGCGGCGCTGGGCCGGCACGCGCTCGTCATGGCGCACTTCTCCCATGTCTACCGCGAGGGATGCAGCATCTACTTCAGCTTCGTGGGCCTCGGCCGGCTCGACGTGTACGACGCCGCCTGGCGTGACGCGCTGGAGGCCGCGGCCGCGGCGGGGGGGACCGTCGCGCACCATCATGGCGTCGGCCAGCTGAAGATGGATGCCGCCGCCCGCGAGCTGGCCGGGATCGCGCCCCGCTACCATGCCCTGAAGGCGCGGCTGGACCCCACGGGCGTGCTCAACCCCGGGCGCCTGTTTCCGCCGGTCGACGTGGCCGAGCCCGAAGCGCCGGCCCTCGGTGTCGATGCGGTCGCACAGATCGCCACCCTGGACGCGCGACAGCCCGCCGTGGAGCGCGACGCGTGGCTCGCGCGAGAGGGATGGGAGCTTCGTTTCCCCACGGCGTCGACGCTCGCGGAGAGCGCCGCCGGCCCGCGCCAGCCGTGGGAGTCCCGGGTGCTGGGCGCCAGCGCCCGCCTCGATGGGCGTCGGGCGGTGTTCGTCGCGGTCCCGCGGAGCGCCGCGGGGCCGGATCCCCGCGCCACGCTCCCGGCGGAGTCCTACGAAACCCTCACGGTCCCCGTCGTACGTCGGGGGGAGCCGTTCGTGCGCGTGGCCGTGTCGGAGGGGGCCTGTCTCGCAGCCGATCTCCGGCCCGCGCGGATCCTCGAGGGCGTCGTCGAGTTCCGGGGCCCCGCGGCCGTCGAGCTCGCGGCCCGCGCCGAGGCGCTCGCGGACCCACGCTTCGTCCCGGCCCACAGGAGCGCGCCATGAGCGCCGCGGACTTCACCACCTGCGCCTACTGCCCGCGTTTGTGCCGGCACGTCTGCCCCGTCGCGGTGGCCACCGGCGCCGAGTCCGCCACCGCGTCGGCGATGATGGCGGTGCCGCTCCTCACCGAGCGGGGCGCGTTGTCGCCGGCCGACGCCCTCGCGGGCACCTCCCTGTGCCTCGGCTGTGGCGCTTGCACCGCCCATTGCAAGCTGCACATCCCGGTCGCGGAGCGCCTCGCCGCGTGGCGCGCGCCACAGGTCGTGCCTCCTGTTCCGGAGGCGCTGGCCCCCATCGAGGGCAACGGCGCCGTCGTCTGCGTGCTCACCGGGGCCTCCGACTGGTCGGGGGGCTGGGGAGAGGCCGCGGGCATCGCCGTGGCGGTGCTGCGGACGCCGGACAGCCTCGGCCACGCCGCGTGGCGGCTCGGCAACCCCGACGTCATCCCCGCGGTCGCCGCGCATCTCGCGGGCCGGGAGATCGTGACCGGCTCCGGCGCCGTGGAAGAGGTGGCCCAGGCAGCGGGAATTCGTGTGCGACGCCTTTCGGCCCCCGCGGGGGCTGTCGTCTTCCACACCTGCCACGCCGGCCCCCGCCCGGGGCCAGGGCAGCTCGCCTGTTGCGGACGTCGCGAGGGGTTCCCCGAGCGGGAGCCCGACGCCGCGCGTCAGGTTGCCGAAGAGAACGTGCGGTTGCTCGGCGGCGCGCCGACGAGCTGTGCCGACGAGGAATGTGCCCGTTGGCTCCGGGCGCACGGCGCTCGGATCCTTGGCCCCACCGACTCCCCCGGACGTGCGGATGACTGACGCTTCCTCCTCCCAGGCCTCCGCTGGCACCCAGAACCGCGGGGAGCGGCTCGTCGTGATCGCGAATCCCCGCGCCGGGGGCGGCCGCGCGGGCGCCAATCGTGATCAGATCTTGCGAGCCGCCGACCGTGCATTCGCGCAGGTGGAGGTGCGCTGGACGGAGGGGCCGAACCATGCATCGGAGCTGGCACGGGCCGCGGCCGGCGAGGCCGACATCGTGGCCGCGCTCGGTGGGGACGGGACCTGCAGCGAAGTGGTCAACGGGCTCGTGCCCGACGGGGTCGCCGTCAATCCGAAGATCGTGTTCGCGGTCATCCCCTTCGGGACCGGCGGCGATCTCGTGCGCAGCCTGGAGCTCCCGCGCCCCCTCGACCGCGCGTTCTGGATGACCGGCACGGGCATGACGCTCCCGCTCGACGTGGGCCTCTTCACCTGGGACGACGGCAGGCGGCGGGTGTTCGTCAACGTGGCCGGCATCGGGGCAAACGCCGATGTGTGTCGGCGCGCGAACGAGTCGAGCAAGCGGTGGGGGGGGACCGTCACCTTCGCCGGTGCCGTGCTGGGCGCGCTCCGGGGGTTCGCCCCGCGTCGGGTGGCCTGGTCCTGGGACGGCCCGGACGGTCCGGGGGAGGCCGAGCTCGACACCTTCGCGGCCTTCTGCGCGAACGGGCACTACTGCGGCGCGGGCATGTGGGTCGGCAAGGGCGGCTCGATGGCCGACGGCATCTTCGAGTTGAGCATCCTCCCCCCGTTCGGCATGGCGAAGTCGCTGCGGCTCCTCCCCACGGTCTACAACGGCAAGATGGGCGACAACCCGGAGCTCCGCCGCGTGCGCGTCACCTCGGTGCGGGTCGGATCGGAGATCCCCCTGGAGGGGGACGGCGAGAGCCTCGGCTCCGCGCCCGTGCGCATCACCGCCGTGCCCCGCGCGCTCCACATGCGGGGCGGCTGGCTGAATCCGCCTCGGGGGGCTGCGTCATCGGCCCGGGGGGCGTAGGAAGTCGACCCGCGCGAAGTCCCATGAACCGGGTTCCGCCGGACCGGCCGAGCTTCCGCAGGTTCATCGCGCCGGATGGGTTTCCAGAACGCCGATGTTCACGTGATTGCCGAACCAGGGCAAGCGCGATGGGGAGACGTCGCGCGCGGCCCTGGAGAATCTGCGGATTTTGGAGTTATCTGGAAAGTGAAAAAACCGGCCTTTCGTCGTTGGCGACTTTAGGGTCTTCCGGCTATTTATTGGGGGCCGGGAAGAGAAGTCCTCTCTGACCTTTCCGGGGTTCGCGGGCGGGGGTGCCCGATGAGCCACACGCAAGAAACTGAAGAGTGCCGATCTTCGAGATTCTCAACAATTACAAGTTCTCACCCCCGAGAAAGGAGTTCTCCGTGAACAAGGCAGACCTTACCGAGCAGCTGTCCGTCAAGGCAGGCATCCCCAAGATCCGCGCCGCCCTGTACGTGAACATCATCATGGACACCGTTCAGGACGCCCTCACCAAGGGCGAGAAGGTGACCATCTCCGACTTCGGCACCTTCACCGTGTCCCAGCGCCGCCAGTTCAAGGGCCACAACCCGAAGAACGGCGCCGAGATCCAGGTTCCGTCGCGCCGCATCCCGGTGTTCCGCGCCGGCAAGGGCCTCAAGGAAGCGCTCAACAACTAAGGCGAACCCGTGCGGCCCCCGCTTCGGTCATCCGAGGCGGGGGTCGTCGCGTTTTTGGGTGACGCACCGTAAGCTGCGTCACCCCGGATCCACCCGCTCTTGCGAGGGGGTTGACGAGCGGGTGTCCAGCGGATCAGATTGTGTCTTCATGTCCGGACCGGATCCGGTAAACGGCACATCTCGTGGCCGTCGGTGCGAACGCACCGAGAAGGGCAAGACACCCACGGGGCTGCCTCCGGCAGTCCAGGAGGCAGAATGGACCGCGCAGCTCGACACCCCCCGCGGGTGGTCCCCTTCGCCGATCCCGTCGTCCGCTTCGCCGCCGAGGCCAAGCTCCCCAGCCGCTACGGAGAGTTCCGAGTCCTCGCCTACGAGTGCACGACGGACGGGAACGACTACGGCGTCGTCGCGCGCGGAAGCCTCGAGGGCGCCGAGGACGTGCCGGTGCGCCTGCACTCCGAGTGCTTCACCGGAGATGTGATGGGGAGCTGGAAGTGCGATTGCCGCGACCAGCTCGAGGCCGCGCTCGCCTATGTCGGCAGCGTCGAGAAGGGCGCGGTGCTCTACCTGCCCCAGGAGGGCCGCGGCATCGGGCTCGCGAACAAGATCCGGGCGTACGCGCTCCAGGATGCCGGTATGGACACGGTCGACGCCAACCTCGCGCTCGGGTTCCCCGACGATCTGCGCCGCTACGACATCGCGGCCGAGGTCCTCCGTCAGATGGGCATCCGTTCGGTGCGGTTGCTCACCAACAACCCGCAGAAGGTCGTCGGCCTGCGCCGGTCGGGGATCACGGTCACCGGGAACATCCCGCTCCGGATCGCGGCCAACCCCCACAACGCCCATTACCTCGCCACCAAGCGGGAGAAGAGCGGCCATCTGCTCTGACGGTGCCTGCTCCGTCGCCCCGAGCCCACGGGCCGAGCGGACGCGCCCCTTCTTGATGGTTCGTTGACATCGACGCGGAGCCCCGGCTACCCTTCGACGGTCGCGGGTCCACGACGGTCGGCCCCACGGTCTCGATCGCGACGCTCTCCTGGAGTCGGAATGTCCAAGTCGGTGCTCCTCGCCCTCACGCTGCCGCTCGCACTCCAGGCCGGTTGCACCACCTCGGCGCCGGATTTCGTCGACATCGACTACCCGATCCTCTCGCTGGGTCAGGCGTCCATCGACTTCGGCGAGGCCGCCTGGAACGGGACCATCGAGCGGGGCGTCGTGGTCAGCAACCAGGGCGGGATGACGATGGGCGTCAGCGCGATCCGCATCGGGGACGCCGACGAGAACTCCGCCTTCACCGTCACGTGGGACGCCGACGACATCGAGTGTACGGCCGCCGCCTCCGGGGACACCGCGTCCGCGGACGCCAAGGACCTCGACGAGGAGACCGGCGTCACGGACCCGGACGACACCGGGAGCGCCGACGAGGGCGAGCCGGCGCCCGAGGGCACCCTGTTTCTGCTTGGTGCCGGATGCCAGATCCCCGTCTCCGTCTCCTTCACCCCGAAGGCACGTGGGCAGGCCTACGACGCGCTCATCGTCGAGACCGTGGGAACCGAGCTCACGGAGGAGCAGGACGACGACGGCCAGGACCTCCCCGACTTCCTCGCCGACCGCGTGCACGCCAGCCAGGTCGTGTACCTCCACGGCGAGTCGGACTACGAGAAGGGCGTGGTGGTCGTTCGCCCGCGCTCCTACGACTTCGGCTACCTGCACCCCGACAACTCGGCTGAGGAGCCGCCGGCGCGCATCGAGATCGTGAACGTCGGCAACGGCGACATCACCATCAACGGCGTGGACAAGTCCACGACTTGCGACGAAGCGTTCGAGTTCACGTTGAAGCCCGGGCCGGAGTACCTGCTCGAAGGGCTGCAGTCCACCCTCGTCGAGATGAGCTTCACCCCGACCGACACGAACTCCAGCCTGTGTACGGTCTACATCTACACGGACGATCCCGCGAACCCGACGATCGACGTGAGCATCACCGGCAACTACGGGAGCGACCCGGACAACGCGCCCCCGACGGTGTTCCTCCGCTCGCCGGAGAGCGGCTTCCGGTACAGCAGCATCCGCCCGCTCACGCTCGAGCTCAACATCTTCGACCAGAACCAGCCCGCCGGCTCGCTCGACTGCCGGGTCCGGAGCCTCGTCCTCGAGGAGACCGTCGCCGACTGCACGGCCATCGACGACTCCGGCCACGTCTACGTCGAGGTCCCGGCGGAGGAGCTGCAGGCCGGCGTCGACACGCTCATCGTGACCGTCACGGACGGCAGCAACGCGACCGCCACCGCCTCCGTGTCGGTGGTGGTCAACGCCGAGTACCCCTCGGACGACGACGACGGGGACGGCTACGGCGTCGCTTCCGAGCCCGCCGACTGCGACGACGGGAACATCTTCACCTACCCCAGCGCGGCCGAGATCTTCGACCTCGCGGACAACGACTGCGACGGCACCATCGACGAGGGCACCGACGGCTTCGACGATGACCTGGACGGCTACTCCGAGCACGACGGCGACTGCAACGACTACAACGAGCTCGTCTACCCGGTCGCGCCCGAACGTGGCGATGGCCTGGACAACGACTGCGACGGCTTCGTCGACGAGAACACCGACCGCTCCGACGACGACGGTGACGGCTACGCCGAGAACAACGACGACTGCGACGACTCAAACGCCGCCATCAACCCGGGCGCGATCGAGGTCTGCGACGGCCTGGACAACGATTGCGATGGGCTGCGCGACAGCGCGGACGGCTGCGAGGACACCGACTCGGATCCGATCATCGTCGGAAACGTCATCCGCATGGAGCAGAGCGCCTGCCTCGAGTTCGAGGTCGTGACGATGGACGTGATGGTGTTCGACGCGGACCGTGACGCGCTCGTCTACCAGTGGAGCACCGACGACGGCGGCGGCACCTTCGACAGCACCACGTCGGCCGTGGTCCACTTCACCGCGCCCGAAATCGCGGGGGACACCGCGGACTCGGGCAAGAACAACAACATCTACGCCATCGTCTTCGACGCGGACGGCAACCAGGACTGGGCCTCCGGCAAGCTCGCGGTGTGGGACGCAGCCACGAAGCTCTACGATCCGTTCAGCAAGGCCGTCGTGAACACGACGAGCGGCTGCGCCTCCACGGGCGGGGGTGCTCCCGGTGCCCTGGTGCTCGCGGGCGCGGCCCTCGCGCTCGCCCTGCGGCGCCGGAAGTAGGAATGGCGAGGCGCCGCATCGGGGTCCCGGTGCGGCGCGCCTGCCGCGGCAGGAGCGGGGCATCGGTGCCCCACCACTCGCGAGGGTCCGCCCCGGCGGCCGATCGCCCGAACGGCACGCTCCGTGCAGAGAGGGGAGCACGATGAACCCCCGTCGCGGCCAGAGCACCGTCGAATTCGCGATCATGATCCCGGTGATCTTCGGGATCCTGTTCATGATCGTCGAGCTGGCGTTCTTCTTCGGGAGCACGCACTACGTGAACTACGCGGCGTTCGCGGCCGCGCGCGCGCAGCAGGTGGGCGAGTCCGCGACCGACGCCGCCGACCTGCTGCTCGACGGCAACGTCACCCGCGCCGCCACCGTCAGCGCGAGCACGGGGAGCGGCTCGGTGTCGATCGCGCTGCCCTGGGAGACGGACCTCCCCTTCACCCACGGGGTCGGGGCCTTCGACTACGAGGTCACCGTGATCGCGGGCCCGGAGGAGGCGAAGTACGAGAACACGACGAACCTGAGCCGGCGATACGGGGACAACCAGTGCCCGTCGGGATGCTGATGCGCGCTCCCCTCGCAGGGCGCAAGGGGCGGCGCGGCCAGGCCGCCGTGCTCATCGCGCTGTCGATCTTCGCGATGCTGCTTCTGCTCGCGATGGCCACGAACGTCGGCATCGTGGTGAACGACAAGATCCGCATGCAGACGACGGCGGACGCCGCGGTCTACGCCGCAGCCTATTCGGAGGCCGCGTCGCTCAACGAGCTCGTCGAGCTGAACAAGGGCATCGTCGACGCGGTGAAGCAGTGCCGGACCGTGCTCGCCGTGCCGTTTCCCGAGACCACCCCGTGCGGATGCCGAGCAGACAGCATCTACGGAGAGCGGGCGGTCGACACCTGCGAGATGTGGATCAACGCCGCCATTGGGCGGTTCGTCGCACGCGCGCCCTACAACCGGACGGTCGGCAAAGCCATCAACGCGGGCAAGGCCACCGCCGAGGCGAACTTCCCGAACAGCAAGGTCCACTTCTTCGAGGATTTCTTCGGGTCCCCGACGTTTCCCACGACGTTCAACCTCGTCGTCGGGTTCAACGGCCCCGGCGCTACGTCGTACACGATCCCCTCCGTCGCAGACTTCCGCCAGGTCACCGACACCAAGCTGAACTACCGGGTGATCGTCACCTGCCCGATGCCCCCCTCAGGGCAGTGCACGCCCGTGCCCCCGATGCTGGGTCCGACCACCGACGTGAAGACCTGGTTCTACAAGGAGACCAAGGACCCCGACGTGTGGGTGGCCGGGCGGGTCAGCGGCACGCCGGAGAACCAGTACCTCGACACCGCCTATCGGAGCGGCGGGAGCGACGGCGGCTACTTCGGCGGCTCCTCCACGAGCGGCAACGACAAGATCTACGCCTACGCCGTGGCCAAGCCCTACGACGGCTCGATGGGGCCGTCAAACATCTCGGGAAACACTCGGAACGGCAACGGAAGCCAGATCCTCGGAGTCTACTCCCCCGGTGGCACCACATACCCGAAGCTGACGATGTTCGACGATTACCGCGCCCGGCTCGCCGGCGTGAACGAGAACCTCGCCGGCAGCCGCACCCCCGCCGAGCTCATCCAGATGGACGGCCTGCTGGAAGGCAAGTACTGGGACATGAGCAAGTTCAAGCACTGATGCGCGCCACCCCCTCCCGCACCCGAGGTCTCGAGCGCCGCAGTCGGAGCGGCCAGTCCGTGGTCGAGACGATGCTGATGATGCCGCTGCTCGTGCTCGTCATCATCTCGATGTACTACCTCTGGAGCATCGCCTGGGCCTCGCAGAACGCGCACCTGCGCGCCCGCGAGTACGCCTTCCACGGGGACACCTACCTGGGCGGCCGCGGCAACAACGAGTCCGGCAGCTCCCCCTTCTCCGGCACGAACTACCGCCGCGCCGACAGCACGAGCTTCCGGTTCTCCGGAAAGAGCACTGATCGGTCGATCGCGGGCGTGGGGACACGCGGCGAGTCCATCGACGTGACCGTCGTCATCACCAGCGACTGAAATCATCGCGACTGAGCGCGCCTACGGGCCGTCCCAGAGCATCGCGAGCGCGGCCCCGACCGCGCTGGGCGTGCGCAGGACGAACGGGCCGAGGCCGAGCGGCGCGAAGCCCGCCTCGGTGAGCGCCTCGACCTCCTCCGGCGACCAGCCCCCCTCGGGGCCGATGGCGACCACCGCGCTCGGCGCCGTGGCCCCCGCCGTGGCCCCCGCAGTGGCCCCCGCAGTGGCCCCCGCAGCGGCCCGCGGAGGCGCACCGGGCGCGGCGAGCCACCGGGAGCCGGGTCCAGGAAGTGAATGGTCTCCGAGGGCCTCCGAGAGCCGCCACGGGCCGTCCACGCGCGGCACGTCGGCGCGACCGCACTGGGTCACCGCCGCGCGGAGGACACGGTCCAGCCGCTCGACCCGGGGCTCGCCGGGCGGGCTGTAGCGCGCGCGCACGAGCACGAAGCGCGTGGCGCCCCCCTCGGTGCCGAGGGTGAGGGCCTCCTCGAGGAGCGGCGGCTTCGGGAGGCCGAGCAGCACGATCCGGGGCGCAGGCGGAGGCGCGACGAGCCGCTCGAGCACGAGGAACACGGCGCACCCGGCCTCGTCGACGCTCTCGAGCACGGCGATGGCGGCGGCGGCGTGCCCGTCGACCAGCCGGACCCGTTCGCCGGGCCGGGCGCGGATCACGTGGAGGAGGTGATGGCTCTCCCGCGCGGCGGCCACGCAGCGCTCGCCGGCCTCCGGCACCTGCGCCACCACGAGCCGCCTCACGGGGCGCCGTACCAGAGGGAGACCCAGCCCTCCTCCGTCTCGTCCGCGAGCACCGGGCGCTCGGCGAAGGCGGAGCGCACCGTGTCGGCGCGGTCGGCCAGGATGCCGGCGAGCGCGATCGGGCCCGCGGACACGCGCAGGATCTCGGGCGCGAGCGCGACGAGCACCTCGGCGAACAGGTTCGCGACGACGAGGTCGTAGCGGCCCTCGATCGCCTCGATGGGGGCCGTGTCGAACGCCACGTCCAGCTTGTTCGCGCGCGCCGCGGTGTCCGCCGCGACCACAGCGTCCGGATCGATGTCGACACCGCGCGCGGTCATCCCGAGCCGGGCGCCGGCGAGCGCGAGGATGCCCGAGCCGCAGCCGACGTCGAGCAGGGTCCCGCCGGGGCGGGCGAAGCGGTCCACCGCGCGGAGGCACGCGCGGGTGGTCGGGTGTTCCCCGGTGCCGAACGCGTTGCCGGGCTCGATGATCAGCGCGCCGGGCACGTCGTGCCAGGGGGCGGCCACGACGAGCCGCTCGGAGACGACGACGGGCTGGAAGTTGCGCTTCCAGTCCTCGGCCCAGTCTTCTTCGGCCTGGACCACCCACTCCTCGTCCTCGTAGGCCCAGCCGGCCAGGACGGCGGTCATCGCGTCCTCACCCGGCCGCGCGTCGAACCAGGCGCGGAGCCGCACCTTCTTCGGGGCGCGGGGCATCGGGCCGGTGTCCCAGGGTTGGCGGAACTTCGCGGTGACGCCGGCCGGGAGGTCCTCCTGGAGCCCGGTGGCGCCGAGCGCGAGGAGCCCCTTGCCGACCGCGGCGACCGCCGGGCGGGGGAGGGTGACCGCGTAGGCCTGCCAGGCGCGGGGCACGTCAGTGCTCGGCGTGAGGCGGCGCCGGCGGGAGCGGCTTGCCGGCGCGGGCGGCGGCGAGCACGGCGTTGATGCCGTCCTTGCCCGCGTTGAAGCGAACCCATTCGTCACCGAAGGCGCCCTTGAAGAAGATCGAGGGCGTACCTTCCACGCCCGCGACGCCGCCCGCGGCGACGTCCTGCCGGACAGCCTCGGCGGTAGCCGGATCGGCCATACACGCTTCGAAGGCCTCCAGATCCAGCTGCTGCTGCTCGACCATGAACCGGATGTCCTCCTTGCCGAGGAACTCCTGGTTCTTGAACATCTGGCGGGAGAGCTCCCAGAAGCGGCCCTGCAGGCGCGCGCACTCGGTCGCGGCCGCGGCGTTGCACGCGAACTTGTGGCGCTCGCCGTCGACGAACGAGTTGCAGCTCCCGCTGATCGGGTAGTGCTTGAAGTACAGCTTCACGTCCGGGTTCTCTTCGAGGACCTTCTTGAGCTCCTCGGACATGATGGCGCAGTGCGGGCACTCGAAGTCCGCCCACTCGACGAGCGTGAACCGGGCGTTGGCAGCCCCGATGACGGGCTCGGTGCCGTCGAGCTCGATGCGGCCGGTCGCCTGCTCGTAGTACCGCGACAGGTCCTCGACGGCGCCGCTGCCCGCGCCGCCCGCGATGCCACCGGCGGCGCTGCTGTCCCGCGAGGCCATCCCGCCCACCACGAGGGTGAGGAGGCCGACGACCGCGATGCTGCCGAATTCGCTCTTGACGCTGTCGGCGAGTGCTTTGCCCGAGGGCGGCTCCACCGCGCGCCAGAGCAGGAACGACCCCGCGGCGAGCACGACGTTGAGCGCCCAGGACGCGACGCAGAGGGGGCACAACGCGCCGATGCGGGACGAGGCCCACGCGAGGTACGCGTCGAACGCGAGCGCCAGCGCGGTGAGGAGCACCATGACGGCCGGGGCCTTCGCGGCGCCGCCGGACGCGTGGCGCAAGGAGAGCCACGCCATGACGGCGAAGAACGCGACGCCGAAGAGGGCGACGGGCACGCCGAAGACCTCGCTGTAGACGCTGCGATTGACGGTGTCGCAGCTCCACACGTCGCTCACGTCGCACACCGAGGGGCCGGTGCCGCCGTGCTGGGCGGTGAGGTACCCGGCGACCACGATGCCGACGAGCGAGGCGGCGGCCACGCCCCAGACGCGCGTTTTCGGCATGGCGACGAGCACGGCGCAGGCGAGCACGGCAGCGGCGGCGCCGCCGATCACGAGGCTCGCGGAGCCGGACCCCGCCGCGAAGGCGGGGAGGGGGGCCATCAGGAGGCCGAAGAGCAAGAGCTTCCGGGACATACGTGCTCCGACGAGTGGGGCGAGCGATTATCACCCTCGACGCCTGTGCGCGCGCTCCTCGCGCCTCCCCCACTTTCCTCCACGGTCCGTTCGGAGGCGTTCCGCCCGGCGCTCACGGCGGCGCCGAGGCCCGGGATCAGCGCCCGCGGATGGCCCGCTTCGCCTCGCGGTCGCCCTCTTTCTCCCGGATGGAGGCCCGCTTGTCGTGCAGCTTCTTGCCGCGGCCGACCGAGAACTCCACTTTCACCCACGGGCCGATGAAGTACATCTGCGTGGGGACGAGGGTGAGGCCCTTCTCTCGCACACGTTGGCGGAGCCGCCGCACCTCTTCCCGGTGCATGAGCATCGGCCGGGGGCGGGTGGGCTCGTGGTTCTGGATGTTCGCCTGCGGGTACGGCGCGATGTGCGCGTTCATCAGCAGGGGATGCCCGAGGGGGTCGAAGCCGACGTAGGCGTCCTCCAGGTTGCCCTTGCCCGAGCGGAGGCTCTTCACCTCCGAGCCGAGGAGCATCAGCCCGGCCTCGTAGGTCTCGAACAGCTCGAACTCGAAGCTCGCGCGACGGTTCTTGCAGACGTTCCGGCGGGATCGGGAGGGGTCTTTGCTCACGTCGAACGTCTATCGCGGCCCGGCGCGAGGCGGGAGACCCGTGGCCCCACGGCCGGCGACCCCTCCGATTTTTTCCCCACAAAAAACCCAAGCAAAGTAGGAGCCTTGTGGAGGGCGGGGGGTCGGATGCTTTGCGAAGTGGGGGAAAGTGGATCAATATGGGATCGCCAGCGGAGGCCACCGCTGGTTTGAGCCCCCCACCGGGAGAGAGCTCGCCCTGATGCTCGACGTGCGCCTCAACACGCCGCTCTCCGTGGATCCGAAAGGTCGGATCACGCTACCGGTGCGTCTGAAGGCCCAGCTCGATCACGTCGGCACCAATGTGCTCGTCTGCATCGTCCACCGCGACCATCTGCGCGCGTACACGAAGGACGACTTCAAGAAGAACGTCGAGGCGCCGCTCCTGGCGCTGGACTCCTTCGACCCGGAGGTCGAGCGCATGCAGCGCCTCCGGCTCGGGTTCGCGATCGAGATCGAGATCGACCGCCAGGGGCGCGTGCTCCTGCCCGCCAACCTCCGCGCCTACGCCGGCATCGATCGCGATGCGGTGCTGGTCTCCCTCGCCGATCGCGTCGAGATCTGGGACGAGAAGCGGCTCGGCGCCTGGATGGCGGCCGAATTCGCCGCGTCCACCTCGGCGAGGGGAGGGGCGAGTGCGTGAGGCGGAACCACACGGTCATCGGCCGGTGCTGCTCGACGATGTCGTCGAGCTCTGTGCGCCCCGGGCCGGCGCGCTCGTCGTCGACGGCACGCTCGGCCGGGGCGGCCACGCCGCGGCCCTGCTCGATCACGGGGTCCACCTCGTGGGCCTCGATCGCGACCCCGAGGCGATCGCCGCCGTGCGCGCGCGCTTCGGAGATCGTTGTGGGGACCGCCTGGAGCTCCACCACGCGCCCTTCTCACGCATCCCCGAGGTGCTCGGGGATCGGCGCGCGGATGCCGTCCTCCTCGACCTCGGCGTCTCCTCGCCCCAGCTCGACACGGCCTCCCGCGGCTTCTCCTTCCGCAACGACGGCCCCCTCGACATGCGGATGGATCCGTCCTCCGGCGAGCCGGTGTCCGCGTGGCTCGATCACGTGGACGATGCCGAGCTGGTCGACGTGTTGTTCAAGCTCGGGGAGGAGCGCCAGGCCCGTCGCATCGCCCGCGCCGTGCTCGCCGCCCGCCCCCTCCGCACCACCGGCGAGCTCGCCGACGTCGTGGCGCGGACGATCGGCCGCGGCGACGGGCGCATCCACCCCGCGACCCGCACCTTCCAGGCCTTCCGCATGGCCGTCAACGACGAGCTCGGGCAGCTCGAGGCGGCGCTGCGCACCGTGCCCGAGTGCCTCGCGCCCGGCGGGCGGTTCGTCGTGATCGCCTTCCACTCGCTCGAGGACCGCGCGGTCAAGCAGGCCTTCCGCGCCCTAGCCGGGGACGGCGCGCCGGTCGACTACCGCGGCCATCCCCTCGTCGCGCCTCGCTTCCGCCTCGTCGAGCGCCGTGCCCGCAAGGGGGACGAGCGCGACCCCACGAACCCCCGCGCCCGATCCGCCCGCCTACGCGCCCTGGAGCGTCTCCCATGAGCACCGCCACCGTCGACACCCGCCGCGTCACCACCGGGGGCACCCTCGGGCCCGCCCTCGACGCCGACCGCGGCGAGCTGCTCCTGCTGCTCCGTTGGGTGGGCGCCATGCTGCTCATCGCGGTGACCCTCGCGGCCTGCGTGTGGACCCGCATGGCGGTGCGCGCGACCGCGCTCGAGCTCGACGCCGCGCGCAGCGCGCTCGCCCGCGCCGAGATCCAGCACGAGCGCCTCCTCGTCGAGCGCGCCCTCCTCCGCGACCCGGGCCGCCTCGCCGAGACCGCCGTGGCGCTCTCGCTCGTGCCCCCCGTCGCCACCATCGTCGTCGACGAGGCCGTCTCGCCGTGAAGAAGCCCACCACCATCCGTTACCGGCAGCCCCCGCACGGAGGCGCGCCCCGCCCCCGTCGGCCGAGCCCGGCGGAGGTGGACGCGCAGATGCTCGCCGAGAGCAGCACGCGCGGCCTCTGGGTCCTCGGCGGCATCGGTCTCGCGCTGTGCGCGATCGCGCTGCGTTCGAGCTGGCTCATGGTGATGCCGGACGAGCGGCTCGAAGCGCGTGGCCGCGACCAGTTCCAGTCGGCCGTCGAGATGAAGGGCAAGCGCGGCGCGCTGCTCGACCGCAACGATCGCGTGCTCGCCTACACCGTGAGCCTGCCCGCACTCTACGCCAACCCCGCGAAGCTCTCCGAGCAGCAGGCCGCGGAGCGGATCGCCGCGATCTCGGCCGCCACGGGCCGCACCGAGGCGTGGATCACGGGGCGCTTCGCCGCGCGGAACGCGCAGGGGAACGTCCTCCAGGAGGTCCGCCTCGGCGGAAGCCTCGATCCTGCGACCGCGCGTGCGCTCGTCACCGGCCTCCCGCGCGACGTGATGTGGCTCGAGGAGGAGCCCGTGCGGATGTACCCGGGGAAGGACCTCGCGGCCCCGCTCATCGGGTACACCGACGCCAAGGACGACGGCGCCGCCGGCCTCGAGAAGATGCTCCAGACCGAGCTCGCCGGGGAGACCTACCGCATCCTCCAGGCGCGCGACCGGAAGGGCCGCACCATCGAGGCGGGCGTCGACGAGGCGCGGCTGCGGAAGGGCGGCCGCTCCGTGCGGCTCACCATCGACGCCGCCATCCAGCGCGCCACCGAGGACGCCCTCGACGAGGCGATGCTCCTCTCCCGGCCCGAGGCCGCCATGGCCGTCGTGATGGACGTGGACACCGGCGCCGTCCTCGCGCTCGCCACCCGCCCGGCCGGGAACCCGAACGACGGCAGCTCGCGCGCCCGCCAGGAGGACTTCAAGAACCGGCCCGCGATGGACCAGATCGAGCCCGGCTCGGTCATGAAGCCGTTCATCGTGGCGGCCGCGCTCGAAGAGGGCCACGTCACCGCCTCGACGATCGTCGACTGCGAGCTCGGCGCCTGGTCGATCGGCGGCCGGACCATCCACGACGACCACCCGAAGGGCGCCATCAGCGTCACCGACGTGATCAAGTACTCGTCCAACATCGGCTCGGCGAAGCTCGGGTTCATGCTCGGGCCGGTGAAGGTGTTCGACTACCTCAAGGCCTTCGGCTTCGGCCGCTCGACCCAGCTCGGCATCCCGGGCGAGGTGTCCGGCCAGATGCGTACGGCGGCGAACGTGCGCACGATCGAGCTCGCCACCACGTCGTTCGGGCAGGGCATCACCGCGTCGCCGGTGCAGCTCGCCGCGGCGGTGGCGACCATCGCGAACGGCGGCGTGCGCATGACCCCGATGCTCATCGACGCCGTGCTCGACGGCGACGGGGCCGTCGAGACCCAGCGCGAGCCGCGTACCGACCGCCGCGTGTTGTCCGAGGACACGGCGCGCACGATCACCGCGATGATGGAGACCGTCATCGACGAGGGCGGCACCGGCACCCGCGCGCGGATCCACGGCTACCGCGTGGCCGGCAAGACGGGCACCGCCCAGAAGGTCGAGAACGGCGTCTACAGCGCGACGAAGCGCATCGGCTCCTTCGTCGGCTTCCTGCCGGCGGACCGGCCCGAGATCGCCATCGTCGTCGTCGTCGACACGCCGACCGTCGGCTCCAAGTACGGCGGCATCGTCGCCGGGCCGGCCTTCGCCAGCATCGCCACCTTCTCCATGCGCTACCTCGGCATCCAGCCGGATCCGCCCGCGCCGAAGATCCTGGTCGCGAAGGGGCCGGACGGGGAGGACCTGCCGCCCGTCGTCCTGCCGGCGCCCCCTCCCGTCGACCCCGAGGACGCCCTCCTCGCCCGGGCGGCGCCCGCCGCGTTGCCCCTGGAGCTGGCCACGGACGGGAAGGGCGGATGGATCCTCCCCGACCTCCACGGTCGCACCCTGCGCGACGCCCTCACCGGCCTCGGCCCCGCGGGCCTCGATCTCCAGGTCGCGGGCTTCGGCCGCGTGGCGGAGCAGGCCCCGGCGCCCGGCACCGCCGTCGCCGCCGGTGAGCCGGTGCGCATCCGCTTGAACTGACTCCACTTTCCGACACTTCGCCTCTTCTTTCCCATCTCCGCTTCCGTCTCCAGGACGGGCCCGCGCAAAAATGTGGGGCCTGGAACACTCTCCCCGGGTGTTCCTCCGGCCACTCCGCGCGCGCTCTCCCCGCATGGGGTGAGATCTCCTCCCCGACCGGGCCGCACCAACCCCGCCGCCCGGCACCCCGCGTGCGCGCGCGACCGCCACCCCGCAGCCGTGCTCTTCCTCCTTCCGTGCTGAATTGCCGGTCCCGTCCTGGAGACGCCCCCCCACCCCCCCCCGGGTCCTTTCGGGGCCCCTCCGCCCATGCTCCTCTCCTCCCTCCTCAGCCGGATCGTCCCGCTCGCCGTCTCGGGGCGGGTGGATCGGCCCGTGGGCATCGTGACGGACAAGGACGCCGAGGTCGGCGCGGGCGACGTGTTCGTCGCCATCAAGGGCGCCCGCTTCGACGGGCACGATTGCCTCGCGACGATGGCGCGCGCCGCCGTCGTGGTGGTGGACCAGGACCGCCCCGTTCCCGCCGGGCCGACCGTCGTGCGCGTGGCCGACACCCGCCTCGCGCTCGCGCCGCTGTGCGCCGCGCGGCTTGGGGATCCCGGCGCCGCGCTCCCCGTCGTGGCCGTGACCGGCACCAACGGGAAGACCAGCACCACCTTCCTGCTCGCCGCCATGGCCCGCGCGGCGGGCGTTCGGGCGGGCGTCGTCGGCACGACCGGCCACTACGTCGACGACGTGAAGCTCCCGACCGCGCACACGACCCCCGACTCGCCGACGATCCAGGCGCTGCTCGCGCGGATGCGGGACGCCGGTTGCGGGTTCGTGGCCATCGAGGCCTCCAGCATCGGGCTGGCCGCGCACCGCATCGACGCCATCCCGTTCAAGAGCGCCATCTTCACGAACCTGACCCGCGATCACCTCGACTGGCACGGCACGATGGAGGCCTACGCCGCCGCGAAGGCACGCCTCTTCCACGAGCTGCTGGCCGGCACCGCCGTGCTCAACGCCGCCGATCCCGCCGCTACCGCGATGGCGCCCGCCGACCGGCCGACCTGGTGGTTCAACGGCGCGGATCTGCGCGCCGAGGCCGTCGTGAGCTCGCCGAACGGCACCACCGCCCGCTGGGTGACCCCGATGGGCACCTTCGAAGGCGGCATGCGCCTCGTCGGGGCCCACAACGTCGACAACGCGCTCGGCGCGCTCGGCGGCGCCCTCGCGGCCGGGATCCCCCTCGACGCCTGCCGCGAGGGCCTCGCGACGCTCCCGTTCATCCCGGGGCGGCTCCAGGCCGTGCCGAACGACCGCGGAATCTCCGTGCTCGTCGACTACGCCCACACCGACGACGCCCTCGCGCGCGTCCTCGCCGCCCTCCGCGCCCTCACGCCCGGGCGGATCCTCACCGTGTTCGGCTGCGGCGGCGATCGCGACCGCGGAAAGCGCCCCCTCATGGGGAAGGCCGCCGCCGACGGGAGCGATCTCGTGTTCGTGACCTCCGACAACCCGCGCTCCGAGGACCCCCTCGCCATCATCCAGGCGATCCTCCCCGGGATCGGTGACCGCCCGCACCGCGTGGAGCCCGACCGCCGCGCCGCCATCGCCGCCGCGCTCGAGGCCGCCCGCCCCGGCGACATCGTGCTGATCGCGGGGAAGGGCCATGAGGCCACCCAGGAGACCGGCGCCGGCGCCGCTCCGTTCGACGATGCCGCCGTCGCGGCCGAACTGCTCCACACCCTCGGAAACGCTGGAGTAGCCCCCGGATGCTGACCTTCCTCCTCCAGTCCCTCGACGGGCCGATGAACGTGTTCCGGTACGTCACGTTCCGGTCCGCCTCGGCGTTCGTGACCGCGCTCGTCGTCTGCTACGTCGCCTACCCGGCGTTCATCGGGTGGCTCCGGCACAAGCGGATGGAGCAGATCATCCGCACCGACGGGCCCCAGGAGCACATCGAGAACAAGGTCGGCACCCCCACCATGGGCGGCGTCGTCATGCTCGCGGGCATCGCGCTCGCCACGCTCCTCTGGGGCCGGATCGACGAGCCGCGGCTCTGGATGGTGGTCGTCGTGACCCTCGGCTACGGCGCCATCGGCTTCTACGACGACTGGAAGAAGGTGATGGAGCGCACCGCGGACGGCCTCGCCGGGCGGTGGAAGCTCTTCTGGCAGACGGCCATCGGCCTCGTCGTGTTCGGCGGCGCCTACGTCACCGGGATCATGGACGCGCGGCTGCACCTCCCGTTCTTCAAGCACGCGATCATCGACTTCGCGGAGCTCTGGGTGGGCGCCCCCGACATCCTCGGCTGGCTCTACGTGCTCATCGGCGTGTTCGTGCTCGTCGGCGCGTCGAACGCGGTCAACCTCACCGACGGCCTCGACGGCCTCGCCATCGGCTCGACCATCACCAGCGCCGGCACGTTCGCCGTGCTCGCGTACGTGGCCGGCCACGCCGAGTTCTCGGCCTACCTCGGCATCCCGCAGATCACGGGCGCCGGGGAGCTCTCCGTGTTCTCGCTCGCGGTGGTCGGCGCCGGGCTCGGTTTTCTCTGGTTCAACTGCTACCCCGCCCAGATCTTCATGGGGGACGTGGGCTCGCTCGCGCTCGGCGGCGGCCTCGGCGCGCTCGCGGTCATCACGAAGCACGAGATGCTGCTCGCCCTGGTGGGCGGCATCTTCGTGATGGAGACCCTCTCGGTCATCGCGCAGGTGTTCTGGTTCAAGCGCACCGGCAAGCGGCTCTTCAAGATGGCGCCGATCCACCACCACTTCGAGAAGATCGGGTGGAGCGAGCCGAAGATCATCGTGCGGTTCTGGATCATCTCGGCGCTGCTCGCGGTCGTCGCCCTCTCCACGCTGAAGCTGCGATGAACGAGGCGCCCGCCACCACCGGACCCGATCTGCGCGGCAAGCGCGTGCTCGTCGTCGGCATGGCCCGCTCCGGCGTCGCCGCCGCCGAGCTCGCCGTGCGCAGGGGCGCGCGCGTGACGTGCACGGATCTCCGGCCCGACGCCCCGGTGGTGGCCGGCACCGAGCCCGTCTACGGGGCCCATCGGCGCGCCGACTTCGTCGACGCCGACCTCGTCGTGGTCTCGCCCGGCGTGCCGGCGCGACAGCCCGATCTGCAGGCCGCGATCGCCGCCGGCGTGGAGGTGGTGGGCGAGCTCGCCTTCGCCGCGGCGTTCCTGACCGCGCCGATCCTCGCGGTGAGCGGCACCAACGGCAAGAGCACCACGACCCACCTGCTCGGCCAGCTCTGCGAGCGCGCCGGCCTCCGCACGTTCACCGGCGGAAACCTCGGTCAGCCGCTCTCGCTCGCGGTCGGCCAGGACCTCGAGATGTGCGTCGTCGAGGTGTCCAGCTACCAGATGGAGCTGCCCGGAGGGGGACCGCTCGCCACCGAGGGGGGCGTTGCGGGGGTCCGTGACCCCCGCCCCAGGCTGATCCCGGGCTTCCGACCCCGCGCCGCCGCCATCCTCAACCTCACGCCCGATCACCTCGAGCGGCACGGCACGATGGACGCCTACGGCGCCGCCAAGTGCCGCCTGTTCGCGCGGATGGGCCCGGCCGACCACGCCATCGTGCCGTTCGACGACGCGCGGCTGATCCGCCTGTCGAGCCAGCTCCCGGGCCGTCGGCTCTGGCTCGGCGGGAGCCCCGGCGTGACGCTGCTCCCCGACCGCATCGTGCTCGACGGCGTGCACGATCCCGGCGAGCTGTCCCTCGACGGCTTCGACCTTCCCGGCGCGCACAACCGCGAGAACGTCGCCTGCGCCGCCCTGCTCGCGGTCTGCGGCGGGTTGTGGCGCCACGATCTGCGCCTCGCGGGCCTCACCGGGCTGCCCCACCGCATGGAGCGCGTGGCGGTACGGCGGGGCGTGACCTGGATCGACGACTCCAAGGCCACCAACGTCGAGGCCGCGCTCGCCGCGGTCCGCGGCATCGGCCCCGCCACCTGGCTCCTCCTCGGCGGCCGCGGCAAGGAGGGCGCCGCCTACGAGGCGCTCGCCGAGCCCCTCCGCAAGGTGCGCGGCGTCGTGTGCTTCGGGGAGGCCGGCCCGCACATCGCCGACGTGCTCGGCGCCTGTGGCCTCACGACGCGCCGGGTGCCGAGCCTCGACGACGCCGTCACCCTCCTGGGGGAGGAGGCCCGCGACGGCGACACCGTCCTCCTCTCGCCCGCCTGCGCGTCCTTCGACGCGTTCACCGACTTCGAGCACCGGGGGCGCCACTTCCGCGCCCAGGTGCGAGGGCTGCCCGCATGAAGCGCCGCTACGACCTCCCGCTCCTGTTCCTCACCCTGACGCTCGTGGCGTTCGGCCTGGCGATGGTGTACTCGGCCAGCGCGTTCATCGCGGCGGACCAGTACAAGAACGCCCTGCACCACGTCACGCGCCAGGGCGTCGCGGCCGGCCTCGGCCTCCTCTTCCTCGTGGTCCTCGCGCGGCTCCCCTACAAGCGGCTGCGCGCCTGGTCCTCGACGCTCTGGGTGCTCACGACGGCGTCGCTGCTGCTCGTCTGGGTGCCCGGGGTCGGCCACGCGGCCAACGGATCCGCGCGCTGGTTCGGCGTCGGCGGGATCCACTTCCAGCCGGCCGAGTTCCTCAAGGTGGTCCTGCTCGTCTGCCTCGCGACCTGGCTCCACAAGAACCGGGCGGACATCCACGACAAGAAGGTGCTCCTCGGCGCCGCCGCCGGGCTCGGCATCCCGCTCGTGCTCGTGGCGCTCCAGCCCGACTTCGGCTCGACCGCGATCATCACCGTGCTCGCCGGGCTCATGTTCTTCTTCGCGGGGCTCCGGTGGGCGTGGATCGTGGCCGGCGGCGGCGCGATGGTGCTCGGCCTCGGCGTGCTCATGGTGGCCGAGCCCTACCGCATCAAGCGCCTCATGAGCTTCGTCGACCCGTTCGCCGACTGCTCGGGCGATGGGTACCAGGTGTGTCAGTCGCTCCTGGCCATGCACCACGGCGGCCTCCTCGGGCAGGGCCCCGGGGACAGCTCCGCCAAGCTCTTCTACCTGCCGGAGCCGTACAACGACTTCATCGCGGCGGTGCTCGGCGAGGAGTTCGGGCTCGTCGGCATCGTCATCCTGCTCTCGCTCTACGGCGCGTTCGCCTGGCGCGGCTTCTCCATCGCCCGCCGCGCGGCCGATCCGTTCGGCGCGCTGCTCGCGAGCACGTTCACCACGATGATCGTCGCGCAGGCGTGCCTCAACCTCGGCGTCGTCACGAGCCTCGTGCCGCCGAAGGGCCTCGTGCTCCCGTTCATCAGCTACGGCGCGAGCGCGATGATGGTGAACCTCGCCGCGGTCGGCGTGCTCCTGTCGGTGTCGGCGGAGGCCCGCGAGACGGAGCCCGCCCGCGTTCCCGACGCCGCCCGGACCCCCGCGCGGCCCGGCTCCTTCGTGCGCGGGGGCGCCTGATGTTCCGCGGCAAGTTCGGCAAGGTCCACTTCATCGGCATCGGCGGCAGCGGCATGTCCGGCATCGCCGAGGTGCTCGCCAACATGGGCTTCGCGGTGAGCGGGTCCGACATGAAGGAGAGCGCCGTGGTGGCGCGCCTGCGGGGCTTCGGCGCGCGCGTGTTCATCGGGCACGACGCCTCGAACGTCGACGGGGTCGACGTCGTGGTGCGCTCCACCGCGGTGTCCGACCAGAACCCCGAGGTGGTCGCCGCCAACCAGCACAAGATCCCGGTGATCCCGCGCGCGGAGATGCTCGCGGAGCTCATGCGGATGAAGTACGGCCTCGCCGTCGCCGGCACGCACGGCAAGACGACGACCACGTCGATGCTCGCGACGTGCCTCCACCGCTCCGGCCTCGACCCCACCGTCGTCATCGGGGGGCGGCTCGACGCGCTCGGCAGCAACGCGCGGCTCGGCGGCGGGGACTACCTCGTGGCCGAGGCCGACGAGTCGGACGGGAGCTTCCTCCTCCTCGATCCCACCGTTGCGGTCATCACCAACATCGATCCCGAGCACATGGAGCACTGGGGCAGCTTCGACGCGCTCGTCGACGGCTTCGTGTCGTTCGCCAACCGCGTGCCCTTCTACGGGTTCTCGGTCGTGTGCCTCGATCACCCCGTGGTCCAGCGCATGCTCCCGCGCTTGCGCCGCCGCGCGCTCACCTACGGGTTCGGCGCCCAGGCCGAGGTGCGCGCCGACCGCGTGCGCCAGGTGGGGCGGACCATCGAGTTCCGGGTGTGGCGCCGCGACGAGGTGCTCGGCGAGCTGCGCCTCGACATGCCCGGCCGCCACAACGTGCTCAACGCGCTGGCCGCCGCGACGGTCGCGCTGGAGCTCGACATCCCGTTCGCCAGCATCCAGGAGGCGCTGCACGGCTTCGGCGGCGTCGATCGCCGCTTCTCGGAGCGCGCGGACGTCGGTGGCGTACTGATCGTCGACGACTACGGCCACCACCCGATCGAGATCCAGGCCACCCTCGCCGCGGCCTCCGAGGGCTTCGACGGCCGTCGCATCGTCGCGGTGTTCCAGCCGCACCGGTACAGCCGCGTGGCCGACCTCTACGAGGACTTCTGCGCGTCGTTCAACGCCGCTACGCACGTCGTCGTGTGCCCGGTGTACGCCGCGGGCGAAAAGCCCATTGACGGCATCGACGCCGCGCGGATCGTGCGCGGCCTCTCCGATCACGGCCACCGCAGCGTGGTCGGCGTCGCGGACCTCGACGGCGCGGTGGAGCACCTCGCGGGCTTCGTGCGCCCCGGCGACATCGTCATCACCCTCGGCGCGGGGGATGTGAACCGCGTGTGTGGCGGGTTGGCCGTCCGGTTGCGGGGGCCCGCGGAGGGATGAGCGCACCGGACGCTACCGAGGGGCTCGCGGAGGGGGAGGGGATCGACCCCGACGCCCCCGCGGACGCCGTCGGGGAGGCACCCGCGGTGGAGGCGCCCGCGGTGGAGGCGCCCGTCGCGCGTGCCGTGCGCCTCCTCGGCGGCGTGCCGGCCCGCGAGGAGGAGCCCATGGCGCGCCACCTCCCGCTCCGCACCGGCGGCAGCTTCGAGCTCTGGGTCGAGGTGCCCGACGAGCCCGCCCTCCTCGCCGTCGTGAAGGCGGCGCGCGCGGAGAAGCTGGCGTTGCGGCCCGTCGCCCCGTTCGGCGACGCCATGCCCCCCGAGGGCGGGCTCACCGGCGTGGCGCTGCGCCTCGGTGTCGGCTTCGAGTCCATCCGCGAAGGGGAGGGCGGCCTCTGGGTGGGCGCCGCCGTGCCGCTCGCGCTGCTCGGCCTCCGCACCGGCTACGTCGCGTTCGCGCGCGCCCCCGGCACCCTCGCCGACGCCTGGGAGGACGGGTGGATCGCCCCGGCCGTCGCGCGGGTTCGGCGCTTTCGCTCCCGCGGCATCGAGGACCTCGAGGTCGGCGGCGCCACCGAGGTGAAGCCCGATCCCAAGTCGCTCGTCGTGGCCGCGCTCCTCCGCCCCGGCGTGAAGGTGACCCCGCCGCCCGCCGGGCGCGCCTTCCGCGACCACAAGCGTCGCAACCTGCCTCCGCTCCCCACGCTCATGGCCAACCTCGGCCTCGGCGGTCTGCGACTCGGCGGCGCCGTGCTCGCCGAGGATGATCCCACCGTGCTCACCAACCGCGGCGACGCGACCGCACGCCAGTTGCGGCTGCTCCTGCAGGCCGCGCGGGAGCGGGTGCACACGGCGACGGGGCTCGAGTTGGAGGATCGGGTGGCGCCGCCGGGGCGGAGCGGGAAGTTGTAGGATGATCGACGAGTGCCACGTGTACGGATGTCCGGACGCTCGGCGAGGAAGACATGAAGGCCTTCAAGCGCCAGGATGACTGCGGGATCGAGGACCGATACCGAGCGTACGCCGCGACGGCGGGCGGGAGCTGGTGGGACGCCGAGGTGACCTGGTGATCCTCTCGCTCCCCCTCTTGCTCGCATGCGCCGGCCCGGACATCCCCGCGCCGGACACCGAGTCAGCGGAGGACACCGACACCGCCGTGGACGCCGACTCCGGCGGCGACACCGACTCCGGAGGAGACACCGACACCGCCGAGGACACCGACACCGCCGTTCCCGGCGATGCTGATGGCGACGGCCACGCCGCGCCGGAGCACGGGGGCGCCGACTGCGACGACGGGAACCCGTGGGTGTACCCCGGCGCTCCCGAGTACTGCGACACGATCGACCAGGACTGCGACGGCGAGCCGCTGGCCCCTGGCGTGTGCGGCGCGGAGGCGCCGGTACAGGCTTCGGGCCACCAGGTGTTGGACACCCTCGCGCTGTACGGCAACGCAGGTACCGTGGGCGACGTGACGGGGGACGGTCGCACCGACCTCGTGTTCGCGAACCTGGTGGACGACGATCTCCTGCTCTATGCGGGCGACCCCACCTTCCCACTCCGCACGAACGCGCCGGAGGAGGCCTGGCACCACTTCGAGCAGGACGGCTTCTCGTACCTCCAGGGCGCCGTGCCGGGCGGCGACGTCGACGGGGACGGCCTCGACGACCTGCTCGTGTCGGAGACCGGTGGGTGGGGGGTGGCGATCCACTTCGGCCCCATCTCGGGGCCGGGCGAGCGGTCCGGCTCCTACCGCGATCGTGACGCCCTCTGGCTGTCCTGGATGCAGGAGGACTACACCGCCCTCGCGCTGTCAGGCGTGGATCTCGACGGGGACGGCCGCGCCGACGCGATGGGGCGAAACGACGGGATTGTCAGTGACATCGTCTACCAACTCCACTTCGGCGGCGAGTACGACGCACCGGACGCCCATCCGCGTTGCGACGTTACGACCGAGGGCGGCGATTCGCTCGCCTGGGGTGGGAACGTGGCCGCCATCGGCGATGGGGATGGAGATGGCCTCCCCGAGTTCGCCTTCCGCGCAAACAACTATGGGTACGTCGTATCGGGCGCCGATGCGCGGGCCTTGTGCGATGCCTTCGTGGAGGACGTGGCGCTGGGGCGCTTCGACCTGCCCTACGCGGGCGGAATCCATGGCGATGTCGGCGATCTCGACGGGGACGGCGTCTCCGAGTTCCTTCTGGCGGACGCCAGGGCCCGTGCCGGAGAGGACGCGCTCTACTTCCTCTCCGCCGCCGACGCGGTGACCGGCGATTTCGGCGTCGATCAGGCGCTCGGCAACTACACGGCCCCCACAGACTACCAGATTCTCTACACTCAGATGCTCGAATTCGACGGCGACGGCATCGACGAGCTGCTCATCACCGAGGGCTTCGGCGGTCCACTTCACATCGTGCGTGGCGGCACGCTCCCGGGGCCCCACGAGCCGTTGCCCGAGCGACATCTCGTGTTTCACGATGGAGGCTACGGAACCGTTTGCGGCGGCAGTCCGTGCGTCGGGGACTTCGACGGCGACGGCTTCGAGGATCTCGTCGGAACGTACATGGACACCGATCTCGAGATCATCGACACCTGGATCATCCGCGGCTTCGACGTGCCGTGGGACGAGGATGTGTGGTGGTGATCGCCCGCCTGGATCAGGCAAGAAATCGCGCCCCTGAACCGGATTCTCTCGAAGTCGAGATCTTTCCACTCTTGTCTTGTCAACGGGCGCGACCTCCGGTACAACCGTCGGTACGCCTCAGAGTTCCGGATGTCCGCGCTCCGCCTCACCGCCGCCATCGTCTCCGTGACCGTCCTCCTGGGCGGGCTGGGCTGGTTCGCCCTCGGAAGTGACGCGATGCGGTTCCGCACGTTGCGCGTGGTGGGCAACAGCCACGCCTCCGAGGCGCAGCTCCGCCACCTCGCGGATCTCACGCCGGGCTCCCCGCTGCTCACGCTCGACCTCGACGGCGCCATCGCCGGGGTGGCCCGCCACCCCTGGGTCGCGGAGGCCGAGGCGCGCCGGGTGTTTCCGGACACCGTGGTGATCGAGGTCCGCGAGCGCCAGGTCCGGGCCCTGCTGCTGCTCGACGGGCTCTACCTCGTCGACACCGAGGGCACCCCGTTCCGCCGCGCCGACGCCGACCAGCTCGACCACCCGATCGTGACCGGGATCCCGGTCGCGCTCGCGGAGGAGCACCCGGCCCTCGCCCGGCGGATCGTGCACGATTCCCTGGGGATCCTCGACGCCGTGGCGGGGCGCGCGGGTTTGCGCGAAGCCGACATCTCCGAGGTGCGTTTCGACGCGGAATCGGGATATACGCTCGCGCTACGGAACGGTGGCGAGGTCCTCCTCGGATTCCAGGAACCCTCGGCCTTCTCCCGTCTCGACACCCTCGCCTCGCGCGGGGTGGATCTCTCCCGCCCGCTTCGCATCGACCTCGGCCTCCCCTCCATGGCCGTCGTCTCCCCCCTCTGAATCCCCCCTCCCGTCCCCCCCCCTCTTCCTGTCCCGGCAGACAGGAACCCCCCCTGAGGTTGCCATGATCGAGATCGTAGACAACGAGCACAGCGGCGCGCGCATCAAGGTCATCGGCGTCGGTGGCGGCGGCGGCAACGCCATCAACAACATGGTCCGGTCCGGCCTCACCGGGGTCGAGTTCATCGCGATCAACACCGACGGGCAGGATCTGAAGCGGTCCCTCGCGCCCCGCCGCTTCCAGCTCGGCGCCCAGCTCACCAAGGGCCTCGGCGCAGGCGCCGATCCCGAAGTGGGTCGTGAGGCCGCCCTCGAGGATCGCGATCGGCTCGCCGAGCTCATCGCCGGCGCGGACATGGTCTTCGTCACCGCCGGCATGGGCGGCGGCACCGGCACCGGCGCGGCCCCCGTGGTCTGCGAGGTCGCCCGCGAGCTCGGCTGCCTCACCGTGGGCGTCGTCACGCGGCCCTTCCCCTTCGAGGGCAAGCGGCGCCGTCGTCAGGCGGAGGAGGGCATCGAGAACATGATGTCCCACGTCGACACGCTCATCACCATCCCGAACCAGCGTCTGTTGACGATGGCGTCGGAGAAGACGTTGATGGCCGAGGCCTTCGGCATGGCCGACGACGTGCTGCTCCAGGCCGTCAAGGGCATCGCCGACCTCATCAACTACCAGGGCATCATCAACATCGACTTCGCCGACGTGCGGACGATCATGAAGGACAAGGGTCTGGCGCTCATGGGCGTCGGCCTCGGCAGCGGCCAGCACCGCACCGTCGACGCGGCGCAGCGCGCCATCTCGTCGCCGCTCCTGGACGACGTGTCGATCAGCGGCGCCACCAGCGTGCTCCTGAACTTCACCGGCTCGTCCAACCTCACCCTGTACGAGGTGAACGAGGCCGCGCACATGGTCGGCGAGGAGACGGCGGAGGACGTCAACGTCATCTTCGGCCTCGTCGTCGACGAGTCGATGGGGGACACCGTGCGCGTGACCGTGGTGGCGACCGGCTTCCAGGAGGCGATCCGCCAGAACGTCCGCACCCCGCCCGCCGAGGTGCGCCTCCAGAAGGCGGTCAACGCCGGCATGTCCCCCCGCGGCCCGTCCCGCGGCGGCGTCGTGAGCGGTTTTGACACCCTCCGCGGTGACGACTACGACATCCCCACGTTCTACCGCGGGAAGGACTAGTCCTTCCCGGCCGCACCGCTATAGGGTGGCCGCAGGAACCCTCGCTCACGGCTTCGCGCCGGGGCGGGGGTTTCCTGCTTCTGGCAAGGCGATGGGCGCGCCCCCGCCCAGAGCGGCGGGGTCGGGCCGCCGGGCGTCCCTCGCGCGGGATGGCCGAGCACGGTGGCCCTCCGTGCTACCGTCGCGCGCCCCGATGCCCCTCTCCTCGCGCAAGCGCCGCCACCTCGATCGCCGGCTCCGCGCCTGGTGGGCCGAGGCCGTGTTCTTCGGGCGCGCCATGCGGGTGCTCGTCCGCCCCCTCACCGCCCTGGGCGTCGCGTTCGCCATCGGCACGACGGTCGAGCGCTTCTGGGGCGCGCCGGCCGGGGGCGTGCAGCCGCGGTGGGACGAGGCGATGTTCACCGCCTACTGCCTGCTCATGGGGGAGATCGGGGCGCCGCTCCCCGGCAACCCGTGGGCGCAGGGCCTGCTCTACCTGATGCCGCTCGTCGGCATCGTGTTCGTGGCCGAGGGGGTCCTCAAGCTCGGGTTCACGGTGTTCAACAAGCAACAGAACGCCGAGGAGTGGATACGCATCATGGCTTCGACCAGTCGCGGTCACGTCGTCGTCTGCGGGCTCGGCACCGTCGGGTTCCGCGTGGTGGAGGAGCTGCTCGCGCTGGACGAGCAGGTGTACGTCATCGAGCGCAACGCCGACGGCGAGTTCATCCCCCGCGCCCGCGAGCTCGGCGTGGAGGTGCTCGTCGGCGATGCCCGCACCGAGAACTACATGCGCTCGCTCAACATCGAGCGGGCCCGCGCGGTCATCATCGTGACCGACGACGACCTCGCCAACCTCGAGATCGCCATGGACGTGCGCGAGCTCCGGACCGACGTCCCCATCATCGTGCGGCTCTTCGACCAGCGCCTCGCGCAGAAGGTGCGCCAGACGATGGGGATCCAGGTGAGCCTCTCCACCTCGATGGTGGCGGCCCCGCTCTTCACGTCGGCGGCGCTCGACTCCCACGTCGTCGGCACCCACCGGGTCGGCGGAAAGCTGCTGCTCGTGGTCGAGATCGCGGTGGGCGCGCGCCTCGCCGGGCGCACGACCGCGGGGCTCCTGCGCGACCACGGGCTCACCTTCGTCGCGCTCTCCCGCAACGGCGCGTGGCGCACGGAGCTCCCGCCCGAGGAGGCGCTCCTCGCGGGCGACCGCGTCCAGGTGATGGTCCCGAGCCACCGCGTCGAGGAGGCGCGCGCGCTCGAGAACTGACCCTCGCGACGCCCCGCTACCGCTGACCCTCGAACGCCGCGCGGCGCTCCTTCAGCGTCGCCACCCGACCGCTCTCCCACGCGAGGCGCGTCGCGAGCGCCACGCCCGAGTCGTACGCGTGGAACGACTTGGTCCGGACGTTCTCCACCTTCTTGGCGACCTCGGCCCGGTAGATGTCGACCTGCGCGGCGTCGAGGCGCTTCGGGGGGGCGCTGGCGGCGAGGTCCGTCGCGAGGCGCCCGTAGCTGTCCCCCAGCGAGATCAGGCTCGCGAGGACCCATTCGGGCTCCTGGAGCGAGGTCAGCGCGATGATCTGCTGCTCCGCGGCCTTGATGCGGACGGCGCGCCCCTCCAGGCGCTTGACCACGCGGCGCTCGGGCCCGGTGAACGCGAGGGCGTCGGCCTCCTCGAGCAGGGCGCGGGCGAGGTGGTAGCGCGCCTTGGCGCGGAGGTACGCGTGGGTGTCGCCCCCCTCGGTCGCCTCGAGCGCCGCCTGGATGCGGCGGATGCCGCGGGTGCGCTTTCCCGTGACCAGCTCGGAGATGCCGCGCTGGAGCGAGAGGGTGAGCTCGTCCTCGGGGGAGAGCCCGCGGACGCGGTCGAGCGCGAGCACCTCCGCGAGCGCGGTCTCGTGGAAGCCCTGCTCCTCCAGCACCAGCGCCCGGCGGAAGTGGGCGTCGAGGGCCACGTCTCCGCCGAGGGCGATGACCTGCTCGTAGAACGTCTGGGCGTTCTCGGGCCGCTCCTCGAGCTCCTCGCAGATGCCGAGCTGGTAGAGGTAGCGCGGAAGCGCCTCGGCGGGCACCTGGTGCTCGAGGGCCACCAGGAGGGCGCATCCGCCGCCGAGATCGCCGCGCTGGCGCAGGGTGATCGCCTGCGCGACGACCTCGTCGAAGGTGGGCCCGAACACGCCGGGCTCGGCGCCGGGGAGGGGCTCGGCAAGGGGGAGGGGTTCGGCGGCGGGGAGGGGTTCGGCGGCGACGGCGAGCCCGAGGAGCAGCATCAGCATGGAGCCTCTGTATCCGCGATAGCGGCGGGGTTCCCGGAGATGCGCGCCGCCGCGACCTCGACGCCCGCGCGCCCGCCGTAGAGCGCCAGCCACGCCCACGCCGCGCGCGCGACCTCGAGATCCCCGAGCACGTCCTGGGTGAGCGCGCCGACGAGCACCCCGGCGAGGCCCGCGGCGGGGCCGACCTCGCCGTGGCGGAGGCCGAGCATCGCGAGCGCGAGCGTGGCGACGAGCCCGACGGGGCCGAGCACCGCGAGGAGCTGGATCGCGCTGTCGTGGGCGTGGTTGGGGAACCAGAAGCCCGGCACGAGCGCGTCGTAGATCGGCGCCGACGCCGCGGCGTACCCGCCCGGCCCGACCGCGCCCGCCTCGGCCACGGAGAGCCCGCCGGTCCAGAGGATCGCGCGCTGGCGCAGCTCCTCGGGGGCGGCCGCGCCGAGGAGCAGGAGCGTGGCGGTCACACCGACGAGCAGGGCCGCGCCGGGTCGGCGTCCGAGCGCGCCGCCGACGGTGACCGCGAGCGCCACGAGCGCGCCGTCGCTCCCCGTCGCGAGGACGCCCCCCGCCAGGACGAGCGCGTGGATCCACCGCCGCGTCGCGACGGCGACGCCGAGCGGCGGGAGCAGCGCGTAGGCGAGCGTGAGGTGGTGGGAGAGGCCCGCCGTGCCGATGTCGCCGAGGGCGCGCTGCCCGATCGCCCAGAGCGCCGCGCCGCACGCCGCGAGGAGCCCGAGACGCTCGACGCGCCCGCGGAGCCCGTCGTCGATCAGCGCCGGGAGGACCACGAGCGGCGCGAGCAGCCAGGCGTGGCCGAGCCCCTCGCGCAGGTCTCCGCTGGCGCCCGCGAGGAGCACCCACACCAGCGCCGCGGCGAGCGCGGCGCGCCCCCAGGGCTCGCGCGCGAGGTGGGCGCGGGTGGGTCGGGTCGCGGCGTAGAGGAGCGCGACGGCGAGGATCACCTCCTGGGCCGCCGTGGACAGCGGGAGCGCCAGGAACAGCAGGACGACGAGCCCCTCGCCGAGGCGCGCGTGTGCCGACGGGCTCACGAGACGGGCGGCGCGTTCGGGACGCGACGGGGGCGGGCGGCCCGGGCGCGCTCGTAGATGCGTCGCGTCGCGGCGACGACGGCATCCCAGCCGAAGGAGGCCTCGACGCGCGCGCGCCCCTCCGCGCCGATCGCGGCGAGGCGTTCGGGTGACGTGGCCTCGACGGCCAGCAGCGCGGCGCTCCAGGCGTCGATGTCGCCCACGGGCAGGCGCCAGCCGCCGACGTCACCGAGCACCTCGCGGTTGGGGGCGATCTCGCTCGCGAGGGTGGGGAGCCCCGCGGCCAGCGCCTCCAGGAGCGCGATGGGCAGGCCCTCGACGCGGCTCGGGAAGAGGAACGAGCGCGCGTGGGTCAGGAGCATCGCCTTGTCGTACCCGAACCGGGGCCCGGTGAAGAGCACCCCCGGAGGGGCCACGCGGTGCAGGTGGTCGACGTAGGCGTCGGTGTAGCCGCCGCCGCCGGTGATGACGACGGGGAGGCGCGGCCGCGCGCGGGCGACCGCCGCGAGCAGCGTGTCGAGGTCCTTCTCGGGCACGAGCCGCCCGAGGAAGAGGTGGTACCCGCCCGGCCTGAGCGTGGGGAACACGGAGGGCTCCCACGGCACCGGCTCGTGGGGGGCCACCCCGTTGGGGATGTGCGTGACCGGCGCGGGGTAGTGCGCGCGGCACCAGGCCTCCAGGCCGCGCGACACGGTGATGATCTCGGTCGCGGCGTGACCCGCCATCCACGCGCCCGAACGGAGGAAGATCCGGGCCGCCGGCCCCCACTTGTCCCGCTCCCAGTCCTTGCCGTGCAGGGTCACGACGGTGGACCGCCCCGCGAGGCCCGGCACGCCGGAGAACAAGGCGGGGCCGCACGCGTGGAGGTGCACCACGTCGGCGTCGCGGGCGGCGCGCGGCGCCGCGAGGCCGGTGTGCACGAGGGCCTCGAGGCTCCGGCGGTAGAGCGTCGGCGTGTCCACGAGGCGGACACCGTGGCGGACCCCGCTGCCGAAGGGGTTGTAGCGGGCGCGGCAGTAGACGGTCACGTCCACGCCGTCGGCGGCGAGGCGGGGCGCGAGCTGGCCGACCGCCTGCTCGACGCCGCCCTCGGTGCCCCACGGCGCGCGGAGCCCGAGCATCGCGACGCTCAGCCTGCCGCTCACGGCGCGACCCCCGACGCGGCGCAGCGACGTACGTACTCGTTGAGCACGTACGCCTGGAAGTCGTGCAGGTGGTTGGTGGCGACCTCGGGCCGGCGCTTGAACCGTTGGTCCCGGACGGCGGTCGGGAGCCAGTCGTACTTGCGGTTCCAGTACCCGTCCCACACGGAGAACGCCGCGCGATCGAGGGAGGCGCCCACCGGGTGCGCCACGCCCTCGACGAGGCGCGCCGGGCCGAAGGGGCGGTGGGTGGGCGCGTGGCTCGCCCGCTCGCGGCTCCAGGCGAAGCCGGGCACGTGCTCGGCCGCCCACTCGCGGTTGGCGTCGAGCAGCGCCACGCACCACGCGGCGCCGTGGACGGGCACGGCGGTCGCGAGCTCCATGGCCGTGAACATGTTCCGGTCGTCGAGCGCGAGGTGGTCCGTCGCGAGCAGGTAGTTCGTGCAGAAGTTCTCGCGCACGCCCTCCGGCAACACCCGCCGGAACGCTTGGAGGGCCGACTTCGCCGCCCAGACGCTGCCGGGCTCGATGAGCAGGAGGAAGTCGACGTCGCCGTCGATGTCCGCGCTCTGCTTCGAGAGGCCCCCGGTGATGAGCACCGCCCGCACCCACGGGAACATCGCGAGGAGGCGCCCGGCACGCCGCGCCGCGGGCCACCGCCGCTCGGCGGCGAGGGTGCGCGCGACCCGACGCTCCACCTGGCCCGCCCGGCCGACCGCGCAGACGTGCCCCCAGGCCCGTTCGACACGCCCCTCGGCCACGAGCCGATCGACGGCCGGCGCGGGGTCGAAGCCGACGAGCCGCGCGAGCTCCCCCTCGGTGAGGGGGTGCTTGAACACGTCGTAGTAGCAGACCATCCGGAGCACGGCGGCGTTTGGTTCCCTCCCGCCCCTTCGTCCGACCGGGCTGTGCTCGGAGGGGGACGGGAGTACGTGGAGGTCGTGCATCTGGTTGTGCGTCGTGCCGCGGGGGGAAGGGGCCCCCAGCCGCGGGATCCTACTATGGCAGCGAACGGTCGGGTCGCCGACAACATCCTCGGGGCGCGGCCCCCCGACCGACGCGACGAGCCCGGTGTGCCGACGCACGCGCCCGCGGTCGTGGGCCGGGGCGATCTCCCCCGCCTCGTTGCGCCCCTGGTCACGCCGCGTAAATGAGCGGGCCGCATGCCGTCCGCCCTCCTCGCGCTGTACCTCACGCTGATGGGCCTGTGCGCCGTTCACGGCGTGCACCGGCTCGTCTTGCTGGGCGTCTACCTCGCGCGTCGTCGCGACCCGACGCGGGCGGCCGCCCTCCCCGACGTGCTTCCCGTGGTCACGGTCCAGCTCCCCGTCTTCGACGAGCGGGACGTGGTCGAGCGCCTCGTGAACGCGGTGGCCGCGCTCGACTGGCCGGCCGACCGCCTCCAGATCCAGCTCCTCGACGACTCCACCGACGACACGGCCGCGCGCGCGGCCGACGCCCTGGCGCGCGCCCGGGCCCGTGGCATCGACGCCACGTGCCTCCGCCGGTCCGAGCGGGTGGGCTTCAAGGCGGGGGCGTTGGCCGCGGGCCTCCGGTCCGCGCGCGGCGAGCTCGTGGCCGTGTTCGACGCCGACTTCGTGCCCGCCCCGGACTTCCTCCGCCGGATGGTGCCGGCGTTCGCCGATCCCGGCGTCGGGATGGTGCAGGCGCGGTGGGGCCACCTCAACGCCGACACCTCCGCGCTCACGACGGCACAGGCCACCTTGCTCGACGGCCACTTCGTCATCGAGCACACCGCGCGCCACCGGAGCGGGCGCTGGTTCAACTTCAACGGGACCGCGGGCGTCTGGCGGCGCGCGTGCATCGACGCCGCGGGCGGGTGGGAGCACGACACCCTCACCGAGGATCTCGACCTGTCCTACCGCGCCCAGCTCGCGGGCTGGCGCTTCGTCTACCGCGTCGAGGACGTCGTGCCCGCCGAGCTCCCCGAGTCCCTCGCCGCGTTCCGCGCCCAGCAGCGCCGGTGGGCCAAGGGGTCGATCGAGGTCGCGCGGAAGCTCACCGGGCGCATCCTGGGCGCGAGCGGCGTCTCGGTGGCGACGCGCGTGGAGGCCCTCCTGCACCTCTGGGCCAACCTCGCGTGGCCGGTCGCGCTGGCGTTGGCCCTCGTCTTCCCGCCCCTGGTGCTTACACGGGACGGCGCGCCCGGAAACATGGCTATCTACCTTCCGATCTTCCTTGTCTCCACGGGGGCGAACCTCCTGTTCTACGCGGTTGCGGCCCCGCGTCGGCTGGTGTCGTTGCCGGGGGCGGCGCTCCTCGGGATCGGCATGGCCGTCAACCAGACGTTCGCGGTCGTGGAGGCCCTCGTCGGCCATCGGACCGGCTTCGTCCGCACCCCCAAGAGCGGCGGCGGGCGCGGCAGCTACCGGATCTCGGTCTCGGCGCCCGTCCCGTTCGAGCTCGCCCTCGCGCTCGTCCATCTCGGCACGGCTACGTGGGCGGCCTCGGTGGCCGACTGGGGCAGCGTGCCCTTCCTCCTCCTCTTCGGGGGCGGCTTCGCGTGGACCGGCCTCGCCGGCCTGCGCGAATCCTACGATCCCCTCCACTCCCCCCTCGTGACGCCGACCGCCGACGCGCCGGTCCCGGGAAAATAGATGGATGTCACTCGCGAGATCAGCGAAGGCTACAAGGTCTGGATCACGCTCGCGGGGGTGTCCCTCGCGGTCGCCTGGCGCTTCCTCCCGATGCGGCCGGCGCGCCTCCTGCTCGTGGCGCTCACCGTCGTCGCGGGGCTGAACTACGCGCGGTGGGGCCCCAAGGTGCCGTTCGAGCAGGTCGACACCTACGATCTGCTCCACTACTACGTCAACGCGAAGTACTTCGACGAGCTCGGGTACTACGACCTCTACCCCGCCCTGGTCCTGGCCGACCACGAGCTGAATGGCCCGTACTTCGACGAGGGGTCGAAGTACATGGCGCAGAACGCGTCGGGCCACGCCTTTCGCTCGATCGACCACGCGGTCGCCCGCGGCACCGTCGTCAAGGCGGAGAAGTTCACGCCCGAGTCCTGGGAGCGCTTCCGCAAGGACGCCATCTACATCCAGCGCAACATCAAGGGCCTCAACGACGACCTCTGGCGCCAGCTCCTCCAGGACCACGGCTTCAACGGCACGACAGTCTGGACGCTGTTCGCAAAACCCATCGCATCCCTCGTGCCGGTCGAGTCGATCAAGCTCCTCTGCCAGATCGACATCGTCCTGCTCGCGGGCGGCCTCGGCGCGATCGCGTGGGCCTATGGCGCGAACACGGCCCTCTGGGGCGCGTTCTTCCTGTTCGTCACCTACTCGGGGCGGTGGCCCATCTACTCGGGGGCCTTCCTCCGCTACGACTACATCGCGGCGCTGCTCGCCGGCATGGCGCTCCTCAAGAAGGGCCACCCGTTCCTGGCGGGCGTGATGACCGCGTGGTCGGCCACCTTGCGCCTGTTCCCCGCGCTCTGGATGTACGGCCCCGGCGCGAAGGGCTTCGCGGGGTTGGCCGAGCGCAAGGTCCACAAGCCGCTCCTGGTCCTGCTCGGCGGCTTCCTCGTCGGCACGGCGGTGCTCCAGGGCACGGCCGTCGCCACCCTCGGGCTGGAGCCCGTGGTCGTGCACTTCGAGAACATGACGGACCACAACAGCTCCGAGCAGCTCTCCTCCCGGCGCATCGGGCTCGCCCTGGCGCTCCCGTACCGCGGGGATCTCCTCCCGAAGAACATCGCGAAGGCGACGAAGTCGGTCATCGAGGACCAGAAGCCGCTCCGCTTCGGGATCGCCGCGGTGGTCCTGCTCGCCCTCGGATGGGGCCTGCGCCGCGCCCGGGACGACGAGGCCTACGCCTTCGGTTTCCTGGCCTTCTTCCTGCTGACCACCGCCAGCTACTACTACTACGTCGCCCGCATCACGCTGATCGTGCTCCACGCGTTCGACCTGAAGAAGCCCAAGCACGTGTTCGGCCTCGCCTGGCTCCTCGGCCTCGAGCTGTTCACCAATTGGGCCGAGACCCGCTACGCGGGCCACCGCGTCTTCCTCGTCGGCTGGCTGGCGTGGGGCCTCGCCGCGTACGCCGCGGTGATGGCGGCCTGGTACCTCTGGGATGCGCGAAAGGCCGCGATCACGTCCGAGGTCGGGGCCAAGGCGGCGTGAAGAAGCCTTCGTCGTCATGGGGCGGGGGGGAACCCCCCGCAACGCCCCCCAAGAGTCCCGCGGTCACGCTGGATGCCCGGTTGGCTTCGCTCCACACCCGCGGGGACATCAAGGCCTTCGGCGAGGCCGCGGATCGCGACGAGGAGCTTCGCGCCGCCTTGATCGCGTTGGCGACGTCGCGGGGGTTGGACGTGGAGCCCGACGTCTCCGGCAAGCGCCTCGTCCGCGCGGTGCTCGATCGCGCCGATGACGCGCAGGTGCGCAAGAACCCGATCCACCGCGACGAGGCGTTCACGTGCGCGCATTGCGGCGCCGCCGTGCCGCCCGGAGGCGCGCCCGTGCGCGACCACTGCCCGACCTGCCTGCGGGGCCTGCACGTGGACGTGGTCCCCGGCGATCGCGCCGCGACCTGCGGTGGGGTGCTCGATCCGGTGGGGTTCGAGCGGCGGCCCGAGGTGGTCATCAACTATCGGTGCCGCCGGTGCGGCCACACTTTCACCGTGCGCGCGCATCCCGACGATCGGGTGCCCCCTTCGCTCCTCCCCTCGGACGTTCAGGGCCCCGCGTAGCGCCGTTCACAACCCCGCGTAGCGAGGGACGGCCGCGAACGGATCGTCCACCACGAGGGCGTCCGGCGGCGCGAGGGACTCCGCGGGCGCCGACACGGCGTCGATCCCACATGCGCGGAGGGGCGCGGGGTCGCGCACGCCGGTGACGACGAGCCGGTAGCGGCGGAGCAACGCCGCGATCATCACCGCGCGCTGGGTTCCGGCGCCGAGAGGCGCGGGCCCGTCGAGCAGGTCGCCCCACGGGGAGGTGCCCGCCGCGAGAACCGCCGCGAACGCCCGCTCGCCGTCGCCCTCGCCCATTCCTTCGGGGCACGCGGCGTCGAGGTAGAGCGTGGCGCCGTCGACGAGCGGCGGGTCGTCGGAGAGCCCGAGGTACGTGGCGGCGCGGCTCGCCTGGTAGAAGTTGACGGCCTTGCGGCCCGGGACCCGCAGGATCGCGGCGGGGTGGCGGCGGGGCACGTCGATCCAGCAATCGAGCGACGCGGCGGCGGCGGCGAGCGTGGCGCGGGGCTCGCCGGCGAACCAGTGTCCGCCCGCCAGGAGCAGGACCCAGCGGCACCCCGCGGCCTCTCCGAGCGCGTCCACGGCGGCGCGGAAGGGGTTCCCGTCGAGGCGGCCGAGCCGCACGCCGGGGGCAGTGACCCGGTCGCGATGGTGGAGCGCGTCGAGGGTCGCCCGCGCGCCGAGCCCGACCGCCACGGCCTTGTGGCCGCCGGAGAAGCCCGCGTACTGATGGAGCTCGACGATGCCGACCCCGAGGAGCACGTCGGCGTCGGCCACCGAGCGGGCGATGCCGCCGGGGATGCCGTCGACGATCGCGGTGGGAACCGTGTCGTCGGGGTCGTGCTGGAGGAGCGGGACGGGGCTCCTCGGTAGCTCCTCGGGCCGCATGGTACGGTGAAGCCCCAACCCGACCACGGCGCGCACGTCCCCCGCGAGCCATGGCCGCAACGCGGTCAGCGCCTCCCCCACGTCGAGGGGTCGGGTGCCATCGGGGACCGCGATGCGGACGCGGTTTCCGGTGGGCGGCGGCGCCGCGGCGAGGGCGTCGGAGAGGCGCATCCGCCGGCCCTATCGCCCTACACCGCCGAAGGCCCCGCCCGGACGAGACGGCGCCACCCCTCGACGAGCAGGGCCGCGTAGAACGGGGCGTACACGGCCACCCGCGTGCCGACCCACTCGGTCCACGACGAGGTCGCCGGGTCGTAGGTCGAGAGCACGATGTAGGCGCCGGGCACGGTCACCGCGAGCACGATCCACGCGCGCGAGCCGTTGAGCAGCGCGGCGGCCAGCGGCCACAGGACGTACCAGGGGTGCACCGTCGGCGAGAGCACCACGAAGGCGCCCGTGGTCCAGAGCGCGACCCGGGCGCGGTCCCGGCTGACGAGCAGGATCCCCCCGACGAGGCCGATGCCGACGAGCTGAGCGAGGGGGCGGGCGACGGGGCCGAGGGCGGCCTCCGCGAGCGGAAACAGCGAGCCGTTGAACGCCCATGAGGCGCGGTAGGTCTCGAAGCCGTCGAAACGGACCATCGGGAGCACGACGAGCAGCGTGAGGAGCCCCCACACGAGCCACGCGCGCGGGCGTTCGAGGACCAGGAGCACCCCGGGGAGGAGCTTCACCATCGCCCCGATCCACGCCCACGCGCCCCCCCCGAACCCCGAGGCATCGCGGCGCGGCGCCGTCACGATCGCCGCGACGAGGCAGAGGACGCCGATACCCTCGAGGTGACCGCTCACGGCGCTCTCGAGCGCGGGGAGCGGAAGCAGCGCCCAGAGCCATCCCGCCCGGGGGCGCGCGCGCGCGAGCAGGAACGCGGTCCCGACGTCGCACGCCGCGGAGAGCAGCCGCCATGCGATCACGCCTCCGTCCGCGAGGAGCACGAACAGGAGCTGCGCGAAGGGCGGGTAGAGGCTCGGTACGTGGCGGTGGTTGACGTTGGCCCAGACCGTGTCGTGGAGGGCGTCACGGAGGGGGGCGAGCGCGGGCGCGTCGGGGGCGAGCACGAACGGGTTCGCGCCGGATCGCCACACGTGGCCCTCCCAGACGTAGCGCCACGCGTCGTCCGAGAGGGTCGGCACGACCACGAGCAACGGCAGGCGCACGAGGAGGGCCGCGATCACGACGCGCGCGGGGGAGGGGAGGTCCGGCGCGGCGAGGGCCACGACCGCGCCCCAGGCGAGCACGATCCCCACGAACGTGAGGGCGTGCGCCCGCGGATCGCCGAGCGCGGCCACCGCGAGGGAGCCCCCGACGGCGGCGAGGACGGCGGCGAGGGAGAGGGCGCGCCCGGGCACGTGGCTCCGTGAGAGGGGGCGGCTAACCAACGCGGGTACGTTCGGCCCCTCCGTTCCGTCCGTCCGTCCGGCGACCCTCGCGGGAACGCGCACGTTGACAGGAGGGGGGCGAGGGCCTAAGGAGCGGCGCTCGGGGAGCCCATGTTTCCTGGCCGAAGCGCTCTACTAGCCTCGATTCTCCTGCTCCCCCTCGTCGTCGCCGGCTGCAAGAAGAAGCCGATCGAGGACGCCGGCGGGGGCGGAGAGGATCTCAACCCCCCCGCCGTCCGACTCCAGGTCGCGGCGATCGACCCGGCCTTCTCGCAGGCGGACCGCACGCTCTCCGCCGAGGTGTTCGGGAGCGGCTTCGAGAAGGGCGCGCGCGTGACGTTCAACGGCGCCTCCGCCACGAACGTGCGCTTCGTCGACGAGAACTCGCTCCGCGTCGACATCCCCGCGATGCCGGTGGGCTCCTACGACGTTCTGGTCGCCAACCCCGACGGCACGAAGGCGACCCTCCGCAAGGGCCTCACGTTGACGGAAGGCGCGCCCGGCACCGCGGGTTGTGCCTCCGCGACCGTACGGTTCGACTTCGACAGCTCGGTGCTCGCCGTGGACACGCGCAAGGATCTCGATCTGCTGGCGCCGTGCCTCCGCGAGGGCACCGCCAGCGTGCGGATCGAGGGCCACTGTGACGAGCGCGGCACCACCGACTACAACATCGCGCTCGGCCAGCGTCGCGCGGACGCCGTCCAGCGCTACCTCGTCGGGCTCGGCGTGTCGCCGGCCCGCCTCCGCACCGTGTCCTACGGTGAGGAGCGCCCGGTCGACCGTTCGGGCACCGATGCCGCGCACGCCGTCAACCGCCGCGCCGAGATCCTCGTCCGGGAGTAGCTGTGTTCCTCGCCCCCCTCCTCCTCTCCGGCCTCCTCGGCTGCGTCATCGACCGCACGGGCCAGTCCGCGACCGACCAGATGCACCGCGAGCTCGCCGACCACGGGCGCCGGGTGCGCGAGCTGGAGGTCGTGTCCGAGGACATGTCGCGTCGCGTCGGCCAGATGGAGGAGGTCACGCGCGCGCGCGGCCAGGAAGAGATCCTCAAGATGGAGACGATGGAGCAGCTCCGCCAGGAGGTCGCCCACATCCGTGGTGACTTCGAGGTGCTCCAGCACGAGTACGGCACCTACGAGCAGGCGGGCCTCGGGTACCAGCAGGACTCGGACTACCGGATGTCCTACGTCGAGGATCGCGTCGGGCAGCTCGAGAAGTCGCTCGGCGTGAAGACGCCGCCGCCGCCCGTGCGGGATCCCTCGACCGGCGGCGTCGTCGCGGTCGATCCGGCGGCGCCCGTGGATCCGACGGCCGTGACCCCTCCGCCCCTCGATCCGGCGGTAGAGGCCGCGGTGGCGTCCACGCCGGAGGAGGTCTTCGCGCTCGTCGCCAAGAACCTGGAGGCGGGGAACGGCGGCGTCGCGCGGGCGATCGCGAAGCGCTTCGTCCAGGACAACCCGAAGAGCGACCGGGTCGCCGAGGCGTACTACCGCATCGCGGAGTCCTGGCAGAACGAGGCCGACTACAAGACGGCCGCGGCCGCGTTCCAGTTGGTGGCCGACAAGTACGCCGACAGCACCTGGGCGCCCTGGTCGGTCCTCCGCGTCGGGGAGTGCTTTTCGGCCCTGGGTGACAAGGACACCGCGAAGCTCTTCTGGTCCGACGTGGTCCAGCGTTATCCGAAGAGCAAGGCCGCGAAGGAAGCGAAGAGCCTCCTCCAGAAGTAGCGCCGCCCTGTCGGTGGGGCGCCGCTCGCGCAGGGGCGCCGGCGCGGCTCCTGTGCGTCACGGACCGTCAGGCCGCTTGCGCCGGGGCCCCCGGACGATTATCCACAGCGTCCCAAACCTCCGTTCATTGGAGCGTCCCCCCGGGCGCTCTTTTTTTTGCCCGACGCACCCGGCTCCGACCACCATGACGCACATTCGCTCGCTCATCGACTCGCTCCGCGCGCTCGCCGAACCCGTGGCCGAGCGCCAGGGCTGTGAGCTCGTGGCCATCGAGCTCGTCGGCGGTCCGAACGGCAAGCGGGTGCTCCGGGTGTCGCTCGACAAGGTCGGCGGCGCCACCGTCGCGGACTGCGCGAAGGTGTCGCGCGGGCTCTCGCCGGCGCTCGACGCCGAGGATCTGATCGCGAGCGCGTACGACCTCGAAGTGTCGACGCCCGGCATGGAGCGCCCGCTCCAGCGCGAGAAGGACTTCGCGTACTTCGTCGGGTGCGAGGCGCGGATCAAGTTGTACGGGATGGACGGCCGCCGCCGCTTGAAGGTGCGCCTGCTCGGCGCCGCGGACGGCCAGGTGCGCGTGGACGTGGAGGGAGAGGGCGAGCGTATCGTGCCCCTCGCCGACATCGAACGCGCCAACCTCCTCCTGGATTTGGACCAGTTCGCCCGCCTCGGGCAGGGCCTGCATCCCGTGAAAGCCGAAGGAGAAACGCCATGATCAGTGAACTTGCACGCGACCTGGAAGCGGTCGCCCGCGAGAAGAACATCCCACGGGACTCCCTGATCGAGGTGCTCGAGCAGGCGATGGTGGCCGCCGGACGCAAGAAGTACGGCATGCAGAAGGACTTCGAGGCCCAGTGGAACGACGAGCTCGGCGAGGTCGAGCTCTTCGAATTCCGCACGGTCTCCGAGGAGGTAGAGGACGACGACATCGAGATCGATCTCGACGGCGCGCGCAAGCTCGATCCCGAGTGCGAGATCGGTGACAGCCTCGGCATCAAGCTCGACATCGAGGGCCTGGGCCGCATCGCAGCGCAGACCGCGAAGCAGGTGATCATCCAGAAGATCCGCGATGCCGAGCGCGAGATGACGTTCTCCGAGTTCAAGGACCGGAAGGGCGAGATCATCACCGGCATCGTCCGCCGCTTCGAGAAGGGCAACATCATCGTCGACCTCGGCCGGGCCGAGGCCATGCTGCCGAAGCGCGAGCAGGTCGCGACGGAGACCTACCGCCAGGGTGACCGCATCCAGGCCTACGTGGTCGACATCACCCGCGCGACGAAGACGCCCCAGGTCGTCCTCTCCCGGACCCATCCGGGCCTGCTCATGAAGCTCTTCGAGCTCGAGGTCCCGGAGGTCGCCGAGGGCATCGTGCGCATCGAGGCGTGCGCCCGCGAGCCGGGCTTCCGCGCGAAGATCGCGGTGAGCTCGGTGGATGGCGACGTGGATCCCGTGGGCGCGTGCGTCGGCATGAAGGGCAGCCGTGTCCAGGCCGTCGTCGGCGAGCTCCGCGGCGAAGCCATCGACATCATCCCCTACCACCCGGACCCGGCGCGCTTCATCGTGCACGCCATCGCCCCGGCGAGCGTGTCGCGCGTCTACATCGACGAGCACGCGCACGCGATGGAGCTCGTGGTGCCCGACGATCAGCTCTCGAAGGCCATCGGCCGCCGCGGGCAGAACGTGCGGCTCGCCGCGCAGCTCACGGGCTGGCGTATCGACATCTTCAGTGACTCCAAGCACTCGGAGATGAACGACCAGGCCCGCGAGGAGCTCTCCCGCGTCGAGAATCTCACCACCGAGCAGGTGGAGACCCTCATCCGTCACGGGTTCCGGAGCTGCCGCGAGGTGGCCGACGCCGAGCCCTACGAGCTCGCGGGCATCCTCGGTCTCGAGGACGCCGAAGCCGACGCGGTCATCGCGGCCGGCGAGCGCGCGCTCGAAGTGTTGATCCTCGAGGAAGCCGAACGGCGCAAAGCCGCGGCGGAGCTGCCCCCGAGTGCGGACGAAGTCTAAACGTCCCGCCCCCACGGGGGAGGGACCGATCCGCACGTGCGTGGTCACCCGGGAGTCGGGTCCACCCGAGGCGCTCGTGCGCGTCGTGCTCGGGCCCGACGGCACCGTCGAGGTGGACTACCGTGCCCGGCTCGGCGGGCGCGGGGCCTGGCTGCTGCCGCGCCGTGACGTGATCGCCACCGCCGAAGCAAAGCCCGGGCTCCTCGCCCGGATGCTCCACGTGGAGAATTGCACGACGACCGGCCTGCTCGACCGCGTCCGGGCGGCGAACGAGCGCGCCGTCGGTGATCTCTTGTCGCTTTCTGCACGCTCCGGCGCGCTGGCGAGCGGCGGCGAACAGGTGACCTCGGCCGTGCGCGCCGGGGAGCTCCTCGGCATCGCCGTGGCGAGCGACGCCTCCCAGTCCAGCCTGGATGCTGCCCGGGGAGACCGGGACATTCAGGTCTGGACCCTGCCCTGGGATCGAGAAACACTCGGCCATCGGATCGGTAAGGGCTCACGCGCGATCGTGGGTTTGCGGGTCTCCGCCGTGACGCGCGCGCTCGCCGAACAGTTGCGGAGGATGCAGGACTTGCGTTAGTGGCCCCGGCGGGGGCCGACTGCGGCGTCGGACCCCTCAAGCGGAGCGGGTGCGCGCGCCCCGCCGCCGCGTACGGTCGAAGCTTTTCTCCGGCCCCGGTTTTCTCCGGTTCAAACGGGATGCGTGCGTATCCTCTGCGGGTTGCGAGCCCGTTCCTACAAGGTACTGAATGTCGACGAAAGATCTGATGGATCGCCTCGAGAGAAGCGGTGGCCCCGGCGGCAAGCCGGCGCAGCGTGCCCCTGAGCAGCAGCAGCAGAAGGCCGCGGACCCGAAGGCGAACGAGACGACCCGGGTGGGTCAGGGAGTCGTGCGCCGACGCGCACCGACTCCGGCGCCCGAGCCGCCTCCTCCGCCGCCGCGCACGATTCTTCGTCGTCCCGCTCCGCCGGCTCACGCCGAGGAGCCCGTGGCTCGCGCCGCGCCCGTCGCCAGCCAGCCGGCTGCCGCCGCGCCCGCCCCCATGGCCGCGCGCCCGTCTGCCCCGAGCGGCCTGCCGCCCCGCGG
>JAKFCH010000226.1:0-28350 GCA_036676765.1 Deltaproteobacteria bacterium
TCGGCCGAGAACAGCGTCGGATCAAGCGGGCGGACGTCGAGCGGGGACCTGTCCGTCAGGGGTGCCCTCGGCGGCCGCCCGGAGGACGTCGAGCGGGGACCTGTCCGTCAGGGGTGCCCTCGGAGCCCTCACCGACTTCCGCGCCCGCAACAATCTAGCCGACCTTGACCTGGGACACGTACTGGACGACGCCCGCGACCGTTCCCCTGGCCGGGAAGTTGATTGGGGATGATCCGCTTTCTGCTCGGCACCAACGCGATCTCCGAGCCCATTGGACCCACGCCGGATACACGTTTCCTCGATGACCAGGGCCGCGGCAAGAGGTGCTCACCCGCCGCGCAGAAAGTCGGAAAATCGCTCATGGCGCCCTCGCGTGTCGGGTCAACCAAGAACGGCGAACCCTATCCGTACGGCCCGACGAAGCCCGGCCTGCCAATTTGGATAAAGATGCGGACAATCGGCGCGCGCAGGTAGGGGACGCGCGCTGCAAACCCCACGGCGGGGGGGAACGAGTCGTCCGCCGTGAGGCAATGGGGGAGGGAGCGCGCCCAGTCCTCGCGCGCCGACGAGATGCGGCAACCGGCGCGAGAGAGGCTGGCGTCCAGGCCACGTGCATAGCGGGACTGATCGGGTTCGCCGGGCCAGGGGCGCTCGATCGAGCGGCGAACCAAACTGTAGAACCGCGCCCCCTCCCCAAGCCCCGCGCACACCCCGGGGAGCTCCCCGGCCCGTTCGACGAGCAGCTGCGCAATGGCCGAGTCGGGGTCGTAGAGGAACAGGCCGGCCAGCCCGGCCATCGCCGACCTCGCCATGGTGCGGTCTGCGGCCGTCCACGGGTGCGTGTCCGGCACCGATCGCCCGAGCTTCCCCGCCTCCTCGAACGCCCGCGCCTCGTGTTCGTACAACGCCATGCCCAGCAGGATGCCGACGAGCTCGTCGGTGCTGGACACCAGGAGAGCGAGCGCGTGCACGTCCGCGCTGGCATCGGCGAGCTCGTCGCGATGCAGCCCCTGAGCGAGGCGGATCTTCGCGAGCCGCTGCACGGAGGACAGGTCGAGGAACGGTGCGTCGAAGTAGCACTCGTCCGGGTGCGCCGCGCGGTGCGGTGTGAATGGGTCCGCGTCGGACCACCCCCAGTGGTCGTACACTCGCCAGTCGCGGAGGAAGGAGAGATCGTAGGTCTCGGTGATCTCAGGGTGGGCCCACCACTCATACTCGACCGCATCCAACGCGGCGAACGCGCCCTCCTTGGCCCACCAGGCCCGCGTGGTCGCCTCCGAGGCGGGGTACGCGCCGAACATCGGGTTGAGCACCGGGGCCGCATCGTGGCGCGTCCCTCGGCCCTCGAAGAAGCCGAGCGCCCGCACGCGCTCCAGATCGGCCACGAGGCGCGCGTGACCGTCCTCGGCGAACCCGGGATCCAGCGGGATCGCGACGAACGCGGCGTGACTCGAGAGCACTGCCACTGTCCACGCCTCCAAGACCAGAAAGGGGAGCGCCAAGAGCGCGAGGGAGTGGCGACGCATGTGGAGATTGTAGCCGAGGCGACGACACCGTGCGCAGGCTGACGGCGAGGTCCCCGCATGCCGATCCTTACCGCTGCATCCTGACCCGCCAGAGTGACACATCCGCATGCTTCGCCGAAATACCGCCCCAAACCTGATCCAATTCCGACTTGCATCCGCTGGAGCGGCGGTGTAGGAATGTGCCGCATGGAACTGAATCGGAGCCCGGCCAGCGAAGTTCGACGAACAAGACTGTTGTCGGCGATAGCAACGATTCTCTGCCCGCCAGCGGCAGGGTTGATGTTTGCCATCTGGGTCCGCGCCACACACCGGCTACGTGGGCGCGAGGAGCCACCGTATACAAAGTGGATGCCGCTTTTTGGCCCGATTTTGGTCCCGGTCTACATTCTCCACACGCGGAATCTGGAAGCCCTGCTGCTCGTCGGAGGTATGATCGCGACGTGGTGCTGCGCGGGAAACATGTTCTATATGCCATACCTGATACTGTCGTAGGCTGTTCATTTGGGTGACCCAGAGTCATGTCGGCGTCAAACGTCCAGCCCCAACCTCATCTCCACGATCACCATCCCAGGCCGATGAAGCTTCTCCACCCCGACCTCCCGGAACCCCGCGCGTCGATAGAGAGCGAGCGCGGCCGGCTCGTGCGCCGGTGCCCATAGGCCGACGTTGGGCCGCGAGCACGACATCGCCCAGTCCAGCACCGCCGTGAGCAGCAGGCGACCGACGCCTCGCCGTCGCGCCCCCGGGTCCACCCACATGCCCCCTACCCGAGCGGAGTCCTCCACCGCGACATCGACAGCCCCGAAGACCAGCCCGCAAGCCCGGCCGTCCACCAATCCCACGAAGGCGACGTTGGGGCCGGGGGCGGTGAGCGTCCCGATCAATCGTCGCCACGCGTCCTCGTCCTTCGCGGCGGCGTCTTCGTACCTGGGCCCGAACGAGGAGGGGGAGTCCGCGAGCGCGTTGAGCCGCAGCTCTCGAAGCAGTGTCACCTCCTGTCGCTCGAGACGCCGGATCCGCGGCAACGCTTCGTGCAAGACCCCTCCGATCCTGTTCGACGGGAAAGGTTCTCTATCACCCCCCCGCCGTCGAGCCAGATCCAACTGATAGCAACCCCGGAGCAATCCCCTTGACGCGACGTTGGCGCCTGCGATAGCGTGCGCGCGGGGAGCCGTTCATCTACATGTCGTCTGCGCGTTGGGAGTGGGGCGCACTATCAGCGCTCGGGGTGGTGCTCGCCCTCCCCCTCTGGCTGCCTCTGCACCTGCCTTTCGTGGACCTGCCGCAGCACGTCGCCGTCGTCGCCGACCTCGCCCGATACGCGGCCGACCCGGCCCTCGCGCACGTGTACGAGCGCGACCTCTTCCCCGCCACGAACGTGCTGCTCGCCTGGCTCGCGATGCCGCTCACCGTCCTCCTGGGGGCCGAGGACGCCGTTCGTGCCGTGCTCTCCGCGGGGATGGTGGCCTTCGCGCTCGCGCTCGGCGGGCTCGCCCGCGCGGCCGGGGGGCGCCCGATCGCCGCGTCCGCCGCGCTCCCCTTCGCCTACGGTGATCCGCTCGTCTTCGGCTTCCTGAACTTCTGGCTTTCGATCCCGGCCTTCGTGCTCGCGTCGGCGGCCGCGCTGAGTCCACGGCACACGTGGCGATCGGTGGCGACCCTGGCGATCGCGTCCACGGCGGCGGTCGCCGCCCACGCCCAGATGTGGCTCGTGCTCGTGGTCGCCGTCCCGATGATGGCCACGTGGGTCGCGGGCAAGCGGGGGCTCGTCGCTGCCGTTGTCGGGCTCGTGCCGTCCATGGCGTTGTTCGTCGCGTGGGCGGCCCAGACGTTCGGTGGCGGGGAGCATCGCGCGGGAGAGTACGGGGCGGTGACCGATGGTTTCGGCGCCGAGTACGAGGGTCTCTCGGTTCGTCTCTCACACGTCGGCGTGCAGCTGCTCGACTGGATGCGGGGGGATGGCGACCTGGTGATGCTCGGCCTCGCCTTCGGCGTGATCGTGGTGGCCGCGACACGCGCGGTCCGTTCCCCCTCCCGCGCACGCACGGCGGCCGCGATCCCGGCGCTCCTGTGCTTCGCGGCCTACCTCCTCGCGCCGATACACCTGCGGAACCAATACTACGTCGCCACCCGAATGCTGCTGCCTGCCGTCGTGCTGCTGGGCGCGGCGGTCGCGCCGGCGGGGCGGTCCGGCTTGGGCGTCGGGCTCGCGGGCACCCTCCTGACGCTCGTGTGGACGTGGAACGTGGCCGGGGCCTTCCGCGGCTACGACCGCGAGGCGCGCGGGCTCGACACCGTGCTCGCACAGGCCGCGCCGGGGGGCCGGATGCTCGGGTTGCCGCTCTCGATGCGGTCGGCGTACGTGCGTCGCAACGTGTTCCTGCACGCCCCCTCCTGGTACACGGTCGAGCGCGGTGGCGAGAACGCGTTCTCGTTCGCGCTCTTCGAGTCCTCTCCGCTGCGCTTCCGCGAACCCGGGCACCCCACGCACCTACAGCCCCGGTCCGAGAAGGATCCCTGGTGCGAGCTCCTGGGCGGCCGGCTCGCCCCCTACGAGTACTACCTCGTGCGCGCGGGGTCCGATCCCTGCGGGGTCGTCGCGGCCTTGGACGCGGATGCCACCCTCGTGGCCCGTGAGCACGACTGGGCGCTCTACGCGGGCGGCGTGGAGCTCGCCCCGCGGCCGCTCCCCGAGGCCTGCCGGTGCCCGGCCGGGCGGCGTGGCGAGGTCGCGGCCCCCTGACCGCGATGACCCGACGCCGGCGCCCGCCCACGATCAGCGGAACGACACGCCGCCGTGCACACCGACACGCGCACCGTACGCCGCGTAGGCCCAACTGAAGTTGGCAGCGGCGCTGTCGATGGTGCCCTGCACCGCGCCCGGCACGAGCGCGGCCGACGCCCGCACGCCGAGCAGCCCGCGGACCGGCCCGACGCCCCACGCCGTGTCGAACCCGAGGTGCCCGCCGATGCCGACGTAGCCGTAGTCGTCCCACCACGGCTGGGCGAGCACGGCGCCGCGGAGCCCGACGCCACCCACGATGGCGAGCTCCACCGGGACCTTGCCGGGCTGGACGAGCGGCGCCCGGGCGCCGAAGTCGAGCTCGAGCGACCACAACGTCGGCGCCCAGTCGATGCCGAGATCCCCGTAGCCGGGAGTGGTCTGCGCCACGTCGGCGGAGACGACGAGGCCGGCGCCCTCGTCACCGAAGCGTTGGAAGGTGTAGGCGAGGCCCCCGCCGAGCGGGGGGAGGGCCCACCCCGCGGCCAGGGGGGCCCCGCTCTCGTCCGTCACGGACATCTGGCCCGTGCGCAGCGGCGTGAAGTCGACGTACAGGTCCAGCGCGTTCACGCGCGCCGCCGGCGGAGCATCGCGAGCACGGCGAGCAGGGCGAAGGCCGACGCCTGGGGCGAGGGCGCGCGGGCGCTCCGTACCAGGGGCGCGTCGGGGCAGGTGCCGGGGTCCTCGGCCCAGCCGGTGTCACAATACGGAAAGAGCTCCTCCAACTCGGGGTTCCGGCGGATGATCTTGAGCTGCTCCTTCACGCCGGTGATCCCCGAGACGTAGAGCTGGAGGTCCTCGGTCGCCTGGGCCGGTGTGTAGCGCATCCGCAGGCGCGTCAGGTGCGCGCTGTCGGAATTGCGGCCGAAGGGCTCGAAGGACCCGCCGGGTGCTACGGGCTCGGCGGTGCACGGGTCGCAGTGGTAGCCGCCCTGCACCTCGGGGACGAGCTCCCAACTGTACTCGCGCACCCACCCCGCCCCGCCCTCCGCGTGGGCGTCCGTGAGCCGCGCCCCGTACCAGTCCATCATCGTGGTGGCGGGCGGCAGCATGCACTCGGTGGGGATCTCGAGCCGCGGGTAGTTCGCGATGCCCACCTCCCCACCCGCGACCGGGTCGGTGAGCGTGTAGATGACGACCTCCTGCTCCCCCTCCGACGAGATCGTCCCGATGCGGATCGGCAACGAGAACACGTCGGCCCGGTAGGAGACCTGGATCGGCCACAACCAATCCCCGTCCCTCGCCGCCACCGGGTCGAGCGTGACCCGCGCCGCCAGGAAGAACGACCCCGCGTCGATGTACTCCTGCAGCACGGCCTCGCCGCCCTCGGGGACCGCGTAGCCGTTGATCTCGAGCCACCCGAGGAGGCCCGACGACTCCTCCGCGGACAACACCACGAAGTCGTAGCCGTGCGCCGACCAGGAGGACTCCACGTCGGTGGCGGTGTCGTACATCGAGTACGACCCGCCGCAGCCCATCACCCCGCCGCAGCCCAACATGGCCGGGCTCGCGGCGAACGCCGTGTCGCAGGTGTACTCGACCTCGCGCGGGGTGGAGTAGGCGTCGATCCAGTCGAGGAGCACCGGGTCGATGACGCCGACGTCGTCGGGCCCGAGGACCATGGGCACCGGCAGGAGAAGGGCGAACTCCGTCGCGTCGCCCGCGTAGTCCGACACCAACGTGAGCGTCGTGCGGTCGCCCTCGCGCGCGAGGACCACCTCGCTCGAGTAGTTCGTGAGGTTCGCGCCCGGCGCGCCGACGTACGCGCCGCAGAACGCGTGGGCCGTGGAGAGGAGGAGGAACATGCTGACTCCTGGGGGGGTGATCGCGATGTCGCGATCCGGGGCGGATCCGGTGGTCGCCAATCTATTCCAGCAAGAAAGGGTCCAGCTTCGACCGGGCGACCGTCCCCGCGCCCCGAAGTTTCTTCACGACTTCTAGACAGATCCCTTGCCGAGGCCGAACCCGTGTTTAGGCGGAAGGTGAGCTCGAGGTGTTCGATGACCGATCTTCAGCTCGCATCCCCCGCCGTTCTCCACACCGTCCTCCACCCCACCGACTTCGCCGAAGGTAGCGAAGTGGCGCTCGCGCACGCGCTCCGATTCGCGCTGCGCGCCGGCGCCCGTCTCGAAGTGCTGCATGCCGAGCCCGACAACATGCAGATCCCCGCCAGCCGGTTTCCCAACGTGGTCGCCACGCTCGTCCGGTGGGGCATGCTCCCCCCCGGGTCCGTCGAGGCCGACCTCGCGAAGCTGGGCATGGGGGTCGGCCTGGTCCTGAAGTCGGGCGCGCCCGCCGTGTCCTCCATCGTCGTGGAGCTCGAGAACACCCATCCGGACCTGCTCGTCATGGCCACCCACGGGCGCGAGGGCCTGCGGCGCCTGCTCGAGCCCAGCGTGACCGAGCCGACCGTCCGGCTCGGCCGCACCCGCACCCTCGTCATCCCGCACGGGGTCACCGGGTTCGTGTCCGTGCAGGACGGGACCTACGACGTCCAGCGGATCCTCGTGCCGATCGACCACGTGCCGAACCCCCAGGCGGCGGTCGACGCCGCGGCGTGGGCCGCGCGCATCCTCGGCCTCGAGGACGTGTCCATCTGCACGCTCCACATCGGGGACGCCGACGCGATGCCCCGGGTGCGCCTCCCCCCCGACGCGGGTTGGCAGGTGCACAAGCTGGCCGGGCTGGGCGCGGTCGTGGACGGCATCCTCGACACCGCGCGCAGCTGGAACGCCGACCTCATCGTCATGGCGACCGAGGGCCACGTGTCCCTGCTGGACTCCCTCCGCGGGAGCACGGCCGAGCGCGTGTTGCGTCGGGCGCGGTGCCCGATGTTGCTCGTGCCGTCGGACGCGCACACGCACACGCACTGACGGTCGGTGCCGGGCTGCGCGGCGGTCGGCCGTCGCGCAGCCTCATCCGCCGCGCTACCATGCGTCCCCACGCGTGAGAGTCCCCGATGTTCGTCGTCGTCCTTCCCCTGCTCGTCCTCACCGCGTGCAGCGGGGTCCTGTCCACCAGCAGCAGCACCTGCACCTACGACGACATCGACGGCACCTGCACCTTCACCGAGGTCACCCCCGACGCGCAGGTGGCCTTCACCTTCCGGTCGAACGACCTCTCGGTGACCGAGTCCGGCACCGTCCTCATCGGGGACGACGCCACGGCCCCCGACCAGGCGTGCATCGACGAGCTCGGGATCGAGGTCGACCAGCAGGTCGACTGCAGCCGCAGCGAGCTCTCCTCCAGCGCGGGGGATGGGGACTGTGAGGCCGTCCAGTGGGACTTCGACGCCTTCGACACGCGCGACTGCGAGCACTGAGCGGCGGCCCCGGGCGGGCCCCGGTGTGTAGCGTTGCCGGATGCGCGCACCGTCCCACACCTTCGAGGACCACACCGCGGACGTACGCCTGCGCGTGGAGGCCCCGGACCTCGGCGCGCTCTTGGAGGAGGCCGGGCGCGCCCTCGGCGAGCTGATGGGAGGCGGCGCCCAGGGCCCCCTCGGCGAGCCCGTGCGCGTACGCGTGGAGGCCCCCGATCGCGCCGCGCTGCTCGTGCGTTGGCTCGACGAGCTCGTCTTCCTCTCCGAGACGGAGCATCGCGTGTGGACGGACATCCACGTCGCGGGTGCGGACGATCACTCGGTCGAGGCCATCGTCCGGGGGCCAAAGGTCGAGGCGCTCCGCACGGCCGTCAAGGCGGCGACCTTCCACGATCTGCACGTGGACGACGTCCCCGACGGGATCCAAGCCTCCGTGGTGCTCGACGTGTAACCCTGCCGAAGCCCGTCAGCCCTTCAGCACGCCGACCGGCCGCAGGCGGGCCACCCGCCGTCCGACGCCCGCGCGACACACCACGTCGACGACCCGCTCCACGTCCTTGTAGGCGGCGGGGGCCTCCTCGGCGAGCTCGGCGTTGGACGGGCACCGGACGACGATCCCACGCGCCTCCAGCGCCTTGCGGACCTCGTGGCCGGGGACCGCCCGCTTGGCCGCGCCGCGGCTCATCGCGCGGCCGGCGCCGTGGCAGCTGCTCGCGAACGAGATGTCGAGCGCGGCGTCGGTGCCGACGAGGACGAAGCTCGCCGTGCCCATGCTCCCGGGGATGAACACCGGCTGACCGACACCCCGGTAGGCGGCCGGGAGCTCCTCGCTCGACGGGCCGAACGCGCGGGTGGCGCCCTTGCGGTGCACGCAGAGCCGGCCCTCGGGGTAGTCCTCCATCTTCGCGATGTTGTGGGCCACGTCGTACACGACGCGGAGCCCCGCCCCCTCCCCCAGCACGCGGAGGGCCACCTCCCGGACCCGGTGGGTGAGCACCTGGCGGTTGGTCCAGGCGAAGTTGGCGGCGGCCGCCATCGCGCCGAGGTAGGCCCGCCCCTCCGGCGAGGACACCGGCGCGCACGCGAGCTGGCGGTCCGGCAGCGTGATGCCGAAGCGGGGCAGCGCCTTGTCCATCCCCGCGACGTGATCGGTGCACACCTGGTGCCCGAGCCCGCGCGAACCGGTGTGGATGAGCACGGTGACCTGCCCGACGAAGAGCCCGAACGCCTTCGCCACCCCCTCGTCGTAGACCGCGTCCACCTCCTGGACCTCGAGGAAGTGGTTCCCGCCCCCGAGCGTGCCGAGCTGATCGCGGCCCCGCAGCCGCGCCCGCTCCGAGACCGCGGCCGGGTCAGCCCCCGGCATCGCGCCGTTCGCCTCGATCACCTCGACGTCCGCTGGCTCGCCGACGCCCAGGGCGCGGATCGCCCAGGGCACCCCGTGCGCGAGCACCGCGTCCATCTCCGCGTCCCCGAGGATCACGCGACCGCCGCGACCGTAGCCCGTGGGTACGCTGCGGGAGAGCTCGTGGACGAAGGCCGTGAGGTGGTCGCCCAGGTCCGCCAGGCGCAGATCGGAGGCGAGGAGCCGCACGCCGCAGTTGATGTCGAAGCCGATGCCGCCCGGTGAGACGACGCCGTCGGGCAGCAGCGTCCCGGCGACCCCACCGACCGGGAACCCGTAGCCCTCGTGCATGTCCGGCATCCCGACGACGTGTCGGACGACGCCCGGCAGTGTCGCCACGTTCAGGAGCTGCTCGACGCTGCGGTCCTCCCGGATCGCCGCGAGCAGCACGTCGTCGGCGAGCACGCGCGCCGGCACGCGCATGCCGGCGGACACCCCCGGCGCGATCTCGTGGATGGCCTCGCCGATCCGGGTCCACCCCTCCCTGGCTACCATGTCGACCTCCTCTCCCGACCCCCTGTCCGAAAGCAGCGTGGCGGACGTCTCGACCCTACCCTACGCACCCGATCGACACCGGGCGGCAAGTGCGTAGGCTTCGTCGGGGCGCAAGGATGGACAACGCCGACATCGCCAAGGTGTTCTTCGAGCTCGCCGACCTGATGGAGTTCCTCGACGTGGCGGCGTTCAAGGTCCGCGCCTTCCGCTCGGCCGCGCAGGCGATCGAGAACCTCCCCGAGCCGTGTTTCGAGATGGTGCGCAAGGGCACCCTCGACGACGTTCCCCGCATCGGCGAGGGCATCGTCCGCCGGGTGGTGGAGCTGACCGAGACCGGCACGCTCGCCGAGCTCGAGCAGCTCCGCAAGCAGGCGCCCGCCGGCCTCGCCGAGATCATGCGCGTCGACGGCATGGGACCGCGGAGCACCGGGCTGGTCTGGCGCGAGCTCGGCGTCTCGACGGTGGACGAGCTGGAGGCCGCCGCGAAGGCCCAGCGCCTGCGTGGCCTGCCCCGCTTCGGCGCCAGGAAAGAGGAGAAGCTCCTCGCCGCCATCGCCGCCTACCGCCGGGCGACCGGGCGATACAAGCTCACCCAGGCCTACCCCCACGCCGAGGCCCTGGTGCGGCAGCTGCGGAAGCTGCCCGAGGTGCTGAAGATCGAGGCCTGCGGCACGATCCGGCGCCGACGCGACACCGTCGGGGACATCGATCTGCTCGTCGCGTCCGGGCACGAGCACGCCGCGCGGATCGCGGAGGCGTTCGTCCGGCTCCCCGAGGTCCGGGACGTGCTGGCCCACGGCGAGACCAAGTGCAGCGTGCACCTCAAGGACGGCATCCAGGTCGACCTCCGCATCGTCCCGCCCGAGTCCTGGGGCGCGGCGCTCCACTACTTCACCGGCTCGAAGGAGCACAACATCGCCATCCGCAGCCTCGCGGTGCGGCGGGGGCTGAAGATCAACGAGTACGGCATCTTCGCGGAGGACGATCGCCGCGTCGGCGGGGAGGAGGAGCGCGAGGTGTTCGCGGCGGTGGGGCTGCCGTTCATCGAGCCCGAGCTGCGCGAGAACCGGGGCGAGATCGAGGCCGCCGCCGAGGGGCGCTTGCCCCACCTCGTCGAGGAGCGCGACATCCGGGGCGACCTCCACGTGCACACCGACGAGACCGACGGCCAGGCCCCGCTGGAGCGCATGGTCGAGGAGGCCCGCCGCCTCGGCCGCGAGTACCTCGCGATCACCGACCACTCCCAGGCGCTCTCGATGGCGCTGGGGCTCGACCCGGCCCGCCTTCGCGCCCAGGGCCGACGGATCGACGCGCTGAACGACGCGCTGGGAGGGCGCCCGTACGTGCTCCGCGGCATCGAGGCCGACATCCTCGCCGACGGGAGCGTGGACCTCGGGAACGACGTGCTGCGCGAGCTCGACTGGGTGGTGGCCTCGGTCCACTCGATGTTCGGCCTGCCGCGCGCGGAGCAGACCCGCCGCATCGTGCGGGCGCTCGAGAGCGGGGTCGTGGACTGCCTCGGCCACCCCACCGGGCGCCTCATCGGCCAACGGGAGCCGTACGCCGTCGATCTCGAGGCCGTCCTCCAGGCGGCCCGACGCGTCGGCGCCGCGGTGGAGCTCAACGCGTTCCCCGATCGCCTCGACCTGTGGGACGTCTACCTGCGCATGGCCAAGGAGATGGGCGTCCCGGTCGTCATCTCCACGGACTCGCACGCGCCGCTCCACATGCTCCACATGCGCTACGGCGTGTGGACCGCCCGGCGGGGCTGGCTCGAGCCGGGGGACATCGCGAACACCCTCCCCCTCCGCGAATTCCGCGCCCGGTTCGCGCACCACCACCGCCAGCTCGCCCCAGCCAAGTGAAGGCCGCCAGGAGAGGGAAGGCAGGAGTGGAGGCCGTGCGGAGCTGGCCGCGCCTGCGCTACCGAGGCGGCCTCCCCTACCCCACCGGGGCCGTCCGACGCGATTCGAGCAGCGCGCACACCTCGTCGTCCTCGACCTGGCCGAAGTCGGCGTAGAACTGCCCGACCGCCATGAACTGGCGCGGCGTCTGGAGGATCACGACCGCGTCCGCGACCCGCCGCAGCCGCATGGCCGCCTCCTGCGACGCGACCGGCGCCGCGACGATGATCTCCGCGGCGCCGTCCTCGCGGGCGGCGTTCACCGCGGCGAGCATGGTGGCCCCGGTCGCGATGCCGTCGTCGACGAGGATCACCACCCGGCCGCGCACGTCGGCGGGCGTGCCGCCGTAGAGGCGCCGCCGCTTCGCGAGGCGCGCGACCTCCGAGCGCCCCAACATCTCGAGGGTGTCGCGCGGCACCCCGAGCGCCGCCGCCGTCTCGGACCCGAGGACGTGCCCGCGCTCGTCGACCGCGCCGATGGCGAGCTCGGGTTGCACCGGGTGCCCGATCTTGTGCACGAGGAGCACGTCGAGATCGCCCTCCAGGGCGTCCGCGACGATCGCCCCCATCGGCACGGCGCCGCGTGGGATCGCCAGGATCAGGGGTTTCGTGCCCCGCCATGCCCGCAACGCGGTCGCGAGCGCGCGCGCCGCTTGTTCTCGATTCTGCCACATGAAATGCTCCTCGGCTCTCTTCCGAGGTAGTCGCACGGGGCGCCCGTGACTGCGGGGCTCCAGGTGCGCCCGGGTCGTCAGACGATGGGCTCCAGCACGGGCTCCAGCGCGCGCTCGGCCTCCAGGAGCACCGGCAGGATGCGCAGCACGGCGCCCGGATCGAGCGAGACGCTGTCGATGCCCTCCTTGACGAGGAACCGCGCGATCTCCGGGAAGTCGCTCGGCGCCTGGCCGCAGATGCCGATGGGCCGCCCGGCCAGGTGTGCGCCGCGGATCGCCGCCGCGATCGTCCGGGTGACGGCCTCGTCGCGTTCGTCGAACGAGGCGGCGAGATCGCTGTTGTCACGATCGACGCCGAGCACGAGCTGGGTGAGGTCGTTGCTGCCGATGCTGAAACCGTCGAACAACTGGGCGAACCGGTCGATCTCGACCACGTTCGCCGGGATCTCGCACATCACCCACACCCGGGGGCCCTCGGGCGCGCGCCGAAGCCCCTCCTCCGCCATCGCGTCCAGCACCCGGCGTCCCTCGGCCGCGCTGCGGCAGAACGGCACCATGACGTCGAGGTTGGTGAGCCCCATGTCCTCGTGGACCCGGCGCACGGCGCGGCACTCGAGCCCGAACGCGGCGCGGAAGCGCGGATCCGCGTAGCGGCTGGCCCCCCGCCACCCGATCATCGGGTTCTCCTCCTTCGGCTCGAACGCGGCGCCTCCGAGGAGCTTCGCGTATTCGTTCGTCTTGAAGTCGGAGAAGCGGACGATCACCGGGCGCGGGTGGAACGCCGCCGCGATCTGGCCGAGGCCCTCGGCGAGCCGCGACACGTACCACTCCACCGGCGACGGATACCCGCGCGCCCGCACGGCGATCTCGGCGCGCGTGGCCGCGTCGACCCGGTCCGGCTCGAGCAGCGCGCACGGGTGCACGCCGATGCTCTCGGCGATGACGAACTCCTCGCGGGCGAGCCCCACGCCGTCGACGGGCAGCGCGGCCACGGCGAAGGCGCGCCCGGGGTCGGCCAGGTTCACCATCACGCGCGTGCGCGGGCGCGGGAGGCTCGCGGCCTCGATCACCTCGCGCTCGAAGGGCACCGCCCCGGCGAGCACGCGCCCCTCGGCCCCGCCGGAGCAGTCCACGGTGACCGGCACTCCGTCCGCGAGGCGCTTCGTGGCGTCCCGCGTGCCGACGATGCAGGGCACCCCGAGCTCGCGGCTGACGATGGCGGCGTGGCACGTGCGCCCGCCCCCGTCGGTGATGATCGCCGCGGCGCGCTTCATCACGGGCACCCAGTCGGGATCGGTCATCTCGGCGACCAGCACGTCCCCCGGGCGCACGGTCGCGAGCTCGTCCACCGAGCGGATCACCCGCGCCGGACCCGCGCCGATGCGCGTGCCGACCGCCTGCCCGCGGAGGAGCACCTCGCCCTCTCCCGTCAGCTTCCACCGCTCGATCACCCGGACGTCCTCGCGCGAGCGGACGGTCTCCGGGCGCGCCTGGAGCACGAAGAGCTCGCCCGTGCGGCCGTCCTTCGCCCACTCGAGGTCCATGGGGACGGGGTGGCCGGTGCGCGCCGTCCACGCCCGCTCGACCGCGACGGCCCAGCGCGCGAGCTGAAGCGCGTCGGCGTCGGAGACGGAGAACCGCGCGCGGTCCTCGGGGGGCACGTCCACGGTCCGCGTGCCGGTCCCCGCGTACACGACCTTCCGCTCCTTCGCCCCGAGGCGCCGGCGCACGATCGGCGCGGGCGCGGTGTCCAGCGTACCCTTGAAGACCATCACCTCATCGGGGTCGACCCGCCCGGAGACCACGCCCTCGCCGAGGCCCCAGGCGCTCGTCACCACCACGGCGTCCCGGAAGCCGGACTCCGGATCGAGGGTGAAGATGACGCCCGCGGCGCCGAGATCCGAGCGGACCATGCGCTGGACGCCCACCGAGAGGCGCACGGCGAGGTGATCGTAGCCGTGCGCCGCGCGGTAGCTCACGGCGCGCGCCGTGAACAACGAGGCGAAGCAGCCGAGGCAGGCATCGAGCACGGCGGCCTCGCCGGAGACGTTCAGGAAGGTCTCCTGCTGCCCGGCGAAGGAGGCGTCGGGCAGGTCCTCGGCGGTCGCGCTGCTCCGCACCGCCACGTCGCCCCCCATCGCGAGGTAGGCCTCGCGGACCTCGCGGGCGACCGCGTCCGGGAGCCCCGCCCGCCGGATGATCGCCCGGGCTTCGGCCGCGCGCCGCGCGAGCCCCTCCATGTCCTCCACGTCGAGCCCTCGCAGGGTGTCGCGGAGGCGCGAGCGGGTGTCGAGCTGATCGAGCACGGCGTCGTACGCGTCGGCGGTGACCGCGAAGCCGGGCGCCACCCGCACCCCCACGGGGACCAGCGACTTCACGAGCTCCCCGAGGGCCGCGTTCTTGCCGCCCACGCGCGGCACGTCCGACATCCCGAGCTCTTCGAAGGGGACGCAGTAGCGCATGGCGGAGGTCCTCGCGGGGCTGGCTGGGTGTGGGGTCCCGACGGCCTTCGTCGCGGCACGGGCGACGTGCACCGCCGTGAGCTTGTACTCGGGGCAGTCGGTCACGCCGTCGCGACCGGCGCCGGTCGCGGCGTTGGTCCCGGTCTCGGGGAAGTGGAAGCTCAGGAACACCGTTCCGGGCGCCACGCGGTCGGTGACCCGCGCGGTCGCCGAGGCGACGCCGCGGGGGCTCTCCACCTCGACGGGATCCCCTCCCCCGATGCCCCGCGCGGCGGCGTCCACGGGGTGGATCTCGAGGAAGTCGCGGTCCTGCAGCGTCACGTTGGCCGTGCGCCGCGTCATCGAGCCCGCGTTGTAGTGGGGGAGCGTGCGGCCGGTGACGAGGGCGAGGCTCGGGGCGCGGAGCGGGCCCCCACCCGCGGCCGCCGCCTCGAGCTCGGGCGAGGGCACCCAGTCGACGACGGTGAGCCGCCCCCGGCCGCCGGGGAAGGTGTCCACGTGCAGGATCGGCGTGCCGGGATGATCCGTCGCGGGGACCGGCCACTGGAGCCCGTCGCCGTCGAGCCGGTCGTGCCGGAGGCCCGCGAAGATCGGGGCCGTCGCCGCGATCTCCTCCATCACCTCCGCTGGCGAGCGGAACGGCTGCGGGAGGCCCGTGGCGGCCATCAGCGCGAGGAGCGTCTCCCAGTCCGCGCGCCCCGCCACCGGCGGCACGACCGCGCGGACCCGCTGCACGCGCCGCTCGCCATTCGTGAACGTCCCGTCCTTCTCGAGGAAGCTCGCGCCCGGGAGCACCACGTCGGCGAGGCGCGCGGTGCCGGTCAGGAAGAGCTCGATGACGCAGAGGAAATCGAGGCGGCCGAGCGCCGCGCGCACGGCGGTGCTGTCGGGGTCGGTCTGGACGACGTCCTCCCCGAAGATGACCAGCGCCTGCAGGTCGCCCGACCGCATCGCGTCGTACATCCGGGGGATCGTGCGGCCGGGCACCGGGGAGATGGGTCGCCGCCACGCCGCCTCGACCCGCGCGCGCGCCGTCGCGTCGTCGACCCGCTGGTAGCCGTGGAGGTGGTCGGGCTGCGTGCCCATGTCCGCGGAGCCCTGCACGTTGTTCTGGCCGCGCAGCGGGTTGACCCCGACCCCCGGCCGGCCGAGCGCGCCGACGAGCAGCGCGAGGTTGCAGAGCAGCTCCACCCCCTCGCTGCCCTGGCGGTGCTCGGTCACCCCGAGCCCGTGGAGCATCATCGGGCGGGCGGCGGCGGCGTAGCGGCGGGCGGCCTCGCGCACGAGCCCCGCGGGCACGCCGGTGACCGGCTCCCACCGCTCGGGCGTGTGCTCGACGACGGCGGCGGCGAAGCGCTCCCACCCGTCGACCCGGGCCTCCACGAACGCGCGGTTCACCAGATCCTCGCGCACCAGCACGCACGCGAGGCTGTTGAACAGCGGCACGTTGGTGCCGGGGCGGAGCTGGAGGTGGACGTCCGCCATCCGTGCGAGCTCGGTCCGCCGCGGGTCGACGACGACGAGCGCGGCGCCGCGCTGCCCGTCCGCTCCCAACACGCGCTGCTTGATCCGCGCGCCGACGACGGGGTGCGCCTCGGTCACGTTGGCGCCGACGACCATCAACAGGTCGGCGCGCTCGATGTCGGCGAAGGAGTTGGTCGCCGCGCCGGTCCCGATCGCGGCGCGCATGCCCGCGGCCGAGGGGGCGTGGCAGACGCGCGCGCAGGAGTCGACATCGTTGGAGCCGAGCCCCGCCCGCATCCACTTCTGGAACAGGTAGTTCTCCTCGTTGGTGGCCCGCGAGGACGAGAGCCCGGCGACCGCGCGACCGCGGAGCCCCTCCACGACACAAGCGATCGCCTCGTCCCAGGTGGCGGGGACGAGCACGCCGTCGCGACGGACGAGCGGCGTGCGCAAGCGGTCGGGGTGATCGACGAAGCCGTGGGCGTACCGGCCCTTGACGCACAGATGCCCGCGGTTGACGGCGGCCGCCGCGGTCCCGTCGATACGCTCCACCCTCCCGTCGGTAGCGGCGACGTCCAGCTGACAGCCGACGCCACAATATCCACACGTCGTGCGGACACGTGATGGCGCCTGCGTCGCGTCCACGTCGGCGATCGCGCCCGTGGGGCACGTCGTGACGCAAGCGCCGCAGCTCGTGCAGTCCGTGTCGGCGAACGCGCCGCCTCCCCAGGTCAGCTCGGTCGCCGCGCCGCGGCCCGCCGCCGAGTAGACGAACTGGCCCTGGACCTCGGCGCAGGCGCGCTCACAGCGTCGGCAGAGGATGCACGCGTCGAGATCGAGGCGCAGGTAGGCGTGGGTGGCGTCCTCCGTCCGGGCGGCCTTGGTTCCCGCGGGGTGCGCACCGTAGCGGGCGCCGTCGACCCCCCACTCGGCGAGCGTGGCGGCGACGGGCCCGCCGGGGGCGCACTCGGCCCGCATGAGCTCGCCGAGGTCGCGACGGTACTCGCGCAGGCGGGGCGTGTCGGTGCGCACGTCGGCGCCGGGTCGCGCGGGGGTGCTGCACGCGGCGACGAGCCGCCCGTCCATCTCGACGATGCAGGCGCGGCAATGGCCCCGCACGGTGAGGCGCGGGTCGTCGCAGAAGTGGGGCACGTCGGCGCCCGCCGCGAGGCACGCGTCGAGGAGCCGGCCCTCACCGGAGGCCGCTCGCCCGTCGACCTTCACGCGAACACCTCGTCGCCGAACCAGGCGAGCAGGTCGCGGATCGGGCGCGGCACCCCGAGCCCGAAGCCGCACAGGCTGCCGATCTCCAGCGTGTCGCAGAGCCGCTCGAGCGCGGCGCGGTCGGGCGCGTGGGCGAGCCGGGCGGTCCCGACGCGGCAGGGCGTGCAGGTGCCGCAGGACTCCGCGGCGGCGAAGTCGTAGAGGTGCCGGGCGAGCGCGCGAACGGAGACGGTCTCGTCGAGGACGACGATGCCCGCGTGCCCGAGCCCGGGGAGCGCGTCGTACGAGAGGAGCTGGTCGAAGGCGTGCGCGGGGAGCACGCGCCCGAGCGGCCCGCCCACGAGCGCCATCTTCCAGCCCCGGCCCCGCTCGGCGGGGGGCGGCTCGCCGAGCACCGTGCGCAGCGGCATTCCGAACGGGAACTCGACGAGGCCGGGCTCGGCGACGGCGCCAGCGAGGCTGGCGACCTTGGTCTCGGAGCGCCGCCCGTGGTGGAGCAGCCACGGGATCTGCGCGAGGGTCTCGACGTTCTGGATGACCGTGGGCTTGCCGAACAGGCCGGCAACCGCGGGGTAGGGCGGCTTGGGCGAGGGCTCGGCGCGCAGCCCCTCGATGGCGCGCAGGAGCGCGGTCTCCTCGCCGCACACGTAGCTGCCGGCCCCGGAGCGCACCTCCACCTCGAAGCCGGGGTCGAGCCAGCCGGCGTCGTGGGCCTCCGCGGCGGCCTCCGCCATCGTCACCCGGGCCCGCGGGTACTCCCCCCGGACGAAGACCACCCCCCGGGTCGCCCCGATGGCGCGCGCGCACGCCGCCATCCCGGCGAGCACAGCGTGCGGATCCTCCTCCATCAGGACGCGGTCGACGTAGCTGCCGGGATCGCCCTCGTCCCCGTTCGCGACGACGTACCGGACGTCCGCCGGGGTCTCGCGGGCCACCCGCCACTTCGCCCCGGTGGGGTAGGCGGCGCCGCCGCGCCCGCGCAGCCCCGACGCCTCGACGATGCGCAGGATCGTGTCGCCGTCGGGCATCCGGTACTCGTCCGACGGCGCGCCGGGGGAGCCGAGCAGGTTCCGGAGCACGACGGGCGGGACGAGCGCGCGGCGCGCGGGCGCATGGGCGCGCGGAAAACCCGTGCCCGGTCCGAGCACCCCCTGCACCACGCGATCGGACGCGCCGGTCACGTCGTCCCCGACGCGCATCCCGGGCGGGTCGTAGCAGAGGCCGAGGCAGCGCACGACCTTTCCACCCACCTGTCCGGCGAGCGCCGGACCGCCGGCGAAGTGGCACGACGTCCCGTCGCACACGCGCACGCCGGGGTCGAGCTGGTCGTAGAACGTCCGCACCCCGTGCGCGGCGGCCGCCGGGAGGCCACGCCGCCGCCTCACCTCGTCGAGCGGGATGCCGCCTGCGAGATCGTCGACCGCGTTGCCGTCCCGCGGCATCGACGCGTGACGACGAGACCATTCGAGGAGGCGCATTGCGGGTACCCGGGACACGGAGCGATAGGCACCGTCGGCGATCCCATCAACGGACGATCGGACGTTTCGGAAGCATGGCGGCGGAGAACCAGTATGCGGAAATCATGTAGATCACGTCGAAGAAGCGCATCAGGTCGACCGGCTTGACGACGTAGCCGCTGCACCGGAGCCGGTACATCTGTGCGATGTCCTCCTCCCGGCTGGAGGTCGTGAGCACCACGACGGGGACGTGCCGGAGCGCCTCGTCGGCGACGATCGCGGCGAGCGTGGCACGACCGTTCATCACCGGCATGTTCAGATCGAGGAGGACGAGGTCGGGCCAGGGCGCCTCCGTCCAGGGGGGCCGGCGCCGCAGGAACTCGAGGCACTCCTGGCCGTTGGCCACGTGGTGGACGCGCACGGGCGACCCCAACCGCTGGAACGCGAGGCGCGTGAGGATCACGTCGTCCTCGTTGTCCTCGACGAGGAGCACCTCCGGCGTCCGGTTCCCGACCAGCCTCCAGGTCATGCGGCGGCCTCGCGCGGGAGGGTGAAGTGCACCGTGCATCCGACGCCGGGCTCGCTCTCGATCCAGATGCGGCCCCCGTGGCGATGCACCACGCGCGCGCAGAGCGCCAGCCCGAGCCCGGTCCCCGGCACCTCGGGGGTCGCGGGGAGCCGCTGGAAGAGCTCGAACACCCGCTCGTGCGCCTCGGCGGGGATGCCGACCCCGTTGTCCCGCACCGAGAACTCCCACTCGGTCGGCCCCGCGCGCGCGCCGATGTGGATGGTCAGCGGCGCGGTGCCCCGGTACTTCGTCGCGTTGCAGATGAGCTCCTTCACGAGCTCCTCGAGCTGCTCGCGATCGCCGGGGACGACCGGGAGCTCGCCCCGCGTCACGACGGCATCGGCGTCGCGGATCGTGTCCGAGAGGTCGCGAACGACCTCGTCGACGACGCGCCCCGTGTCCACCGGCTCGAACGGCACCTCCCGCGCGTCGATCGACGCGATCCTGCCGAGATCCCGGAGGAGCGCCTCGAGGCGACGCGTGTTGTCGGTCACGCGCCGGATCCAATCCTCCGCCTGGAGGCCCACGCGGCCCTGCAGCTCCGCGCCGAGGAGCTGGGTGAACGAGCTGATGCTCCGCAAGGGCGTCTGCAGGTCGTGCGCGGCGACGAAGGCGATGCGCCGAAGCTCGGCGATGCTCTGCTCGAGGGCCCCGGCCCGCTGCCGGAGCAGCCGGTTGACCGCGAGCAGCTCGCTGTCGCGAATGCGCACGTTCGTCAGGAGGGAGGAGAGGCCGAGGGTGGACACGATGAGGATGAACAGGAATTCCTGCATCCAGACCACGGCGACGGAGGGTTCGGCCCATCCGAAGGTCGAACGCCCCATCAGCGTGAGCGCCACGAAGACGAGGGCGACGACGAACACGAGGACGCACACCCAACGGAACGAGAGCCGCACCGCGGCGTAGAGGACGAAGGGCAACAACAGGATGGGCCGGAGGTGCATGCCGAGGAACACGGCGTTCTCGGCGACAACGAACATGCCGAGCGCCACGACGCCTCCGAGGGTCATCAGCGCGTCGATGAGCGGTCGGGCGGACATCGGCGGAGCGAGGTGCGGCGCGGGCGTCCGAAAGCTCAGGCAGAGCGGCGTCAGGACGAGCAGGCCGAGCCCGTCGCCGAACCACCACACCGCGATCGTGTCGAGGAGCGTGCTCTCCCGCTCCACGAGCGCGCCCAGGAGGAGGGTGCCGGTCGTGGCGCCGACGAGCGCTCCCACCATGGGCCCGGCCAGCACGAACTTGCCCACGTCCGCCACGTGCTCGAAGCTCGGGTCGAACCGCCAGGCCTCCAACAGGAGCCATGCGATGCTCGCCTCCACGACGTTCGTGCCGCCGAAGGCGAGCGCCTCTCCCAGGCTGAACCGCGGCAGGTCCACGGCGAGCTCGGCGAGCATCGCGCCCGTGGCGAACACCCACCAGCCTCGGCCGCGGTAATGCACGAGCGCGGCCAGCAGGACCGCGTTGGCGGGCCAGAGCACCGAGACCCCCTCGGGCGTCATGGTGAGGCGGCTGCCGATCATCGCGCCGAGCCAGTACAGCAGCGGGACGAGCACGAACGCCGCCGCCCCCGGCCGCGGGGATGGCTCCGGGAGGGGCTGCGCCGGGCTCGGTGTCACCCGCCGAAGCTAGGCACCTACGACCCGCGTTCCAGGCTTCCTTCCGACGGCGCGAGGATCTCGCGCTGGTAGTCCTCCTCGGTCATGGTGCGGTCGAGGATCGGCAGGAGCACGTCCTCCTCGGCCTCGAAGTGCGCGCGCACGAGCCCGAGGAGGTTGTCGGCGCGGCGCGAGAACGCCCGCGGATCGGGCTTCGACGACCGCGCGATCGTGTCGAGCTCGCCGATCCAGCGGCCCACCACCGTGTGGTCGTGGCGCATCGACGCGGTGAAGGGCTCGAGGCCGCCGGTGGGAACGCGCCGGTCGACCGCCGGGTAGAGCACCCGCTCCTCCCACCCCGCGTGCACCTCGAGCTCGTCGCGGAAGAAGGTCACGATCGCCGACATCTCGCCCGCCAGGTCGTTCGCGGGGAGCGAGGACAGCTTCCCGACGCGGTCCGCGACCGCGTCGAGCTCCTCCACGAGCGCGGCGTGCTCCGTGCGGAAGGGTTCGGTGGGGCGTGCCGGCTCGACCGCGAGGGCGGTGCCGGCGAGGAGAGCGAGAAGGAGCGTGGTCATCCGAAGAGGCTGCACACTCTCCGGCCGTCGGCCTCAGACGACCGACCGCCCGTCCACCTTGGTTTCCGCGCGACGGTGGCGATGCTTGATCCCGTGGACGTCGCCCGCCTCCTGGCCGATCGCCGAACGGATGCCGCCGGTGCGATCGCCTCGCTGCCGCGCCGCGGACGGGTGGCCGTCGGCGCGAACGCGGGCGAGCCGTGCGCGTTGGTCGAGGCGCTCGCGGACGCGGCCCCGTCGTTCGAGGACCTCGAGGTCGTCCAGGTGCTCTCGTTCGGGAGCGGGCGCCTGGTCGCGCCGGCAGCGCTCGGGCACGTGCGCGTGAACGCCCTGTTCATCGGCCCCTCCGTTCGGGAGGCGGTCGCGAACGGCACCGCCGACTACACGCCGGTCTTCCTCTCGGAGGTGCCCGCGCTCTTCCGGTCCGGCGGCGCCCTCCCGCTCGACGCGGCGCTGGTCCAGGTTTCTCCGCCGGACGCGCGCGGGTGGTGCTCGATGGGCGTCACGGTGGATGTGATGCGGTCCGCCATCGACCACGCCCCGCTCGTGGTCGCGGAGATCAACCCGCGGATGCCGTGCACGGCCGGCGCCTCGGCGATCCACCTCTCGCGGCTGCACCGCGTCGTGGAGGTCGATCATCCGCTCCCCGTCGTCGTCGCCGAGCCGATCGACGCGCTGCGCGATCGCATCGCGGCGTTCGTGGCGGAGCTCGTCGAGGACGGCTGCACGATCCAGGCCGGCATCGGCGTCATCCCGGACGCCGTCGTGTGCCGCCTCTTCGACCGCCGCGACCTCGGGATCCACTCCGAGCTCCTGTCCGACGGCATGATGAAGCTCGTCGAGGCGGGCGTCGCCACGGGCGCGAAGAAGGAGCTCTGGCCCGGCAAAGCGCTCGGGTCGTTCGTGCTCGGGACCGAGGCGTTGTACCGCTGGGTCGACAAGAACCCGGCGGTCGAGATGCAGCCGAGCGACGTGACGAACGACCCCGCGGTCATCGCGCGGCACGCGCGGTTCGTCGCGATCAACAGCGCGCTCTCCGTCGACCTGACCGGCCAGGTGAACGCCGACAGCCTGGGAACCCGCTTCTACTCGGGGATCGGCGGGCAGGTGGACTTCATGCGCGGCGCCGCGCGCTCCGTCGGGGGCCGCCCGATCCTCGCGCTCCCCTCGACGGCCTGCAACGGGACGGTCAGCCGCATCGTGGGCATGCTGGCGCCGGGCTCCGGCGTGGTGACGAGCCGCGGAGACGTGCACCACGTCGTGACGGAGTGGGGCCGGGCCGATCTGCACGGGCTCTCCGTGCGCTTGCGCGCGCGGGCGCTGATCGGGATCGCGGATCCGCGCTTCCGGGAGGCGCTGACGCAGGAGGCGCGGACCCTCGGGTACGCCTGAGCCCTCAGGGAGGCTCGTCCGCCGGGCCGCCGAGGTCGAAGCGCCGACGGTCGCCTAGCGCGAGGGTCCGCTCCACGCCGTTCACGCGGACGCGCGCCGTGGGGGTGCCGATGCCGCTCACGAACGCGACCTCGACGGCCTCGCGGGTGATCCACACCTCGAGGCGCGCGCCGCGGACCTGGAAGCCGAGGTGCAGCGCGTCGAGCTCGTCCGGGAGCCGCGGGGCGAGCGACAACACCCCGTCCCGGAGCGTCGCGCCGGTGTACCCGTGTTGGACGAGATCGACCGTGCCGGCCAGGGCGCCGAGGTGGATGCCCTCGGCGGTGGTCCCGCCCTGGATGTCCGCCACGTCCGCGCGGAGGGCCTGGAGGAAGAGGCGCCAGGACCGCGCCCGATCGTGGCGGGCCATCACCCAGGAATGCAGGACCCCGGACAGCGTCGAGCCGTGGGAGGTCCGGCGCATGTAGTAGTCGACGTTCTCGGGGACCCAGGCGGGGTCGAAGCGATAGCCCATCGACCCGAGGAGCTCGACCAGCTCGTCGTCCCGGAAGAGGAAGAAGAGCATCAGCACGTCGGCCTGCTTGCTCGCCTTGTAGCGGTTGGGCGTGTCGCCTTCGGCATCCAGGATGCGGTCGAGGCGCTGGATGTCGCCGTAGCGCGCCCGGTAGCCCTCCCAATCCAGCTCGAGGAGGTCGGCGTAGCCGTCGAACGCGGAGATCACGTGGCCCTCGAAGATCACGCGCAGCTTCCGGCGCACCTCCCGCCACCGATCGAGCTCGGCGTCCGCCAGGTGGAGCCGCTCCCGGAGGGCGTGGCGATGCGCCGGGCCCAGGACGTCCAGCGCGCGCTCGGCGCAGCCGAGGCACCACGCCGCCATCACGTTGGTGTAGGCGTTGTCGTCGAGGCCCGGGCGGTCGCCCCGGGCGCCGAAGGTGGGCGGGTAGCAGGTGTGGAATTCGTCCGGGCCCATCACACCGCGGATGCGGAAGCGCCCGAGCGCGGGATCCCACTCCGCGAGGCTGGCCCAGAAGCGGGCGATCTCCACGAGCATCTCGGCGCCGTGGACGGCCAGGAAGTCGAGGTCGCCTGTCACCTCGACGTACTGCCACACGTTCCACGCCACCGCGGCGCCGACGTGCCGCTGCCGGTCGGTCTCGTCGGGCCGCCACCGACCGGACCGGGGGTTGAGGTGGAGCACCTGCGTCTCCTCCCGCCCGTCGCTCCCGCTCTGCCAGGGAAAACACGCGCCGGCGTGTCCGAGCGCGCGCGCGATCCGACGGGCGGCGTCGAGGCGACGGTACCGGTAGAGCAGGAGCTCGCGCGTGAGCTCGGGGAAGCGGTAGTTCAGGTAGGGGAAGACGAAGAGCTCGTCCCAGAACACGTGGCCCCGGTACGCCTCGCCGTGGAGCCCGCGCGCGGGGATCCCGACGTCGCGGTCGACGATGTGGGGCGAGGCCACCTGCACGAGGTGGAAGGTGTGCAGCCGGAGGATCCGGTTGGCCTCCTCGAAGTCGGTCGCGCGCGATTCGGGCGCACGCTCGTCGGCGGCCTCGCGAGGCGGGGCCCCCACGAGCCGGATGTCGAGGCGCCGGTGGAGCCGCGTCCACGCGCCGGCGTGGCGCGCGCGCAGCACGTCGTACGCGGGCAGGTCACGGAGCCGGATCCGGGCGCTCTCCAGCGGGTCGGAGATGGCGAGATCGCGCGAGGTGTGGATGGTCACGACCTTCTCCACCACCAGCGGGTGCCCGGCGACGAGCTCGGTCGAGACGAGCTGGTCGACCCGGTCGACGTACAGGGCCTCGCGACGGTCGCACCGCGCCGCGCCCGCGAGCCGCGTGCGCGCAACCTGGGCCATCCGGATGCGGGATTGGCGGGTCCCAACCTGGAGCCAGACGGTCTCCGCGTCGATCCGACCGGTGTCCTCGGGCACGAGGTGCCCCCCGCGGAGCGCGCGATAGCGGGCGACCCCGGCGTTGGTGACCGTGCCGTCGAGGCTCGCGCGCACCTCGACGGGCCCGCTCCAGTCCTCCGAGACGAGCTCCCAGCGGAGGGCGGCCACGTGCGGATCGTCCATGCTCACGAAGCGCTCGCTGGTCAGGCGGGTGGTCCGCCCGTCGGCGTCCCGGAAGCGGAGCGCGCGCCGCAGCACGCCCGCGTGCAGATCGAGCTCCTGCGTAAAACCCAGGACCTCCACACGGTCGAGCGCGAGCCACTCTCCCCTCCCCTCCGTCGCGCCCACGCGCTCTTCGAGGGGACGGAACGTGAGCGGCAGCCAATTCGGCCAGTTCACGAGGTCCTCGTTCTCGACCACCTCCCCCCGGATCTCCGTCGCGAGGCGGTCGTAGCCGCCGGCCAGGTAGGTCCCCGGGTAGTGGACGCCGTCGGCGCACGCCTCCTCGGCGGCGCCCCGCGTCGCGAAGTAGCCGTTCCCGAGGGTGCAGAGCGCCTCGCGCAGGGGCTGCCGCGCGGGATCCCAGGTGTCCCAGCGGAGCGCCCAGGCGGCGGCGCCCCCGGCGTGCGGAGAGCGGTCCAGCGCCGCGGCGAGCACGCGGAGGAAGCGAGTGACCTCGTCGGGATCGCGGAGGCGGAGGGAGGCCAAGGTGGGCCGTCGCGCCGTCCCGACGCGCACGCCCACGCCGCCCGGCTCCGCCCGCACCGCGCGGAAGGCGTCCTCGTCGGTGCGGTCGTCCCCCACGTACAGCGGGGCGCCCCCACCGGGGAGGAGCGCGAGCACGTGGGCGACGGCGCGCCCCTTGTCCCACGCGAGGTCCGGGCGGAGCTCGATGGCGGCCGCGGGCAACGCCCACTCCCGGCCGTCCGGCCCGGCCACGTCGAAGCCGTGGCTCCCGACGTACCAGAGGCCGTCGAGCCCGACGCGGCGCCTCACGTCGTCGCGATCGCGCCCGCTCACGACGATGACGGTGCATCGGGACGCCAGCGCGCGCACGGCCTCGCGGGTCGGCTCGGGGATCGCGGCGACGTCGGGGTGATCGACGATCGGCGCCAGGGTCCCGTCGAAGTCGAGGAACACGACCGGGGCGAACGTGCCGAGCCAGGGGATCAACCGTTCGGCGAGCGCCGGCTCGCCCGACGCCCCCTCCCGCAGCGCCGGCGGCAGGTCCATGCCCGGCCGGGTGTCCGCGTCCACCACGTCCACGAGGAGGTCGAGGCGCGGAACGACGTGGGTGGCGCCGTGCCGCGCGAGGACCTCCGCCTCGCCCGTGCGCGCGAGGCCCACCACCATCCCGAACCCGCCCTCGCTCGCCGCCTCCACGCCCGCGACGGCGTCCTCGACGACGAGCGCGCGGGCCGGCTCCGCGTCGAGCCGCCGCGCGGCCGCGCGAAACAGGTCGAGCTTCCCGTGGAGCCCCTCGACGGCCGCCGCCTCCCCGTCGATGCACACGTCGGCGAGCTCGAGGAGCCCCGCCGCCTCGAGGATGCGGCGGGCGTTGCGGCTCGCCGAGACGAACGCGATCCCGAGCCCCCGGCGCCGCCACTCGCGCACGGTCTGGACCGCGTCGGGGAACACCTCCACCCCTTCCCGGTCGACGAGGCGCTGGTAGAGCTCGTTCTTCCGATGGCCCACGTCGGCCAGCTCGTCGGCTGAGAGGGAGATCCCGCGCGCCTCGAACAACGCGCGGGCGCCGTCGAGGCGGGGCCGGCCGTCCACGTGGAGGAGGTATTCCTCGTGGGTGAACGGCCGCGTGTCTCCGCGGCGGGCGAGCTCGGCGTCGAACATCTCCTTCCAGGCGCGCTCGTGCTGGGCCGCCGTCCGTGTCAGCACCCCATCGACATCGAGGATGGCCGCGTCCCAGATCATGCGGGCGCCCCCGTGCCCGGTCGGCGCACGCCCCGCGGTCCCCGACAGAGTGCTCCCACGCCGCCTCCTCCCTCTGGAGGTGCGCGCGGGATGCCGCCGGGCGTGTCACGGGGTGATGATTCGGATGCCCGACGCGGAGCCGCCGAGGGCCACCGACGCGGGCCACCGCACCCCCGATCGCCGCCGGGCCCCTGTGAACGAAACCTGACACAACAAGTCGGACGGACATGCCGCCAGGGCCCAACAGCGGGCCTTGGAGGCCCCGATGATCCCGTACTTCCCGCAGCCCTCGCTCGACCTGGGGCCGGTCGCGATCCACGCGTTCGGGGTGCTGGTGGTCGTCGCCATCTTCGTCGGCCTGACCATCGTGAGCCGTCGCGCCGACCGTCAAAAGCTCGATCACACCGTGGCCGAGCGGCTCGTGAGCTGGATCCTTCTCGGGGGGTTTCTCGGCGCGCACCTCGTGCACCGCGTCTTCTACGCGTGGCCCGAGACCGCCGCCGAGCCGTGGAAGCTGCTCGCACCCTGGCTCGGCTTCTCGTCCACCGGCGGGTTCCTCGGCGGCATCGCGGGCGCCGCGCTCTTCCTCCGGCGGGAGCGTCTGGGCGTCCAGGCGTGGCGCTACCTCGACACGGTCGCCTATGCGTTTCCATTCGCCTGGGTCTTCGGGCGCCTCGGGTGCTTCGTCGCCTTCGATCACCCCGGCCTCGCCACGGACTCGCCGCTCGGGCAGGAGGGCCCGGACGGGATCGTCCGCCACAACCTGGGGCTCGAGGAGGCGCTCTACACCGCGGGCATCGCGGTGGTCTTCGCGATCCTCGGCCGCCGTGCGCCCGGAAAGGTCGGATCACGGGCCGGCTTCTGGACGGCGCTGCTCCCGGTCCTCTACGCGCCGGGCCGCTTCGCGCTCGACTTCCTCCGGATGTCGGACACGCGCTACGTCGGCCTGACCCCCGCGCAGTGGGGCGCGATGGGCCTGTTCTTCGTGGGCGTCCTCCTGCTCGTGCGCCTCGCGACACGACGGTCGGCGACACGTTGGGGGTTCGCCGCGGCGGCGCCGTGATTGCGGCGCGTGGCCGGAATCGCGGCGCGTGGTCGGCCTCGGCGGGCTACCGCGCGCCGACCGTCTCCGGCGCGCGGTTCAGGTCCGCGATCAGGCCTCCCATCTCCACCAGCGCGTCGGCCACCGGCTCGGTCTGCTGCAGGAGCGGGCGATCGACGTCGATCCGGTCGATCTGCGCGCGGAGGTCCACGAAGCGCGGCGCCATCGCCTCCGCCGCGCCCGCGCCCGCCGCGACCGCTTCGAGCGCCGCCGCCCCGTGCACGAGCGCGAGCTTCGTCCAGTCCTCGTGCTCGAGCGACCAGGGATCCGACTCCGCGATCTGCCGCGTGAAGTCGCGCATCTGGGCAACGGGCCCGCGCACGTCCTCGGCGGAGGAGAGGCCGAGCGTCGCCTCCGCCACCTGCTGAAGCGCGTCGGTGAGATCGGCGTGCCGCAGATCCTGGGACCCCCGCACCTCGTCGATCCGGGCCCGGAGCCGCTCGAGGGCCGCGTCCACGTTCTGGCGGTCGGCGTCCGTGCGCGCCGCCGCCGCCTCGGGCGCCGGCTCCGTCTCCACCATCGGCCCGGGCGCGGTCGTGGGCTCGCCCCGCGCGGCCGCCGCCGCCTCCCCCGCGGCCTCC
>JAKFCH010000227.1:0-4378 GCA_036676765.1 Deltaproteobacteria bacterium
CGCGCCCGGCCCGAGCGGCCGCGACGCGTCCGCCGCCGCCCGCCGCCTCGCCGAGGGGGAGCGCCCCGACGCCGCGCGCGGCTTGTTCCCCGTCGCCGAGGACGGCGTCGACCTGCGCATCGCCCGCCTCCTCGTCGACCCCTCCGAGGCCGACGCCCGCTGGCTCTTCACGAACCAGGCGCCCGCCGGCGACTGGGTCTACCCCGCGCTCGACGCCTCGCCCGCCTCGTGGCCGGACGCGGTGGCCCTCGTGGTGGCCGTGCCGCCCGTCCGCGGGGCCGACGTGCTCTACGCCGCCGCCACCCACGCCCCCGCGGAGACCGCGCGCGCCCTGAAGCTCTCCGCCCTCGCCCTCCTCCGCGCCGGCCTCACCGGCGACATCGAGAAGGACCGCGGCCACGCCACGTTCCTCGCCTCGATGATGGCCGAGACCGGCGATCTCGACGGCGCCCTGGCGCTCCTCGACGTGCACGCGGCGCGGTGGCCCGACGAATTCACGTTCACCCACGCCGCCGCCCGCCACCTGCTCGACGCCGAGCGCCTCCCCGAGGCGGAGGCCCGCGCCCGCACCGCGCTCGGCAAGGCGTGGGGCGATCAGCGGCTCCGCGCCGCGGCGCTCCTCGCGAAGGTGCTCGTGGCCCGCGGACAGAAGCCCGAGGCCGCCTTCGTCATCGAGGCGGCGCTCCGCGAGATGCCCGCGCCGGCCGCGGACGTCGACGTGCGCACGCACCGCTACCGGACGGAGCTGGAGACGTTGCGGGCGGAGCTCGCGGGGAAGTGATCTCGACGCGCCAGAAATCCGTTGCGATTCGGTCGCGCCCCTGAATCCTCGAGCCGTGTGCCCGGCTCTCTCTCCGCGAAGGCGTTCGAACCCACGCCCGAACCGGAGAACCCCATGCTCGCGAAGCTCCTCCCCTCCAACGAGAGCACCCTCGACCGCGGCGTGCGCGTCGTGCTCGGCCTCGCCGTCCTCTCGCTCGTGTTCGTCGGCCCGAAGTCCCTGTTCGGGCTCGTCGGCCTCGTCCCGCTCGCGACCGGGCTGCTCGGGAGCTGCCCCATCTACACGCTGCTCGGGATCTCGAGCTGCCCGATGAAGCAGCACTGAGAGGGATAGACCCGCCCCATGGACGACCGGGCGCTCCTCTCCGCGTGCGCGAGCGGCAAACGAAGCGGCTGTGCCGCGTTCGTGGAGCGGCACCTGCCCGCGATCTGGCGATACGCCCGTCTCCTCGCCGGCGATGACGCCACCGCCGAGGACATCCTCCAGGACACCCTCCTCGCCGCGCTCCAGGGCGCCGGCGGCTTCGCGGGAGAGGGGTCGGCGCGCGCGTGGCTCTACACCATCGCCCGGAACAGCCTCGCGCGGCGTCACCGGCGCCGCGCGGGCGAGCCCGCCCGCTTCGAGGACGGCGACACCATCGATCTTCTCGGGCCCGCCGCGGGCTTCGGCGCGGACGAAGCCGACGCGGAGGCCGCCCTCGCCGCCGCGGAGGACCGGGTCCGGGTGCGCGCCGCGCTCGCCCGCTTGTCTCCCACGGACCAGGAGGTGCTCGTGCTGCGCGACATCGAGGGGCTCGATGGGGACGAGACCGCCGCGGTGATCGACATCCCCCTCGCCGTGATGAAGACCCGCCTCCACCGCGCGCGCCTTCGCCTCGCGGCCCTGCTCCGGGAGGTGCCCGATGATCGGTGAGCAGCGCGTGGCCGGGCTCCTCTGCTCCGAGGTGCTCGCGGGCCTGTCCGACTACCTCGACGGCGACCTCGCGCCCGACGTTCGGGGGTCCGTCGAGGCCCACGTGCGCGCGTGCGATGCGTGCACGCGCTTCGGCGGCCGCTTCGCCGAGACCGTCGCGCGCTTGCGGTGCTCGCTGCTCGACGAGCCGGTGCCCGACGATGTCCTGGCACGCGTGCGCGCCCGGCTCACGCGACGGTGACCCGCGTGCGCGCCCGGCCCCACGCGCGGGCGTGACCCACCGGGGGGACCGGCTAAGCCCATGCCCATGGACATCTCCTCCGACGTGCGCCGCGGCCTCGACACCGCCGCCGACCTCGACGCCGTCTACGCGCTCCTCGCGGACGTGCCCCGCTCCATCGCCCACTTTCCCGACGTGGAGTCGGTCGCGCCGCAGGGCGACACCTGGGTGTGGCGCCTCCGCCGCCTCGGCGCCGGACCGATCCAGTTCCAGGTGCACTACGCGTCGCGCTACCACGTCGATCCCGCCGCCCGCTCGGTGACGTGGGACGCCGTGCCCGACATCGGCAACACGCGCGTGGCGGGCCGGTGGGCGCTCTCGCCGCGGCCGACGGGGACGCGCTTCGCGATGGAGGCCAACTTCTCGGTGGCCACGCCGTTTCCGCGCCCGCTCCGGCCCGCGGTGGAGGCGATCGTCGCGCGCGAGATCGACCGGCTCGTGGGCGTCTACCTGCAGAACCTCGCGACCACGCTCGCGGGGGCGGACGGTCGGGTGCGGCGGTAGGGGCGCCCCCCAAACGACCACATCCCGAAAACACCGACGACCCGGACATTCAGTGGGGGTACCGTGTGCCCGGAGGTCGAATGGAGCCCTGCTTCAACCACGACGCGAACGGGCGGCCGCTGCTCGATCTACGCCGCGCGGCCGTGGCTCGCCGTCCCGATCTCGGCGCCCTGCCGCCCCTCACCGAGGCCGAGCGCCAGGTTGCGATCCGCACGTGGCGCGGCCGGATGGTGAACGAGCACCTCTCCGCGCAGGTCTGGGCCTCCCTGGTGCCGCAGCTCATGCGCGCCGCCGTGCCGCCGGAGCTGCTCGTGTCCCTGCCCGCCGCCGCGGCCGACGAGCTCCGCCACGCCGAACAGTGCGCCGGCGTCGTGCTCGCCCTCGGTGGCGACGCGATCGCGCCGCTCCCCGAGATCGCCCCGCTCCCCGATCACGCCGACGTGGGCCCGCTCGAGGCGGCGCTCCGCAACGTCATCAGCGTCGGGTGCATGTCGGAGACCATCGCCGTCTCGATCATCCGCGCCGAGCAGGCCGAGCTCGAGGGCGGCCCCCTCGGAGAGGTGCTCGGCGCCATCCTCGCCGACGAGGTCAAGCACGCGCGCTTCGGCTGGACCACGCTGGGGCTGCTCGCGCCGCGCCTCGACCGGCCGTCGTCCCGAGGCGCGCGCGACCGGCTCTCCGCCTACCTCGTCGACGCCTTCGTCCACCAGGTCACCTACGAGGTGCCGAAGCTGCCGGTCGTGGCGGGCCGTCGCGCCGCGCTCACCGAGGCCGGCGTGTGCGACGGCGGCTTCGCCCGCGAGCTGTTCGTCGACACCATCGAGACGATCATCGTGCCCGGCCTCGAGAGGGCGGGCCTCGCCGCCGCCGAGGCGTGGAAGCGCGCCCGCGCCGAGACCGCCGCCGTCTTCACCGCCTGATTCCCTCACCACCACCCCACGGAAGACCTCATGGATCGTGAAGCAATTCGTCGCAAGGCGCTCCTCGCCGCCGGGAGCGTCGTGCTCGCCGCGACCCTCACCGCCTGCCCCCACCCATCCATCGAGCTCGCCGACACGGCGGCCCGCGACGCCGACTCCGCGGCCGACACCGACCCCGGCGAGACCGCCGACGGCCGTCCGGACTGCTCCGCCATCGACATGGCCGACACCGAGGCGTACGCCGCGTGCTGCGACGCCCTCGCCGGCTGGTGCGGCGAGGCCTACGGCGCCGACTCCGAGGAGGCCACCGAGTGCATCTACGGTCCCGACTACGACGGCTCCACCGGCTGCATCCCCTGGGGGCCCCCGGTGCCGCCGCGCTTCCGGAGCGCCGCCTTCGCTTAGGCCGGCGGAACGTATCCGTCCGAGGTACCGTGCCGCATGCTCACGCTCCTCCTCCTGGCCTGCTCCGGCGCCCCGGACGACACCGCAGCCGACACCGCCGCCGACGACACCGCGGCGTGCACCGACACCACGGGCACCCTCCGCGTGTGCGTCTGGATGGAGGAGGGGAGTACTGCCCCGCTGGCCGGCGTGAAGGCGTGGGTGTCCGCCGATCCGAAGGGCACCGACGGCATCCAAGCGCTCACCGGTGACGACGGCTGCGTCGACTACACGCTCGACGCGGGCACGTGGTGGGCGTGGGGCGAAGACGAGGTCCAGGGGTGCAGGAGCTGGCCCGAGGAGGTGAGCGTGTCGGCCTGCACGGTCACGCCTTACGACACCTACATCTACATGGGCTGCGTGGACGGCGGCTGAGGGGCGGGCCCCTCGCGGCGCGGACGCCGCGACCGCCCCCATAGGGGTAGGGAGACCCGGTTACCCGGGCCCCCCTCCCTCCGAACCGTGCGGGCGCTATTTACGCACACGGCTCTCCAGTCGGAGGTCTTGCCGCTTGGCGGGCTGCGACTTCGCGTCGTC
>JAKFCH010000228.1:0-6289 GCA_036676765.1 Deltaproteobacteria bacterium
TGGACGGGATCGAAGGGGGTCTCCGAGCTGAACGTGGAGGCGCCGGGCGCGCCGAGCACGAGCTCCGTGTGCACCCCGAGGCGCCCGAGGGCATCCCCCACCACGAGCTTGCCCCCGACCACGCCGACCGAGCCGGTCAGCGTGTTGGGCCCGGTGAGGATCTCCGCTGCGGCCACCGCGATGTAGTAGCCGCCGCTCGCCGCCACGTCCCCCAGCACGGCCACGACGGGCTTCCGGCGCCCGAGGCGCTCGACGGCGCGCCAGATCACGTCACTCGCGGTGGCGCTGCCGCCGGGCGACCGGATGTCGAGGACCACCGCGGCGACCTCGTCGTCGTCGGCGAGGCCGTCCAACGCGCGGGTCACCGGGCGCGCGGCGATCATGGGGGTGCCCGGCGTGCCGTCCCCATCGACCACGGCGCCGCTGAGGTGCACCACCGCGATGCGCCGGCGCACCTCCATCCACCGCTCGAGCCGCACCCGCGCGTGGTGGGCACGGTGCCAACGGGCGAAGGGGACCCGAGCGTATTCGCGTCCGAACAGGGACTCGAGCTCGGTCCGGACCGCGTCGGGGTACAGCGCGCCGTCGATGAGGCCGATGCGCTGGGCGTCCTCGGGGTCGAGCGGCGCGTCGAGCACGGCCTGGCGCACCACCTCGGGCGTGAGCCGGCGGCCCGCCGCGATGGCCTCCTCCAGCTCGCGCTCCAGGCCGGCGACGATGTCGGCCATGGCCTCCCGGTTCTCGGGGCTCGGGAAGGACCGGGTGAAGGTCTCGCCGAAGCTCTTGTAGGCGCCGGCGGACTCCATGTCGAAGCGGAGCCCGAACCGCGCGAAGGCATCCCCCGCGAAGCGGAGCGCGGCGCCGACGCCGAGCAGGTGCACCTGCACCATGGGCCGCACCCACACGCGATCGGCGGCCGAGGCGAGGTAGAGCTCGGCGTTGGTGCAGCGCTCGAGCTCGAACGACACGAACTTTCCGGCCTTCCGGATGGCGAGCAGCGACTCCCGGGCGGAGGCGAGCGTGGCCCACCCCTCGACGAGGCCGTCGATCTGCACGTGGAGGCCGCGGACATCGGGGGCGTCGGCGAGGGCGCGGAGGGCACGCGGGTCGGGGAGCTTGTGCCGCCCGCCGAGGTACAGCTCGATCACCGGGCGCCGACGTGCGAAGAGCTGCTCACGCAGGACGAGCGCGCCCCACAAGGGGAACGCCAGCAATCGAGGAGACAACGGGAACGAGGCCATCGGTACACCGCCCGTATCGCACCCGACCCCCGCGCGCCCCTGGCCGATACCGCGGTAAGAGCCTTGTCAACATGCTTGACACGACACCGAGGGCCTTCTAGAGGGCGTGCGGTTCGTCCCGTGCAGGCGCTGCCGCAGGAGCCTTCGTGAGCACCAAGATTTGCCCCAACTGCAACGCCGAGGTGCCGAACGTCGCGCACCTCTGCAAGCATTGTTTCCACGATTTCCACGTGGTGGTGCCGAAGAAGAAATCCCCGCTCTTCACCATCCTCTTCCTCGCCGTGGGCACCGCCCTCGTGTCGGCCGGCGTGTATGGCTACATCCACGGTCAGAACCGGACGTTCAAGATCTCGCTGGACCAGGAGACCGAGTCCATCGTCTTCACCACGCGCTACACCGACCGCACCGAGGCCGACCGCGTGTTCTGGAAGGACGTGAGCATGGTGGAGTACGTGAAGAACACGTCGCCCCGCCCGTTCGAGGTCGCGGTCGTGACGCTCAAGGGCACCCGCTACGTCTACCAGCAGTCCGACGAGCCGATCGAGTACCAGGCCCAGCAGCTCGCCGACATGATCAAGCGTCCGATCGTCACGAAGGACGAGTCGGGCACTGATGGCGTCGCCACCACGCCGTAGTTCCTCGCGGTAGATTGCCGAGGTCCCAGGAACCCCCGTGCTCGAACAGGCCCTCGGCTTCTTCAACAACGACATCGCGATCGATCTCGGTACGGCGAACACGCTGGTGTACGCCACCGGGCGAGGCATCGTCGTGGACGAGCCGAGCGTCGTCGCCGTCATCAAGGGCCCCGGCCAGACCGTCGGAAAGGTGCTCGCCGTCGGCACCGAGGCGAAGCGGATGGTCGGGCGCACGCCCGGCAACATCGTGGCGCTCCGACCGTTGAAGGACGGTGTCATCGCCGACTTCGCGATCACGGAGGCGATGCTCCGCTACTTCATCGAGGCCGCGGTCGGCCGGCGCACGTTCGTGCACCCGCGCATGGTGGTGTGCATCCCCTTCGGCATCACCGAGGTGGAAAAGCGCGCGGTTCAGGAGTCGGCCCGGTCCGCTGGCGCGCGGGAGGTCTTCCTCGTCCCCGAGCCCCTGGCGGCCGCGCTCGGCGCCGGGTTGCCGGTGAACGAGCCCATCGGGAGCATGATCGTCGACATCGGGGGCGGCACCACCGAGGTGGCCGTCATCAGCCTCGGCGGCATCGCCACGAGCCAGTCGCTGCGCATCGCGGGCGACCAGATGGACGAGGCGATCTCCGGCTACGTGAAGCGGCGCTTCAACTGCCTGATCGGGGAGCGCACCGCCGAGGAGATCAAGCTGGCCGTCGGCTGCGCCTCCCCCACCCGCGAGATCCGCACCATCCACGTCAAGGGGCGGGACCTCTCCACCGGCGTCCCCCGGCAGTTCGAGCTCACGAGTGACGACGCTGCCGAGGCCCTACAGGACTGTGTGGCCCAGATCATCGAGGCGGTGCGGGCCACCCTGGAGCAGACCCCGCCGGAGCTCGCCGCGGACATCATCGACCAGGGGCTCGTGCTCGCGGGCGGCGGCTCCCTCCTCACCAACCTCGACGAGGTGCTCCGCGACGCCACGGGCCTGCCGGTCCTCGTGGCCGAGGATGCCCTGCGGTGCGTAGCACTCGGCGCCGGCGAGATCCTCGAGAACCCCGAGCTGTTGCGGCGGATCGCGCTGTAGGTCCGTCGGGATCGGGCCGCTACGCCGAGAACGGAACGTCGTGGTCCTGATCGTCCCGTCGGAGCAGGGTGGGGTGCCCTCCGTCCACGAGCAACCACGTGTGGTGGGTGACCCAATCCCCGAGGTTCACGTAGACCCCGCCGGGCAGTGGGTGGACCCCGGGCGCGTGGGTGTGACCGGACACCACGAGGCCGAACCCCTCCCCCACCCGAAGGCGGGCCGCCTCGACTTGCGCCGCGCAGAGGTCGGGATCCGGCGAGCCGGCTGGATGTCCGGAGACGTGTCGGAGGAAGCGCCACGCACGCGCGGGGCCCAACGTGTCGACCGCCTTCGCGAACGCGCGCCCCCGCAGCAGCGCGGAGAGGGTGCGGTAGCCGAGCGAGGTGTCCACCTCGTCGCCGTGCGAGAGGTGCACGGCGAGCCCGTCCCAGGTGGGCGTGAGGGTGGGCCCCACCTCGGCGCCGAGGACCTCGCGGAAATAGCGCGCGGCGTGGAAGTCGTGGTTGCCGGGCACGAACGTGAGCGGGAAATGCCGAAGGGCGTCCACCACGGGTGCGTAGGCCGGAAACGGGTCGGGGCGCCCGCCACGCGCTCGGAAATGCCACCAGTGCTGGAAGAGATCCCCGAGCAGGCAGAGCCGGTCGACCTCGAGCGTGGCGAGGAACCGGAGGAGACGCTGCTGATTCGGATCGTCGGGCCCCATGAGGTGGGCGTCGGAGAGCAACGCGACGCGCATGCGTATAGGTTTAGCCCATGACGCCGCTGGCGGACCGTATGCGACCGCGCTCGCTCGACGAGATCGTCGGTCAGGATCATCTCGTGGGGCCCGGCGCCCCGTTCCGACGCGCGTTGGAGGGGGGGCGCCTGCGCTCGTGCGTGTTGTGGGGCCCACCCGGCACGGGCAAGACCACGCTCGCGCGCTGCCTCGCCGCTGCCGCCGGCCTCCGCTTCGTCCAGCTCTCCGCCGTGCTCTCGGGCACGAAAGACCTCAAGGAGGTCATCGAGGCCATCCCCGCGTTGGATCCGCGCGGCACCCTGTTGTTCGTGGACGAGATCCACCGCTGGAACAAGGCGCAGCAGGACGCGCTGCTCCCCCACGTCGAGAGCGGGCGCGTGGTGCTCGTGGGCGCCACGACGGAGAACCCGGCCTTCCATCTCATCCCCGCGCTCCGCTCGCGGACCGAGCTCCTCATCCTCGAACGGATCGGCAAGGCCGATCTCGTCGCGCTCTTGGAGCGCGCGCTCGCCGACGAGGAGCGGGGCTTCGGCGGGCGCCACGGAGCGGTCGAGGAGGGTCTGCTGCTTGCCGTCGCGGCGGCGTCGGACGGTGATGCTCGTCGGGCCCTCGGGTTGCTGGAACGGTTGGTCGACCGAGGGGCCCTGTCGCTCGACGCATTGCGCGGCCTCGGCGTGTCCGTGTTCCACGACCGCGACGGGGACGCCCACTACGATGTCGTCTCCGCCTTCATCAAGTCCATGCGCGGGTCGTCACCCGACGCCGCGGTGTATTGGTTGGCCCGGCTGCTCGAGGGCGGCGAGGACCCGGTGTTCGTGGCACGGCGCATGGTGATCTTCGCCGCGGAGGACATCGGAAACGCCGACCCCCGCGCGCTCGAGCTCGCCGTCGCGACCATGGACGGCGCGGCGCGGATCGGCATGCCCGAGGCGCGCATCCTCCTCGGCCAGGCGGTCACCTACCTGGCCACCGCCCCGAAGAGCAACGCCGCGTACCGCGCGATCAACGCCGCTCTCGCCGAGGTGCGCGCGTCGGGCGCGTTGCCCGTGCCCCTCCACTTGCGAAACGCCCCGACCGGCCTGGCCAAGGGGCTCGGGCACGGGGCGGGCTATCGCTACCCGCACGACTTTCCCGATCACGTCACGCGGCAGCAGTACCTGCCCGACGAGCTGGAGGGAAAGGTCTACTACGAGCCCGTCGACGCCGGCGCGGAGCGCACCATCCGCGAGCGCATGGCCTGGTGGGACAAGCGCATGCGGGAACGGGGAGAGTAGCCGCTAGTCGTCGGTGTCCTCGCCGTCGTCGCTCTCGCCGGGCTCCTCGGTGTCCACGCCCTGGGAGGCGGCGAGCACCTCGTAGGTGATCTCCACCACGTTGAGGGGGAGCGGCGTGAACTCGGAGAACGTGATGCTGTTGCGCGTGCGACTGTAGGTCCAGTCCGTGTCGACCACGTACGGGGTCACAACCCCCTCCGAGTCCTCGACCGTGACGGCGAGGCTCGCCTCCACCGGCACGAGGGAGAGGAAGAACTCCCGCTTGAGGCCGGCGGCGCGGAGACCGAGCTCGTCGAGGACCCCGCTGTAGTCCTCCTGGCAGATGGGCCAGATGATGCCGTCGAGCTGGTTGGCCACCTCGATGTAGTAGGTGCCGCGCTCGGCGGCGGGGCACGTCGAATGGTCCGGGGAGACGATGGCCGAGAACGTGAGCGTGAGCTCCTCGTCCGTCTTGAGGTTGTTGATCCAGCTCGTGAACTCGTTGACCGAGACATCGCTCTGGTCGGGCTCGTCGGAGATGATGACGATGGACAGCGAGGCGTCGTCGCGGTAGAAGCCGTCGTTCGCGCCGTAGCGTTCGGTCGTGAGCGCCGCCATCACCGCGTCGAGCCCCGACTCCGTGCCGCTGCCGTTGACGCCGAGGAGCGTGCGATCCCCGAAGCTGTCCACGGCCTCGTCCTCGCTCATGGTGTTGTCGATGTACCGGCTGTCACCCGAGTAATCGAGGATGAGCTTGCCACTCTCGTCCCGGCTGTCCATGTCGGTGCTCACGACGCCGACGTGGTAGTCGAGCCCGGACCCCGTGAAGTACTGCATGAAGGAGTCGAAGTTGTCGCGCAGCGCGCGCTGCTCCTCCTCCATCGAGCAGGAGTTGTCGACGACGAAGAGCACGTCCACCGCGGGGATGGTGAGCTGCGTGATTCGATCGACCTGCTCGGTGGCCGCGAGATCGGGCGGGTTGTACTTCCCCGGGATGTCACCGGAGCCTTGGAGGTTGTAGTCCTGGCACCCGACCAGCAACGCAACCAGGGGGGACGCCAGGAGGGCGATCGGGCGCATGTAGGCTCCACAAGCCGGCAGGATAGCACGAACCGGAGCGCCGACGGCTCCGCACTTTCGGCCGACATCGCGGAATTCCGGACACAAGAAAGCCCCCTTCGGCTTTCGTCGAAGGGGGCTTCTTGGTGACCACGCGGTTTCCCGAAGTGATCGTATGAGGCGGCCGGCAGTTACCTACTCTCCCACAGCGTTGCCGCTGCAGTACCATCGGCGCAAGAAGGCTTGACTTCCGTGTTCGGAATGGGAACGGGTATGACCCTTCCGCTATCGCCACC
>JAKFCH010000229.1:0-11737 GCA_036676765.1 Deltaproteobacteria bacterium
GGTATCGGTATCGGTATCGGTATCGGTATCGGTATCGGTATCGGTATCGGTATCGGTATCGGTATCGGTATCGGTATCGGTATCGGTATCGGTATCGGTATCGGTATCGGTATCGGTATCGGTATCCGTATCCGTATCCGTATCGGCGTCGGTGTCCGTGTCCGTGTCCGTGTCCGTGGGGCCGGTGTCGGCGTCACCCGTGTCGGGGGCGCTCGTGTCCGTGGGCTCGCCCGTGTCGCCCGGCGTGTCGAGGCCGTCGCAGTCCTGGTCGATGCCGTCGGCGGGCACGTCGGGGGCGGCGGGGTTGATGGTCGGGTCGCCGTCGTCGCACTCGGTGCAGGCGGGCCAGGCGTCGGCGTCGGCGTCCGCGTAGGTCACGATGCCGTCGCAGTCGTAGTCGTTCGGGTCGGCGCAGTCCTCGACGGCGCCGGGATGGAACGTGGGATCGAAGTCGTCGCAGTCGCCGGGGACGGTCACGTGGTCGGAGGGCGCGTCGCACGCCGCTGTGGACACGCCGCCGAAACCGTCCCCGTCTACGTCCTCGTAGAAGGTGGACGCCCCGGTGGCGTCCGGGTCGGCGTCGTCGGCGCGCCCGTCGCAGTCCTCGTCGAGATCGGCGGTGTCGCAGACCTCGGCGGCGCCGGGGTTCACGGCGGGATCCACGTCGTCGCAGTCGCCGGCCATGGCCGCATGGCCCGGCTCGAGCCTGCACGCGATCGTGCCGCCCGGAGCGCCGAAGCCGTCGCCGTCCGCGTCCACATAGGCGAGGAGCTCCACCGCCACGCCGGAATCGGCGTCGTCGCAGTCGTCCGCGGCGTCGTGGCCGTCGCCGTCGGCGTCCCCGTACCCCAGGTGGAGGGAGGCGCGGCCGGCGTCGTCCCCGTGCCGCCACGCGCCGACGACGAGTTCGTCGTCTCCGTCGGCGTCCACATCTCCGGCGCCCGCCACCGCGTAGCCGAGCTGGTCGCCGATCTCGTCGCCGGCGAGGAAGGCCATCGACGCGGCCGCGAGCCCGGTGGGGGCGCCTTCGTAGAGGTACACGCGCCCGGTCTCCGCGGCGTATCCGTAGGCGCCCACGACGAGGTCGGCGAACCCGTCCCCGTCGAGATCGCCGGCGCGCGCGACGGTGTACCCGAAGAGGTCGCCCTCGTTCTCGCCCGCGAGGGTGACCGTGGGGATCGTGGGGAGGCCCGTCGACGCGCCGAAGTACACGAAGGCGGCGCCGCGGTCGGCATTGTAGCCCGCTGCTCCCACCGCGAGGTCGTCGTAGCCGTCCCCGTCCACGTCGCCGACACCCGCGACGCTCGTGCCAAGCTCGTCGCCCGCCGCCGCGCCGTCGAGGGTGATGGCGGCCGTCGTCTCCACGCCGACCGCGGTCCCGAGGAACACGGAGACACGCCCCGCGCTCGAGCCGTGCCCCGGCATGCCGACCGCCACGTCGGCGTAGCCGTCCCCGTTCACGTCCCCCGCCCCCGCGAGGCCCCTGCCGAAGCCGGAGATCGTGTCGTCCGCCACGAGCGTCATCGTCGGCGTGCTCGCGGGGCCCGACGCGCTCCCGTGGAGGACGTGGACCTCGGGCGGGCCGGAGAGTGTGCCGCAGGCCGAGACGAGCACGTCGTCGTAGCCGTCCCCGTCGATGTCCCCCGCGCCCGCCACGCGGCAGCCGAGAAAGTCGTACGAGGCGCCGACGAGCGTGGTCGTCGCGGTGGTCGAGAGCCCCGACGCGGACCCCAGGTAGACCCCTGCCGTGCCCTTGAGGTAGCGCGAATAGGCCCACTCGCCCCCGATCACCACGTCGCCGTAGCCGTCGCCGTTCACATCGCCCGCGGCGGCCAGCGCCTCTCCGAACGCGCTGTAGGCCGGGCCGTCGATGGTCGCCGCCGCCGCCGTGGGGAGGCCCGACGCGGTGCCGTGGAAGACGTGGACGCGGCCGTCGGTGCGGTAGTTGGGGGCGCCGATGAGGACGTCGGCATGGCCGTCGCCGTTCACGTCCCCGGCCGGCGCTACCGCCCGACCGATCTCGTCGGCGCCGAGCCGCCCTTCGACGATCGTGGCCGGGCTCGCGCCCAGGCCGGAGGCGGAGCCGTGGTGGACACGCGCTGACGCCTCGTCCGTGCCGTCGTCCACGGTGCCGAACAGAACGTCATCGTACCCGTCGGCGTCGACGTCGCCGCCCCCCGCGAGGGCGATCCCGAGCCGGCTGCCAACCGCGCCCGTGACCGTGATCCGCGCGGCGTCGTCCAGGCCGCCGACGCCCCCGTGGAAGAGGGACACCTGCCCCCTGTACTGGGTCCCGACCATGATGTCGGCGTGGCCGTCGGCGTCGACGTCCCCGGCGGCGGCGAGCGAGTCGCCGAAGTAATCGGAGCGGGCCTCGCCCTCGAGGCGCGTGGTGGGGACCGCCGAGGCCCCTCCCGCCGCGCCGTGGAACACGTACACGAGGCCGGTGTAGGCGTCGTAGTAGGGGGCAGAGACCGCGACGTCGGCGTAGCCGTCCCCGTCCACGTCACCGAGGCCGGCCACCCCCCTGCCGAACCCGTTTCCGGAGGCCTCGGCGTCGAACGTCGTCGTCGCGAGCGCCGCGAGGCCGTCCGCCGCGCCGTGGAAGACGTAGGCCCGACCCCTGGAGGCCGCGTAGCCGGGCGCGCTCACGATCACGTCGTCGTAGCCGTCGCGGTCGACGTCCCCCGCCCCCGCGAGCGCCCAGCCGAGGTAGTAGTTGATCCCGAGGCCGGTGAGCGTCGTACGCGCGGTCGTCTCGACCCCGGTGGCCGACCCGTGGAACACCGCCACTACGCCGGCAGAGCGGCTCGCGGAGGGGGCCCCGACGACCACGTCGTCGTAGCCGTCGGCGTCGACGTCCCCCGCGCCGGCAACGGTGGTCCCGAAGGCGCTGGTGCCGGGGGTGGACGGTTCGAGGGTCGTCGTGGGGCTCGCCCCCAGCCCGCTGGCCGAGCCTGCGTACACGTAGGTGCGGCCCGAGCCGCTGTCGAAGTTGTAGTCGCCCACGATCACGTCGTCGTAGCCGTCGGCGTTCACGTCTCCGGCGCGCGCGAGCGCGTACCCGAACCGGGAGGACCCGCTCGGGCCCTCGATCGTGGAGGACGCGACGCTCGCCAGCCCCGACGTCGACCCGGAGTACACGTACACCCGCGCGCTCCCGAAGGCGCCGACCACCGCGTCGGCGTGGCCATCCCCGTCCACGTCCGCGAGGGCCAGGGCGCGGGCGAAGTCCACGGCCGCGCGCTCGCCGTCCATCGTCCACGCGGCGGCGCCGTAGACGGGGTCGATCGACACCGGCCAGGTCGCCCCGTCGTCGTCGACGCGCACGGCGAAGCCCTCGTCCGTCGGCACGAGCCACGCGGTCAGCGGCGCGCCCGTCGCGTCCCACGCCGCGACGTCGCGCACGTACCACCGCCCGCCGTCATCGAGCTCGAGGACGGCCCCGTCGCCGTCCAACCTCGCTCGGGCCCCGTCGAGCGCCACGCCGACCTCAAGGGGCCCGCCTCCTGCGGGCCGATCCGCGACCTCCCAGCCCTGCTGGAACCCCTCGGGCGTGTTCGCCCACCACTCGCGCACGCGGCCGTCGGCGCGCTCCAGTTGCCGCACGCAGTCGCCCGTCGGGTCGACGAGCGGCCCACACACGCGCCGAGCGTGCCCTCGCCGAGGACCACGCTCACCGTGTCACCGGGGCGTCCCACGCGGGCCGTTCGCACCCCGACCGTCGCGTCGTCCCGGGTGAGCCGTGCGCCGTAGGCCTCGAAATGCCCCCGAAATCCGTGTCGTGGGCTCTCCGCCACCCATGCCGCCCCGACGCGCGCGAACGCGTGATCCCCGTCCGTGAGACGGGCGGAGACGTCGGTCCACCACCCGGTTTCCCGCGTCGGCGCCTCGGTGGGCGTCGCGGAGGCGCTCGCCGCCCCGGGTGAGGAGGGGGCGGGGCCGTCGATCGTGCACCCCACCAGCGCGACGGAGAGAGCCGACGCGACGCCGCGAGTCGCGACGCACGAGAGACCAGGCAGACGCATGGTCGATCATACCTTTTCGGCTCGTACGCGGGTTGCGACCGCAGGGCGGTCACCGAAGGCAACTCCAAGAACGAAGTCCATGCCCCCGGTGCCTCGATCCGCCACTCGGCCGACGAGTTGTTGAAGCAGGACCTGGAGCACCGTCGTGACCACAAGATCCTCGGGCTGGCGACCCTGTGGCGGGAGAGCTCCACGGTGTGGCCGGGAGCCCCTGGTCGAACGAGGTGTCCAGCTCGGGGAAACGAACGGAGACGGCTAAGGACCCCTCGCGTCTCCACGAGGGGCCACCGTTCATCGCGACCCGCCGTCCTACTCCCCCGCGGTCGCCGCGAGGAAGTCGATCCGGCGTCGCATCAGCTCGGCGCTCTCGTAGCGCCCTTCGGCCTCGGCCTTCAGCACGGCCGCGTCGAGGGAATCGATGCGGCTCGCGATGAGCTCGCGCCGGTTGGCCGCCGCGTCGCGCTCCGCTTCGGTCCGGGCTTCTGCCCTCGCCACGACCGAACCCCCGGTGCCCGAGGCACGGGCGGCTGCCCGAGCCTCTCCGGACGGTGCCTCCGCCGCGGGCCGAGAGTCGACCGCGCGAGGGTCCTCGGTCCGGTCGGCCGGGCCAATCGGAGCGTGGTCGCCCCGATCGTGAGCAGGCTCTCCAGGCCAGGCCAGGAAGAGGGCCGCCGCTCCGACCACGGCGAGCGCCGGGACGGACCAACGGGGCGACACCGCATGGAACGCGCGCCGGGTCACGTTACTTGCCGCACGTCGACCGGGCCGCGGCGCTCACGATGGCCGCCTTCTCCCGGTTCGTCAGGAGGCCGCTGCTCTTGGCCAGGTTGGTCGACCGGGTGACACAGCTGACGAACGCGCCGTGGTTGGCGTATCCGTCGCAGCTCGCCGCGCTCGAGGGGCAGGAGAGCTCGACCCGCTGCGTGCCGGAGCAGCCACCGGCGTCGTAGACGACGTTGAGGGGCGTGGCCGAACACGTGTCGGACTCGTCGGACACGCCGTCGTTGTCGTCGTCGCCGTCGCAGGCGTCACCGAGGCCGTCGCCGTCGAAGTTCGCCTGGCTTGCGTTGGACATCACGGGGCAGTTGTCGTTCTCGTCGGAGACGCCGTCGTTGTCGTCGTCGGCATCGCAGACGTCCCCCGCTCCGTCGGCGTCGTTGTCGGCCTGATCGGGGTTGAAGTCCGACCCGCAGTTGTCGTGGTCGTCGATGACCGCGTCGGCATCGGTGTCAGCTTCGCACACGTCGCCCACGAGGTCCCCATCGGCGTCGGACTGGTCGGGATTGGCGTTCACGGCGCAGTTGTCGTTGGCGTCGCAGAACCCGTCCCCTTCGTAGTCGCCGGTGGCGTCGTTGCCCCAACAGAGGTCGAGGTCGTCGCAGACCTGGTCGCCGTCGCTGTCGACATTGGTGTAACCAACGCAGACGTCGACCACGTCACAGACGAGGTCGCCGTCGAGGTCGAGGTCATAGGCGTCGGTGGGGCAGATGTCCACGTCGTCGCAGGCCAGGTCGCCGTCGATGTCGACGTTGGTGTAACCAACGCACACGTCGACCACGTCACAGACGAGGTCGCCGTCGAGGTCGAGGTCGTAGGCGTCGGTCGGGCACGCGTCCACGTCGTCGCAGCTCCCGTCGCCGTCGCTGTCGCCGCTCCCATCGTCACCGAAGCAGATGTCCGCGCTGTCGCAGCTCCCGTCGTCGTCGGAGTCGTCGGAGGCGTCGGTCGGGCACGCGTCCGCGTCGTCGCAGCTCCCGTCGCCGTCGGTGTCGCCGGTGGCGTCGGTGCCCCGACAGAGGTCGAGGTCGTCGCAGATCTCATCGCCGTCGGAGTCGCCGCTCGCATCGCCACCGAGGCAGATGTCCTCGCTGTCGCAGGTCCCGTCGCCGTCGGAGTCGTCGGAGGCGTCGTTCGGGCACGCGTCCGTGTCGTCGCAGCTCCCGTCGCCGTCGGTGTCGCCGGTCGCGTCGTCACCGAGGCAGGCATCGTGCTCGTCGGAGACGCCGTCGCCGTCCGTGTCCACGGCCACCACGTCGGCGCTGGGGACGACCTGGAACTTGAGGCCACCCAGGCCCCCGCCGTCGAGCATGACGATGGTGAGCGTATTGCTTCCGACGTTGACTCCGACGGCGTGGTCTGCCGTGTAGGGCTCGGTGTTCAGCAGGGTCCCGTTGAGGTACGCCCAACCGCAGTCGTCTGCGCGGAAGGTGAGGAGCGCGCTGTCGGTGTCGGAGACGAAGGTGGTCTCGTAGATGCTCCAGGTCAATCCGGCGGAGAAGTAGCTCGGCTTGTAGAAGATCCAGCTCGCATTGTACGGCTCGAGGTAGTCCCACACGTGCGTGGCGGTGACCGACGCGGCGCGCCAGTTGTCCCACACCGCGGAGGTCGGGGCGTAGAGGGGCTGGTCCTGGTAACAGTACGGGATCCAATTGGCGTCGGTCATCGGGATGGGCCCGGCGACGAGCGTGCTCGCGCTGCTGAACGCGAGCTGCTCGGTGGCACCGGCCTCCCCGGCGAGCGCGGTACCGGCGAGAAAGAGGACCAGAAGGCGGGGAACGGTCATGTGACTCCGAGGGCTGGGAAGGCGTCAGCGAGCCTGGAGAGTCAGGGCCGTCGTCCGCGCTCGACACCAATGGCACACCGCCCCAGGACACGCACTTGCAGTCCCTTGCAGAACTCGCCGACGCGCGGCACGACGTCCAGTGGGTCGGCGACTGGGAGCGCGACCCGGCGACTCGGCGACCCTGAATCGAGCGCTGTCGGAGAGCCGCGTCCTGGTGACGCTCGACAAGGACTTCGGCGTGCTGGCGGTCGTAAAGGGGGCTCCCCGCGCGCGCGTGGCGAGGGTCCCGCGCGAGGGGAGAGGGCGATGCGACAGGCCAGGTAGGAGGCGCGCAGGTCCGCCCCGCGTCACGGCGGGGGTTGGGCAGCCGCGCTCCGGAGCCGAGCCGCCACTGGGCTCAGTACGCGCCCTTCAATTTAATCGGCGAGGCGACGCGCCTGATGCCCACGACGTAGGCGGCCAGCCGGTACGCGACCATCGGCGGGGCCCAATCGCCGCTGTCGCACGCGTACTCGCCGCCGCCGCACTCGACCGCCCCGCCGAGTAGGACCGCGAAGGTCGTGTCGGCCTTCGCCGCGTCGTCCGTGCCGTACCCGCCGAGGCCGAGGTCGCCGTCGCCGTCGACCGAAAAGCTGCCGTGGAACGTGCCCTTGGCGAGGGTCTGCTGCTCGGCCTTCCTGTCCGCCGCGCCGAGGAGGCTCACTCCGCCGGATGCGTCGAGCCCCGTGGGATCTCCGACGAATTCCACGTCGTTCGCGAACACCGCCACGATCTCCTCGTCGAACTCGACGGAGATCGTCTCGGACGCGAGCTTCCCGCCCGACTTGTCGTAGAAGACGACGGCGAGGTCCTGCTTGGCCGGGAGCTTCGCGGCGTCTTCGCCGTATGTCGTGACCGACAGCGCGTAGCCTCTCTCGCTCTCGACCAGCACGACGCAGGTGCCGGACGAGCATACCGGGGTGCTCAGCTCGGACGCCCTGAGGCCTTCCAGCAGGAAGTTCCCGGAGGTGATGCTGATCGTGGAGCCGGGGTCGAGGACGAGGTCGGAGAGGTAGTCCTCGATCTCGTTCTCCCAGGCCTGGTACAGGATTTCGGGCCGCTTGCGGAGCCGTTGGTAGCTGTTCGCCGGGATTGTGACCGTTCCGCCGGAGACTTCCAGCTCGGCGTGCGTCGGGTACGACGTGGTGGTCCAGCCTTCGGAGACGATCGTCATCCGCGGCGTACGAACGTGCCCCCCGGAGAATTGGTCGTTCAGGAAGTGTTGCGTCAGCGCCACCGTCGTCAGCGGATCCCCGTCCGTCGCGAGCGTGTTGACGCCCGCCCCGTCGTCGAACCAGGGCTCCCCGAGCGACGCCCTCACGTTCTCGATCGTCTCGCCGTTCGCGTCGAGCGTCTTGGCCTTCACGTCGATCATGCCTGTGTGTTCGAGCGTTGCGTCGGCCTCCCAGACCGAGCCCACCCCGTCCCAGTCCATCTCGACACGGAAGTGGCCGGTGTCTCCGCAGAGCGGGCCCGACTTGTCCTCGAGGCACTCGTCCGTGACCTCCCACGGCTCGGTCACGACGATTTCCGCGTAGGCGACGGCGTAGGTGTCTGCTCCCGCGAGGTCGAGCGCGAGCTCGTAGCCCTTCTCGGCGGGGTAGAGCTCCGCGGCGAGCACCTCGACGTCGGGCGTCGGCTTCTGGGACGAACACTCGATCTTCGACGACGTGTCGCAGGTGAAGACGGCGTTCTCCGTGAACGTGATCGACCCGCCGCCGAGCCGGGCGCCGGAGAAGGAGATCAACGTACCGCTGCCGGTGTCGTAGAGCGTGAGGCTCAACGTCGCCTTCTCGCTCGGGAGGCCCGAGAGCGCGGCGGCGCCGTGGAGCCAGGCGTCGGACTCGGTCAAGGTCAACGTTTCGGAGCCGGCGTCGGAGCGAACGTCGAGTTCGACGCTGTCGACCCCGTCCGCGGAGCCGTCGCCGACCACCACCGTCATCGGGTAATAGTGCTTGCCGTTGGCCTCTTTCCTGGTCTTGTTGCCGATGATGATCGCTCCCTCTGCCGTCCCCGCGCCCACGAGCGGCGCAAGGAGCGGGACGCCGACGAACACGACGAGGGCGGACAAGGCGTGGCGATGCAACTTCACAGGCGTCTCGGGATGAGCGCCCACGGTAGCCCCCGCCCGGCGCACCCGAACCTCTCAGCAATCTCTCATCGGGTGGAGCGGGCGGCGTTGCCCGCGGGCGCGACGCGTCGTCACGAGAATCAGCGCGGAGGGGCTGGGCGATAGCCGTGCCGCCGGCCGGCACTCGATGGCGGCTCCGAGCGCCGGCGCAAAATGAAGGCATGTCGTCGACCGCCCTTCGCCGCGCCGCGCTCCTGCTCCCCAGCCGGCAGCGGGCAGATCTCGCGGCCGAGTTGCTGGCGAGCCTGGACGACCCCTCCGAGGTCGAGCTGGGGTCCGTCGAGGAGTGGGAGGAGGCCTGGGCCGACGAGCTCGAGCGCAGGGCCGAGGAGGCGGGGTCGCGCACCCCGGAGATGGTGCCGGCCTCCTCCGTGTTCGAGGACGCACGCAAGCGCCGTGCCGCGCGGAAGCAGATTCCTGCCGGCAGCCCGGCGGGAGTCGACGCGGCCCACGAACTGGTACCTGGAGCGCAGCCCCGCGGCCGCTGAGCGCTTCGCCGTGGAGGTTGAGAGAGTGGTCTGGTTGGTCGAGGAGCGTCCAAAGGTCGGCAGGGTCGTGAGACTCCGCCGGGACGGCACCGCGATCCGAGCTCTCCGATGCAGAGGGTACCCGTACGTCGTCGCGTGGTTGATCGTGCAGGACGAATGTGTGATCCTCGCCGTAGCTCATACCCGGGGTTGACGACCGACCGCAAGCAAAGACGAGCGCTCGGCTAAGGGACGAACTGCGGCCGCGTACAATCGTACAAACCACTCTCGCGTCCTCGCGGGGGCCGCGCCGGATCAGCCCACCCCCAGCGCCGCCAACGCCGCCCGAACCGTGGAGTCGAGGTGTCCTACTTCGCCGCCGGGACGTGGAGCGCTCGCGGGTCCATCTGGCTCCCGGCGCCAGGGCGACATCGCGACTATCGATATGTCCTCCACCTTCCACTCCGTCGCCATCGAAGCGCTGAACCTCGACGAGTCGGATCGCCTTCGGCTCGCGGCCGAGCTGATCGACAGCGTGGAAGGTCCGGCCGACCCCGCCTGGGATGACGCTTGGCTGTCGGAGATCCAGGCCCGTCGTCAGCGTGGGACTGCTGACGCCGTCCCCTGGTCCGAGGCGCGCGCCCGCGTCCTCCGCCGCCTCTCTGCGTCGTGAGCCTTCCAGTCGACGTTCACGTCGACGCGCTGGACTAGCTCGAAGCGGCGGCGGCTTGGTACGAAGACCGACGCCCGGGCCTCGGCTTGGAGTTCGCTGCGGAGATCGGGCGGGTCGTGGCGTCGATCGCGGAGCGCCCGCTGGCCTTCGCGCAGTGGAAGCCCGAGGACCCGGTCCGTCGCGCCTTCGCCAGCCGCTTCCCCTACGCGGTGTTCTTCGACGTCGAGCCGCAGCGCGTCGTAATCATGGCTATCGCCCATTCAAGCAGGCGTCCTGGCTACTGGGGCGCCCGGGCCAAGCCGCCTCGTCGAACGTAGAAAAACAAGGAAGGCCCGCCGAATCTCGCGATTCTGACGGGCCTTCACAAGGTGGTCGGGGTGACAAGATTCGAACTTGCGGCCTCTTGGTCCCGAACCAAGCGCGCTACCAGCTGCGCCACACCCCGAACGCCGACCCATTAGCCGGGCGCCCATGCCGCGTCAACCCGCGCGGCCGATATCGACGCGAACATCGCCCCTCCGCGCGGCCTTGCCCCGCCCCTCCCTTCGCCCTACGCTGCGATCGCCACCGCGGGAGAGGGTGTGGAGACGGACGTTCGGCCGCTCGGTTTCATCGACTGGCACGCGAGGGCCTTGTGGCTCGCCCGCGCGACGATCGCCTACAACCTCGTCGAGGGGCTGGTCGCGATGGCCTTCGGGTGGACCGAGGAGTCGGTGGCCCTCTTCGGCTTCGGCGTCGACTCCTGGGTGGAGGTCGGGTCGGCGGGCGTCGTCTACTGGAAGCTGACCCGCGCCGGCGGCTGCGCGACCACCGCGCGTGAACACGAGCGGCGAGCCATCCGCTGGATCAGCGGCCTCTTCCTGCTGCTCGCGCTCGGCACCGCGGTCGGCGCCGTCGCCCAGCTCGCCGCGGGTGGGCACCCCGAGAACAGCGTGCCCGCCGTGATCGTGAGCGTGGTGAGCCTCTCGTTCATGGTGTTCCTGTGGCGTGCCAAGCGCGCCGCCGCGATCGCGCTCGACAGCCACGCGCTCGCGTTGGACGCCGCCTGCTCCCGCGCCTGCATCCAGCTCTCCGGCGTGCTCCTGGCCGGCGCCCTCGTCTACACGCTCGCGCCCGCGCTCTGGTGGGCCGACGCCGTGGCCGCGCTCGGCCTCGCCGCGCTCATCGGCCGCGAGGGCGTCGAGGGCTGGCGCGCCGCCGCGAAGAAGGACTTCTCGGGCGGGTGCGGCTGCGGGTAGCGCCGCCGGACGCCCCAACCGGGTCGGGATGTTGATACATCGGAGTTGCAAGAGAAACGAAGGCCCCCATGCCCGCCCGCACCACCGACGCCGACCTCCGTGAGCGCCTCCGCGCCGCCGGGCTGCGTGCCACGGCGGCGCGGGTGGCGGTGCTGCGGATCCTGAGCGGCCGCGCCACGGCGTCGAGCCACCCCGAGATCACCGCCGCGCTCGCGGAGGACGGCTGGGACCGCGCCACCCTCTACCGCAACCTCGTCGATCTCACCGAGGTCGGCATCCTCCGGCGCGCCGACCTGGGCGACCACGTGTGGCGCTACGAGCTCGCCACCGCGCCCGTCGCCGGGCACCAGGAGGTCGATCACCCGCACTTCCTCTGCACCGTGTGCGGGGATGTCGCGTGCCTCCCCGACGTGGTAATCCCCGTGCCGTCCGGTCCGTTGCCGGGGGCGGTGCGCCTCGGAAAGGTGGCGATCCAGCTGCGCGGTCGCTGCGATCGGTGCGAGGCGGCGGGGTAGTTCGTCGCTCGCTGGGCGCGCCCCCTGCGCGGACGCAGGGGTCGGTCCCCCGCGGGGTCGGCGTGGCCGCCTCCGTTGGCGCG
>JAKFCH010000230.1:0-2666 GCA_036676765.1 Deltaproteobacteria bacterium
CCGTGGATCCGGCGCCGGGCGCTGGAGGTCGTGCGCGGCCTCGACGCCACCCTGTCGCGCCCGTGGCTCGAGGAGGCGCTCGCCGCCGTCGCGGGGCGCGAGACGTTCCTGTTGCGCGCGCGGGCGGTCGAGCTGTTGCTGGAGATCCGGGCGTCGTGGGCGCTCGACGTCGCGGCGCGGCAGCTCGACGATCCCTCCGAGCTCGTGCGCGCCTGCCTCGTGGACGGCCTCGCCGCGCGGTTCGCCGAAGGGGACACCGCGGACGCGGGGGGCGCCGGCATCCTGCTCGCCCAGGCCCTCGCCATCGATCCCGAGCCGCGGATCCGTGCCCGCGCCGTCGACGGGCTCCGCCTCGCCGGCCCGCGGGGGCTCGAGCCGCTGGCCGATCGCCTCTACGACGTGCCGCTCGTCGCGCACTACGCGGCCGAGGTCGCCTTCGACGCCGCCCGCGCCGGGCTCGTTCTCCCGGAGCCCCTCGTGAGCGCCCTGGAGGACGCGCGGGTGACCGCCGCGCCGCTCGTGGCCCGCACGGCCGCCCTGGCCCTGCTCGCCGCGCGGGTGGTGGGGCGGGAGGCCTGGGCGACGGCCGCGCCGCTCGACGGCATGCGATCGGGCGAGTCGCGACGGATCATCCTCCCGGCCGGCGTGACCGTGGTGGCGCTCGCCGAGGCCCTCGCGGTGTTCGCGGCGCGCGGGTACGGCTACAGCCTCGCCCCCCGGGGCCGCGAGGTCCGGATCACCCGCGGCGACGTGTTGCGCGAGACCTCGTGGCGCGTCCTCCACGAGCTGCGCAACCCGGCCCCCGCGAAGCGCCAGGGGCACCCCCACTCCGTCGGCCGCGCCGACATGGGCGCCATCCGCGTGCCGCCGTTCGGGCTCGCGGAGGAGAGCGCCACCGGCGTGCCGGGCCAGCGCGTGCGGGTCGAGCGCGTGGACGGGTGGGGCCCCACGGTGCCGATGGTCGACGACTACCTCCACGCCACCGGGCGCGGCGCCGTGCTCGTCGTGACGGCCGAGGGCGTGTGCATCGTGCGCCCTCCCGCGCGCCGCTGGGACCGGATGCGCGCGCGGCTCCGGCTCGTGGTGTCCTACGGTCGCTTCGACGCCCTGCGGATCGCCGCGCTGGAAGAGCGCGACGAGGCCCTGCGCCGCCGCTACGTCGGGGCGATGGAGGAGCTCGGCTTCGAGACGCGCTTCGAGGGCGCGCCCGGGCCGCAATCGCCGTACTTCCCCGCGCTCGTCAATCCCATCGCCTACCTCGTGAGCATGGGCGCCAACACGCTGACCCACCTCGCGATCGTGGTCGCCCTCCTGCTCGCGCTCCTCTTCGGCCGCGCCACCCTCGCGCGCCAGCGCATCCGATCGGCCCGGGCCCGCATCCCGCTCGTGGTCGGCGGCTGGGGCACGCGCGGCAAGAGCGGCACCGAGCGACTCAAGGCAGCGATGTTCGAGGGGCTCGGGATCCCGCTGTTGTCAAAGACCACGGGCTGCGAGGCGATGGTGCTCCACGCGCCGCCGGGCGGGCGAGCGATGGAGCTGTTCCTGTTCCGCCCCTTCGACAAGGCGACCATCTGGGAGCAGGTCGACGTCGTGGCCCTCGCGGCCGGGCTCGGCGCGCGCACGATGTTGTGGGAGTGCATGGGGCTCAACCCCGCGTACGTGAACCTCCTGCAGGGCGGCTGGATGCGGGACGACGTGTCCACGATCACCAACGCCTACCCCGACCACGAGGACATCCAGGGGCCCACGGGCATGGACGTCGCCGCGGTCCTCGGCGGGTTCGCGCCCCCGGACGCGCTCCTGTTCTGCACCGAGGAGAACATGCTCCCCGTGCTCGCCGAGGAGGCGGCGAAGCGCAACACGCGCGTCGAGCCGGTGCGCCGCGCCGACCGCGATCTCGTGCCGCGCGACCTGATGGACCGGCTCCCGTACGCCGAGCACCACGCCAACGTCGCGCTCGCGGCGGCGGTCGGCCACGCGCTCGGCGTCGATCGGGTCGAGGCCATCGGCCTGATGGCCGAGCACGTCGTCCCCGACCTCGGCGCGCTCGTCATCTACCCGCGCGCGCGCCACCTCGGTCGCGACGTCGTGTTCGCAAACGGCATGTCCGCCAACGACACGCTCTCGTTCCGCCACAATTGGCGCCGCACCGGCTTCGGCGCGCACGACCACGCCGCGGAGCCCGCCCGCTGGCTCGTCACCGTGGTGAACAACCGCGCGGACCGCGTCGCGCGCAGCCGCGTGTTCGCGCAGATCCTCACCAACGACGCGAACGCGCACCGCCACGTGCTCATCGGCACGAACCTCCGCGGCCTCGCCCAGTACGTCGAGCACGCCCTCGACGAGCGGCTCGCGGCCACGATGCTAGGGGGCGGCGGCGTGATGGTGGAGGGCGGCGCTACCGACGGGGCCCGGGTCGACGGGCTCTTCGCGCACCTGCGGCTCGTCGAGCCGGGGGCGCTCGGCGATGCCTGTGCCCTTCGGTTGGGGGCGCCGGAGTCGATTCGGGAGGCGTGGATGGAGACCGCGCGCGCGATCACCAGCCCCCGGGCCACGCTGGACGCCGCGCGCGGGGCGGCGGAGGGCGCGCGTGCCGTGGCGTCGGGGCTGGAGGCGGCGTGCACCGACGGAGAGGGGCTCGCCGACGCGCTCGTCGAGGCGCTCGC
>JAKFCH010000231.1:0-4094 GCA_036676765.1 Deltaproteobacteria bacterium
CCGGCCGGGCGCCCGGGCCCGGCCGACCGAGGCGCCCCGCGCCGAGCCCGCAAGGGACCGACCCGGGCGTCCTCGCCCGGGGCGCGCCCGCCCCAGACCCGACGCTCCCGCTCGACGCACGCAAAAACACCCCAACCCCGCTCCGACCACCCGCTTGGCGCGGTGTCGGGCAGGGTCGAGGCGGCGGAACGCTCCCCGCGCGAACGCGGGACCGAGACCTACTTGGTCTCTTTGTGCGTCGTGTACTTCCGCTCGTAGCGGCAGTACTTGTTGAGCTCGATGCGAGCCGCGGTGTTCTTCTTGTTCTTCTGGGTGACGTAGCGGTTCACCCCGGGGATGCCCGACTCGCGGCACGTGGTGCACTCGAGGAAGATGGTCATCCGGCCCTGCTTGGTCTTCTTCGCCATGTCCGACTCCGTACCTGCGTTGCGCGTCCGCGGTTACCCCGCGGAAAGAGCCCGCCAGCTAATTCGTCCGATCCGATCCTGTCAATGATCCGAGGCGCCATCCACCACAGACGGAGGCGCGTAGAGCGGCCACCGGAGCCACCGGGCGTCGGGCGCGTAGTCCGAGAACAATGGGTGATCGTCGAGGTTTGCCCGCATCCGGCACTCGGCGAGCCAGCCCGCGTAGTGGCCGGGGTAGGCGCGCAGGAAAGGGGTCGCCTGGTCGCGCAGCCACGCGCCGAGCTCGGGGACGACGGGGGCACCGATGATCAGGCGGCTCGACTTGTCGCGCTCGCGGTGGATCGTCGCGGACACGAGGGGCACGCCCGCCGACCGCGCGAGCGCGTACGGCTCCGGCGAGAGCAGGGCCTCGCGCCCGAGGAACGGCACGCGCACGTAGGTGGCCCACGCCCGGTCGTCGAAGGCGGCCGCCACGACGTGTCCGCGCGCCAACCACCCGGCGAGCGCGCCAGGATCGGCCTCCCAGCGGATGGGGAGCCGGGCGTCGTCCTCCGCGCGCCGCCGCGCGAGCCGCTCGTTGAGGCGGGTCGGCCCGACCGCCCCGACCCCGCCCGCGGCCGCCGGCGGGAGCCCCCGGGCCGAGAACACCACGAGGCCGGGCCACCGCTGCGCGAGCGCCGCGACGAGCAGCTCGACGTTGCCGCCGTGGGGGTAGAGCACGAGCGCGGGCGGCTCCACGCGGCCCTCGACGCGCACGACGGCGTCGAGCTGGGCCGGGGAGAGCCGGGGCAGCACGAGGCGCTCCATGCGGGCCTGGCTGGCGAGGTCCTGCGCCTCGCGGACGATCGCCCCCGCCGTCCGCACGTTCGCGCCGAAGCAACGCCGCGCCTCGTCCGCCATGAGGCGCACCCGGCCGGGCGTGAGGCGCTGCTCGAAACGCCAGCCGACCCCCGCGAGGAAGCGCAGGATCTCGGGCTCCTCGGGCGGGAGCACACCGCGGAGGGTCTCCTCGACGACGAAGCGCACGAGGTCGAAGGGCAGCTGGACGGCCGGGGGACGTACGCGGATCACGACGCGCCTGCTGGGGCGGCGGGATAGATTCGCGCCCGCCACGCCACCTGGAAGGCACTCGAACGGGGCGATGGCGGGCGGCGTTCCACGAGCGGTGGGGGTATCGCCCGCGCGCCGCCGCTTCCACCTCCCACCCACGGCCCTCCACCTACAGTGAGCGGCACCGCGCCGACGGACATCGGAGAGGACGCAGACATGTACGACGCACTGAAGGCCGCGATCGAGGAGCAGCTCGCCGGGATCCGCGAGGCCGGCACGTGGAAGCGGGAGCGCGTCATCGTCTCCCCGCAGGACGCCACCATCCGCGTCGCCTCGGGGCAGGAGGTGCTCAACTTCTGCGCGAACAACTACCTCGGCCTCGCCGACCACCCCGTGCTCCTCGACGCCGCCAAGGGCGCGCTCGACAGCCACGGCCTCGGCCTCGCGTCGGTGCGGTTCATCTGCGGCACCCAGGACCTCCACAAGGAGCTCGAGGCCGCCGTCAGCACCTTCCTCGGCACCGACGACACCATCCTCTACAGCTCCTGCTTCGACGCGAACGGCGGCCTGTTCGAGACGCTGCTCGGCGAGAACGACGCCATCGTCTCCGACGAGCTCAACCACGCCTCGATCATCGACGGCGTGCGGCTCGCGAAGGCGAAGCGCTTCCGCTACAAGCACCTCGACCTCGCCGACCTCGACACCCAGCTCCAGGCCGCCACAGACGCCGGCGCCCGCGTGAAGCTCGTCGCGACCGACGGCGTGTTCTCCATGGACGGCGACATCGCCCCCCTCGCCGAGATCTGCGACATCGCCGAGAAGCACGGCGCGGCCGTGATGGTCGACGACTCGCACGCCACCGGTTTCGTCGGCAGGACCGGCCGCGGCTCCATCGAACACTGCGGCGTCATGGGCCGCGTCGACGTGGTCACCTCCACCCTCGGCAAGGCCCTCGGCGGCGCGTCCGGCGGCTTCACGTCCGGGCGCAAGGAGATCGTCGAGCTCCTCCGCCAGCGGTCGCGCCCCTACCTGTTCTCGAACACGCTCCCGCCCCCGCTCGTCGCGGCCTCGATCGCGGCGCTCGGCCTGTTGTCGGCGTCCACGGAGCGGCGGGACCGTCTCGAGGTCAACACCGCGCGGTTCCGCGCCGCGATGGCGGCCGCGGGCTTCAAGATCCGCGCCGGCGTCCACCCCATCGTCCCGATCATGCTGGGCGACGCGCGGCTCGCCACCGAGATGGCCGACCGCCTCCTGAAGCGTGGCATCTACGTGATCGGCTTCAGCTTTCCGGTCGTGCCGCGGGGCCAGGCGCGCATCCGCGTCCAGCTCTCGGCGGCGCACACGACCGAGCACGTCGACCGCGCGATCGAGGCGTTCGTGGCGGTGGGCCGCGAGCTCGGGGTGATCGGGGCGTAGATCCTCGGGGCGCGTCCCCGCGCGCGGACGCGCGGGGTCGGGGTCCTGTGGGCTCGGCGCGAGCGCCTCGGTTGGCGCTCCCCGGGCGTGCGCCCGGGCGCGCCGAACCGCGCGCCCGCTGCCGCGTGCGCGCGCCCGCCGGATCCCTCGCGCGGGGCCGGTGCTACGCTGTCGGGATGAACTTCCCCAGGGCGCACGCCACCTTCCTCGCGCGGGCGGTCCCCGCCCTGGACCGCGACCACCGCTTCCGCGCGCTCCTGCTCGCGGGCTCCGCGGCGACGGGAGGGATGGATCGGTGGTCCGACCTCGACACCATCCTCGTCGTGGAGGACGGGGCGCTCGCGGCCGTCTGGGACGAGCACATGGAGGTCCTGGGCCGCCTCGGCCCGCTCCTGACGGCGTTTGGGGCCGACCACATCGCGGAGGCGCGCCTGCTCCTCTGCTTGTACGACGCGCCGCTCCTGCAAGTGGACGTGAAGCTCGTCGCCGAGAGCGACGTTGCGGCGCTCACCATGCCGGCGATCGTCCACTGGTCGCGGGGACCGGCCCCCGCGCTCCCGCGCCCGGCGCCACCGCGGGCCTTCGATGTCCAGTGGTGCGCCGACCGCCTCGCTGCGTGGTCGCACTACCTCGCCATCCGGCTCGGTCGCGGCGAGCTCTTCGAGGTCGCGAACAGCCTGGACTTCCTGCGCGTACGCGTCCTGGCGCCGCTGATCGCGCTCGAAGCCGGCGCCACGCCGCGCGGCCTCCGGCGCCTCGAGGACCTCGACTCGCCGCGCCTCGCCGCGCTCGCACGCACCCTCGCGCCTTACGACCGCGCGGCCCTCGCCGAGGCGGCGCGCGCGGCGATGGCGCTCGCCATGTCGCTGCTCGACGGACACCCCGAGATCCGCCGTCAGGCCGTGGCGGAGGCGACGGCGACGGCGTTCCTGGCGGAGGTGACCGCCACGCCGTGAGGTCCGTTCCGGAGCAGGGCGCGGCGTGTTCACCCGCGCGGTGCCGGCGACCCGACACGATTCGCCTCACGGCCCGCCGTGAGGCCGATCGTGTCGGGTCCGCGGGCGCGTTCCTCACCGATTATCGGCCTTCGTCCGTCGGGCGCGGCCCGAACGGTTGCTCTTGCGCACCCCGACCGCCTGATCACCCGACACGATTCGCCTCACGGCCCGCCGTGAGGCCGATCGTGTCGGGTCCGCGGGCGCGTTCCTCACCGATTATCGG
>JAKFCH010000232.1:0-13883 GCA_036676765.1 Deltaproteobacteria bacterium
TCTATTCCGCTTACGACGCGCCGGAATTGAGCGGGCATTGATCAGCCGAACAGCGGCGCCGAGTCGAGGGCCTGCTGAAGGCGGCGGCCGCCGAGGGCACGGGTGTGATCCACTTCGATCGGTCAGGCGGCGGAAGCCCAGTGGTTCTCCCAGCGGCGGTTCGCCCGAACCAATCGGAGTGCCAGCAGGCGGTTGGCGTTTGCCTCGGTCCACCAAGTGCCTGGGAGCTTCATCCGTATCTGCACTTGGCCTTTGTGGGCGCTCTCGATCTCCCCGGAGCCGATCGGGTAGCCGAGGCGGACGAACTCGTCGTAGTGGACGGCGTCTCTGAACCGCTGGAGGTAGTGCGCGAGCTGCACGGCGCGCTCCTGGCCGGGCCCCTCACACGCAGCGAACTCTCGGATGACGGCGTCGACCTCCCCACCGGAGATGCGCTTCGCCCACCGTTCTACCTCCTTCGCGGCGCTATCCTTGTCGAAACCCATGGCATCTGCTGCCTCGTGGAGGTGGTGCAGCAGATGTGGCTTGTCCAAGATGTGCACGCCTGTAGGGAAGGCTCGGTCGAGCGCTTCGCGGACACCCCGCCCGCCATCGGTCACCCGGACTGCGACGGTTTCTGCCGTCCACCCGAGTCGGATCGCCTCGCTGCGCAGGCGGTTCGCGACGTCGTCGAGAGGGACGATGCCGCCTACGAAGGTGGCGTCGTCCTCGTCGAGCGGGCGAACGAAGCCGAGTCTCAGATCTTTCCACTCCGTGGTCCGGGTGCCGACGGGGAGTTGCCGTTTCGGCGTACGTTTGATGGCTTTTTCCGAGCGGGCGAGCGTCCCGGTACGAACGCATGACCCGTCCATCTCGACGAGTACCGGTGGCCCGAGGGGCGATTTCGGCGAGGAAGAGAACCGCGCCTCCATCGACTCGAAGCAGGCCTGCCGGTCGGCGGCTGAGCCGTGCTTGAGGACGGTGCGCCGCACGGTTGTTCGATGGAGCTCAAGCCCGTAGTGCTCCTTGACCTTGGCCGCGGCATGCTCGAAGGACCCGTCGAGCCCGAAGTCAGCGAGGGCGCGCTGGAGGGGGAGGGTCAACCCGCCGCCGCGCACGCGGAGGGCGTCGTTCACGGGCCGAACGCCCCGCGGCGGACCGTCGACCAGGAACGGCCCGCCTTGGGGAACCGCCGCGGTCGCGGCCGACGGTCGGAGATAGGGCGACACCACCGTGATGAAACCGAAGGTGCTCGTGAAGGTGATCCACGGGGACCGCTCGACGTGGAGCGTCCACCCCTCTGCTTCAGCCTTCGCCTTCGCCAGTGCGACGGCACGCTGCGCCGCGTCAGCAAACAGCTGCTCCGCCGTCCCTCGGCCAACATCGCGCAGCACGTCCCTGACGATGGCATCGATCGCGTGGGGAGTCGCCTCCAAGGCCTCCGCCCGGTGCGCTCGAATCAGGGCGGTCAGCTCGTGGATGACGGGGACGAGGGCGTCGGGGTAGGCGGCGGACATGGCAGCGCTCCAGAGCCGCGGCGTGACAGCGCCGCACGCTCAACACGAGCGCTGCCATTTTCTGCGTCGTAATGCAAGCCGGGCGGGTGCGGCAGCGCTCCCCGCCCGACCGACTGAAAGCGATCACACCCGTGCCCTCGGCGGCCGCCGCCTTCAGCAGGCCCTCGACTCGGCGCCGCTGTTCGGCTGATCGATGCCGGCTCAATTCCGGCGCGTCGTAAGCGGATATATGTATCCGGCCCATGCCCAACCGGTCAGATTCCCTGACGTGAGGTACTAGAGCACGATCGACCCCGCTAGGAGCGCGCGGTACGCGCCCTGAGCACGTGATCCGCGAGTACGATCGCCGCCATCGCCTCCACCACCGGGACCGCGCGTGGCAACACGCAGGGGTCGTGGCGGCCCCGCGGCGTGAGCGTGGCGGGTTGGTTGTGCACGTCGACGGTGGCTTGGGGTTGGAAGATCGTCGCCACGGGCTTGAACGCGACCGTGAACGTGACCGGCATGCCGTTGCTGATGCCACCCTGGATGCCACCCGAGCGATTGGTCGTCGTGATGGGGAGGCCGTGCGGGCCGGGCGCGAACGCGTCGTTGTGTAGGGAGCCGCGCATCCGAGCGCCGGCGTAGCCAGTTCCCGACTCGAAGCCCTTCGCCGCGGGGAGGGACAACATCGCCTTGGCGAGGTCGGCCTCCAGCTTGTCGAACACCGGCTCGCCGAGGCCCGCGGGCACGTTGCGACACACCGCGCGGACGACGCCGCCCACGGTGTCCCCCTCGGCGCGCACGGCGCGGATGAGGGCCTCCATGGCGGCGGCGGCGGCCGGGTCGGGACAGCGCACGAGGTTGGACTCCACGGCGGCGGGATCCACCTCCCAGACGTCGGGGCCCTCGATGTCCCCGACGCGGTGCACCCACGCCACGATCTCGATGGGCGCAATGAGCTGGCGGGCCACGGCCCCCGCGGCGACCCTCGCGACGGTCTCCCGGGCGCTCGCTCGGCCACCCCCGCGCCAGTCCCGGTGTCCGTACTTCGCCTGGGTGGTGAAGTCGGCGTGGGACGGGCGGTACAGATCCTTGAAGGGGGCGTAGGCGCGGGCGTCGGCGTCGACGTTGCGGAACAGGAAGGTGAGCGGCGTGCCGAGCGTGCGGCCCTCGAACAGCCCGGAGAGGACCTCGACGGCGTCGGCCTCCTTGCGGGGCGTGGTCAGCGTGCTCTGGCCCGGACGCCGGCGAGCGAGCTGGTAGTCCAACTGGGCGAGATCCAATTCGAGCCCGGCGGGCACGCCGTCGATCACGACACCCAGGCCGCCGCCGTGGCTCTCGCCGAAGGTGGTGACACGAAACTGGTCGCCGAAGGTGTTGCCGGGCATTCAGGACCGCCGATAGGTGAGCTTCACCTCGGCGATACGCTGCCCGGGCCACACCACCTCGCTCTCGACGGTCGTGCCCCGGTTGGTCCACACCACCGCGGGTTGGCTCGGCGGCGTGATCCAGACGAGGCCGTCGGGCGTGAGCTCGACGGGGTGCTGGCTCAACGTGCCGGGCATGAAGTGGATGACCTCGAGCTGCCCGCCGTCGGGATCGTAGCGGTAGACACAGAGGTCCTCGTGGTCGCCCACCTTCTCCCAGACCTCCAGCGCCGTGCCGTCGAGGATCGGGCGCACCCGCAGCCGCGCGGAGACGGGCTCGCCGTGGGCATGCCCCTCTCCGACCCAGTCACCGGCGAGCAGGAGCGCGGGAGCGAGGCGCTCGCGTGCCATGCAGAGCCGGGCCTCCCAAGCATCGGCCTCGCCGCTCATCGCGACGCGGCCGGGTTCTCGCGGAACCAGGCCATCGTCGCCGCGAGCGAGGCCTCGGCCGGCGTGGGGGACCAGTCCGGCAACGCGCGGCGGGCGCGTGTGTCGTCGAGGAGCATGGCGCCGTCCCATTGGTAGAGGAGCTCGGCGAACTCGCGCGCCTGCTTGTCCACGAGGCCCAGGAGGCGCACCTTCCAGCCGGCGACGAGCTGCACGCCCACGCTCGACTTGCCGGCGGCGCGCGCGAGGGCGGCGGCCCAGGCGGCGGCGTTGGGGTAGTGGTCCCCGGCGACGGCCACCACGTCGTACATCGGGCGGTCGTCCCGGAGGAGGATGCCGGTCGCGACGGCCGCCACGTCGTCCACGGAGGTGAAGGCGTGGCCGTTTTCCGTGGCACCAAACCAGGGGATGGGCTTCCCCGCGAGCGCGTTGCGGAACATGGGGCCCACGAGCCCGTTGTCGACGCCGGGGCCGTAGAAGTCGCCCGCGCGCACGACGAGGGTGCGGACGTTGTCGATCTCGGCGTTCTGCGCGAGGGTCTCCTCGAGCAGGTTGCGGAGGGCGCCCTTCTTGTTTGGGCGGTCGTTGTGGTCGAGCGTCGGCGCCGTGGGCGGGAGCGGGACCTCGTAGATCGGCTTGAGTCCGTAGATGTTGGCCGGAAACACGATCGTGGCCCCGACCAGCTTGGCGGCCTCGATCACGCGGTTGGTCGCGGTGATCATCCCCGGATCCCACTCGGCGTAGGGGAGGTTGATGCCGTGCACGATGCTCGCGCAGCCCCGGGCGGCGTCGACGAGATCGGTGAGGTGCATGGCGTCACCCGCCACTACCTCGACCTCCGCGGGGAAACGTGCGCGGGCGGGCGTGCGGACGAGGACGCGGACGCGCTGGCCGCGTGCCAGGAGGGCGCGGACCATTGCGCCGCCGAAACCGCCGGTCGAACCGAGGACGAGATGCATCGGGGCGGTCTAACCTCGACGCTTGCGGTGTGGGACGGCGTCGTGGTCGCCGAGGCGTCTGCCTACCGCAACCCCAGCTTCACCAACCGGCTCCTCAGCGTCGTGGGCGGCAGGCCGACGACCGCGGCGGCGCCGTCGTCGCCGTAGAGCTTGCCGCCCGTGCGGTCCAACACCGCGGCGAAGTAGCGGCGCTCGTTCTCCTCGAACGTGGGGAGCCCGTTGTCCACGGACACCGCCGATACGGTAGGGGGGGGCGTTGCGGGGGGGGCTTGCCCCCCCTGCCCCAAGAGGCCCAGGTGTACCGGCGCCAGCGCACCCCGCGCCTGGAGGATGGTGGCCCGTTCGAGCGCGTTCACGAGCTCGCGTACGTTGCCCGCCCAGGGCGCGCGCTCCATGACGACGCATGTCTCGGGGGGGAGCGTCCACGGGCCGCGGCGCGACCGCGCGGCCTCGGCGTCCAGCGCCTCGCTCGCGATGGCGACGATGTCCTCGGGGCGCTCGCGCAGGGCCGGGATGTGGAGCGGGAACACCGCGAGCCGGTAGTAGAGGTCCTGGCGGAAGCGGCCCTCGGCCACGGCTTTTTCGAGGTCGACGTGGGTGGCGGCGAGCACCCGCACGTCCACCCGCACCGTGCGATCGGCGCCCACGGGCTCGAAGGTGCCCTCCTGGAGCACCCGCAGGAGCTTGGCCTGTGCGGAGAGCGGCATGTCTCCGATCTCGTCGAGCAGCAGGGTGCCGCCGTTGGCGGTCACGAAGCGGCCGCGGCGGTCGCGGTCCGCGCCCGAGAACGCGCCCTTCACGTGGCCGAACAGCTCGCTCTCCACGAGGTTCTCGGGGATGGCCGAGCAGTTGAGCTTCACGAACGGGCCGTCCACCCGCGGGCTCCACCCGTGGATCGCCTGGGCGAGTACTTCCTTGCCCGTGCCGGTCTCCCCGCGGATGAGCACGGGAAGCATGGCCGGGGCCACTTGGCGCGCGAGCCGCACCACCTCCGCCATCCGCGGCGATCGGCTCGCCTCCAGCCGTCGGCACGCGATGGCGGCGCCGCCCGACTCCTCGGTGAGGAGCTGGTTCTGCTCCTTGAGCTGGTGGCGGTAGCGGTCGAGCAGGCTCGCCTGGTCCGCGAGCAGCAGCGCAAGCGACACGAGCTGGCCGTACACGCCGGCGAGGCGGACGTGCTCGGGCGGGTACATGCCGCACGCCTGCCCGTCCATCGTGATGATGCCGAGGCTCTTGCTCCCCGCGAACAGCGGCACCACCATGCAGGCGTGGCCGTGGGGGAGGTCGATGACCCCGTCGAAGGGATCGCCCTCCTCCCCCGCGTGGTTGTGCTCCGCGAGGGCCAGGGGGATGCGCAGCTCGAGCGCGCGGCGGATGGTCGGGTAGCGGGACAGCTCGAGGACGTGGCCCCGCACCTTCGGGGAGACGAGCGGGCCCGTGGAGGCGACGGCCCGGAGGCGGGCGCCGTCGAGGCGGAAGACCACGGCGAGGTCGTGCGGGATGAGCGCGCCGAGCGCGCCGAGCGCGCGGTCCAACACGTCGTCCGTGTCGGCGCGGCCGGCTACGAGGGCGGCTAGATCGTGGAGGTCGGTGGTGTAGTCGACGAACGGGGGGTGCATTCGCGTCGGGTAACGTGATTTCGTTGCAACGACGAGATTTCGCTCCGGTTCGACAACGGCCCGTCGTTGCAGTGGCGTCGAATCAGCAGAAAAGAAGCGTTCTACCGTGCCGTCGGTGTGGCACGCGCCGTGCAGTGAGCGTCATCCAAGGAAGGTCACATGAATCCCATCCACCACGTCGATGTCGCCATCCTGGGCGCCGGGACCGCCGGCATGGCGGCCTACCGCGCCGCCGCCGCCGTCACCGACCGCGTGGTCCTCATCGAGGCCGACGGGTACGGCACGACGTGCGCCCGCGTCGGTTGCATGCCCAGCAAGCTGCTCATCGCCGCCGCCGACGCCGCCCACGCGGTCGAGCAGGCCCATCGGTTCGGGCTCGAGGTGGGGGCGGTACGCGTCGACGGGCGCCGCGTCATGGAGCGGGTGCGGGCCGAGCGCGATCGGTTCGTCGGGTTCGTCGTCGAGGCCGTCGAGGCCTTCCCCGCGGAGCACCGCCTGCTCGGGCGGGCGCAGTTCGTCGACGACCACACCCTCTGCGTGGGGGATCCGAACGAGGGGGGCACCGTCGTGAAGGCCGGCGCGGTCGTCATCGCCACCGGATCCCGCTCGCGCGTGTTCCCCCTCCTCGAGGGCGCGGGTGATCGGCTCATCGTCAACGACGACGTGTTCGACTGGACCGACCTTCCCGAGTCCGTCGCGGTGTTCGGCCCCGGCGTGATCGGCCTGGAGCTCGGGCAGGCGCTCCACCGCCTCGGCGTGCGCGTCCGGATGTTCGGCGTCGGCGGCTTCGTCGGGCCCCTCTCCGACCCCGACGTGCGCGAGGTCGCCCGCGTCACCCTCAACACCGAGTTTCCCCTCGATCCCGACGCCAAGGTGACCCGGGTCGAGCGGGTGTCCCACGGCGTACGCATCACCTGGGAGGAGGAGGGCGAGGCCCGCACCGAGACGTTCGCGTACGTGCTCGCCACCACGGGGCGCACGCCCAACGTCGACCGCCTCGGCCTCGAGAACACGACGCTCCGGTTGGATCGGCGCGGGGTGCCCGTCTACGACCCCACCACGCTCCAATGTGGCACGAGCCGCGTCTTCATCGCCGGGGATGCCAACGCCGACGTTCCCCTGCTCCACGAGGCCGCCGACGAGGGCCGCATCGCGGGAGAGAACGCCGCGCGGTTCCCCGAGGTGACCCCGAGCACCCGCCGCTCGCCGCTGTCGGTGGTCTTCACCGATCCGAACATCGCGATGGTGGGCGAGAGCTGGTCCCAGGTGAAGAGCCGCGACCCGGTGGTCGGTCGCGTGTCGTTCGACGACCAGGGGCGGAGCCGGGTGATGCTCCAGAACCGGGGCCGCCTCCACGTCTACGCCGACCGCGCCACCGGGCGCCTCCTCGGCGCCGAGATGATCGCCCCGCGCGCCGAACACCTCTCCCACCTGCTCGCGTGGGCCCACCAGCAGCGCCTCACCATCGACCAGATGCTCGCGATGCCCTTCTACCACCCCGTCGTCGAGGAGGGGCTCCGCACCGCCCTCCGCGACGCCAGCACCCAACTCGACGCTTGAACCAAGCCAAGGAGCCCCCCATGTCCGAGACCCGCTTCGAAAACCGTGAAGGCCAGCAGATCCCCGAGGTGACCTTCCACACCCGTGTCGACGGCGCCTGGAAGGATGTCAGCACCGCGGAGCTGTTCGCCGGCAAGACCGTCATCGTGTTCGCGCTCCCCGGCGCGTTCACCCCCACGTGCTCCAGCGCGCACGTGCCCCGCTACAACGAGCTCGTGGACGCCTTCGGCGAGCTCGGCGTGGACGACATCCTGTGCGTGTCGGTGAACGACACCTTCGTCATGGAGGCCTGGAAGCAGGACCAGCACGCCGACCGCATCACGTTCGTCCCCGACGGCAACGGCGAGTTCACCGAGAAGATGGGCCTGCTCGTCGGCAAGGACACCCTCGGCTTCGGCAAGCGGTCGTGGCGCTATTCGATGCTCGTGCGCGACGGCGTCATCGAGAAGATGTTCATCGAGCCGGACGTGGCGGGGGATCCGTTCCAGGTGTCCGACGCCGACACCATGCTCGGCTACCTGGGTGGCAAGTCCCCGCACGACATCGTGCTGTTCACCAAGCCGGGTTGTGCGCACTGCCTGCGCGCGAAGGACGTGTTGGCCGAGAAGGGGCTCCCCTACTCGGAGCTGCCCACCTCGCCGCGCATCCTCCGCGCCCTCCCCGGCGCGCGCACGACCCCCCAGGTGTTCGTGGACGGCAAGCACATCGGTGGCGCCGAGGAGCTCGTGCGCTGGCTCGACACGGCGAAGTAGGTCGGGAGGGCGACGGCACCGCGCTCGGCACCGTCGCCCGCTCCCTCGCCTATTCCACGCAGGGATCGAGCAGATCGCAGTCGACCCCCGCCTGCTCGCAGGTCCAGGCGGTCTCGATCCAGGTGGCGACCTCGACGATCTGGTCGGCGGTGTCCGGCGCGACCTTCCGGCCGCGCTGGGCGCTCGCGTGGCTCGCGAGCGCGCCGAGCTTGTCGATGCCCTCCTCGGTGCCCTCTGCGGTGCAGGCGTGGTTGGCCTGCGTCCGCAGGCTGTTCATCATCTGCGAGGCGATCTCGCTCGTGTCACGCTCGCCGATCCACGTCGCGAGGTCACAGGCGTCGTCCGGGCAGCCGTCCACCACGAGCTCGATGGGGTAGGCCGCCACGTCCGGGCAGGTGTCCAGATCGTTCGGGACCTCGTCGCCGTCCCGGTCGTCGTCACAGGCGTCACCGCCGCCGTCACAGTCGGCGTCCGCCTGGTCGGGGTCGGACACCGTCGCGCAGAGGTCGTCCACGTCGGACCAGCCGTCGTCGTCGTCGTCCGGGTCGCAGATGTCACCCTGACCATCGGCGTCGGTGTCGAGCTGCTCCACGTTCCAATCCACGGGGCAGTTGTCCGCGAGGTCGAGGACCCCGTCGCCATCGTCATCCGGGTCGCACACGTCGCCGAGGAGGTCCACGTCGAGGTCGGCCTGGTCGAGGTTGGTGAGGAAGGGGCAGTTGTCCACGTCGTCGAGCAGGGTGTCGTCGTCGTCGTCGGCGTCGCAGGTGTCACCCTGGCCGTCGTCGTCGTTGTCGAACTGGTCGGCGTTCGCGTCGTACACACAGTTGTCGATGGCGTCCGCGATGCCGTCCCCGTCGTCGTCGTCGTCACAGGTGTCCCCGACCGCGTCGCCGTCGAGATCCGCCTGGGAGGCGTTCGCGTCGAAGACACAGTTGTCGTCCTCGTCGAGGACGGCGTCGTTGTCGTCGTCCTCGTCGCAGGCGTTGCCGAGGGAGTCGACGTCGGTGTCCTCCTGGAGCGGATCGGCGTTGACGGGACAGACGTCGACGAGGTCGTCGACGCCGTCATTGTCGTCGTCCACGTCGCAGTCGTCCCCCGCGCCGTCGGCGTCGGTGTCGAACTGCTCGGCGTTCGCATCGAGCGGACAGTTGTCACCGCCGTCGGCCACGAGATCGCCGTCGGAGTCGGTGAGCGGGTCGCAGGCGTCCCCGATCCCGTCGCCGTCGGTGTCGGTCTGGTCCACGTCGGGGATGGCCGGGCACACGTCCACGAGGTCGGAGATCCCGTCCCCGTCGTCGTCCCCGTCACAGGCATCCCCCACGAGGTCGTGGTCGAGGTCGTACTGCTCGGGGTCGACCACGCGCGGACACAGGTCCACGTCGTCGGTCACGCCGTCGTCGTCGTCGTCATCGTCGCAGGCATCGCCCACCAGATCGGCGTCGAGATCCGCCTGGAGCGGGTCGTACCACTCGGGACAGATGTCGACGCCGTCGGCGAACCCGTCGTTGTCGTCATCCGTGTCACAAGCATCCCCCGCGCCGTCCAGATCGAGGTCGATCTGATCCGGGTTGGGCGTCTTGAAGCAATTGTCCTCGAAGTCCGCGTGTCCGTCGGCGTCGGTGTCGACGGCGAGGATGAGATCGCTCCCGTCACAGTCCTGGTCGACGCTGTCGTTGGGAACCTCGGGCGCGCCCCGGTACACCGCCGCGCTCGTGTCATCGCAGTCGGTGCCGCCGAAGGCCGTGGACACCTGCCCGTCCCCATCGCCGTCGCCGCCCGCCGTGGTGCACGTCAGCTCGGTACCGGCGGTGACCGCGTCGTAGCGGTCCTGGTTGACGAGGCGGTAGCGGTAGGTGGTGGCCGGCAACAGGCTGGTGTCCGTGAAGTTGGTCACCGCCCACGCGGAGTAGGTGCCAATCGTGGTCCAGGTCGTGCCAGAGCTCGGGGCGCGCTGGAGCGTGAACCGCTCGAAGTCGCCCGGACGGGGGCCCGGATTCCGCCAGACCAACGAGAGATCCTGCGTCGGGTTGGCCGGCGCCGGAGCACAGGTCGCGATGCTCAGGGAGATGGGGGCGTCGTTCGCGACGTCGAAGGAGTGCTCACTCCCAGGGTTGGTCGTGGTCACGCCCAGCCTGGACACCCAATAGTTTCCCGTGCCGGGGAACCGGACGCCGGAGGCCAGCGTCAGGACCCGCGGGCCCGACCCGTCCAGGTACGACACCCGGAATTCGTACGTGCCCGCGATCCCCGAGTACGTCAGCAGGCCCGTCACCGGCGCGGTGAACGCGCCCCCCGGCCCGAACGAGCCCGCGGTGGGCGCGTTGACGAACTTGTCGAAGCCGAGCGCGTCACCGTCCGCGGTCACCCCGATTGGATCGCTGGGGGCGAAGCTCCCAACTCCGTTGTTCTTCAGTAGCACCGTGACCGTTCCGGTCGTGGCGCCGAGCGCGGTCGAGGGCGCGAGGAGGGCGAGGAGGAGGAGTGGTGGCATGTACAAACGGTACCGCAACCCTGAACGATCACATCGCTTACGTCCCTCTTACGTAAGGAGATGTAAAGAGAGGCACTGTCAAGAAACGGTGATGCGTGGCGATCCCTGAGGGGTTCCGGACCCTCGGCGCGGCCCCGCCTCCGGAGCGGCGGCGCGCGTGCATGGCGCGGCGCGGTCCGCCCGGGGGTCGACCTCTCGGGCGGTCGCCCCCCCGGGCGGCGGACGGCTACCCCTGCTTCGGCGGCTCGACGACGCGGATGTGCAGATCCCGGAGCTGCTGCTCCGACACCGTGGCGGGGGCGCCCATGAGGAGGTCCTCCGCCTGTTGGTTCATCGGGAACGCGATGACGTCGCGGATGTGCGTGGCACCGGCGATGAGCATGACCATGCGGTCGATGCCGGGGGCGAGGCCGCCGTGCGGGGGCGCGCCGTGCTTGAAGGCGCGGAGCAGGCCGCCGAAGCTCTCCTCCACCTTCTCGGGACCGTAGCCGGCGATCTCGAACGCCCGGTACATCAGCTCGGGCCGGTGGTTGCGCACGGCGCCGCTCGAGAGCTCGATGCCGTTGCACACGATGTCGTACTGGTAGGCGAGGATGTCGAGCGGATCCTTGGTGTTCAGCGCCTCCATCCCGCCCTGCGGCATCGAGAAGGGGTTGTGGCTGAAGATGATCTGCCCGGTGGTGTCGTCCTTCTCGTAGAAGGGGAAGTCGACGACCCAGCAGAACTTGAAGACGTTCTGCTCGATGATGCCGAGATCCTCGCCCACCTTGGTGCGCAGGAGCCCGGCGACCTTCGCGGCCTTGTGCGGCTCGTCGCACACGACCAGCATGGAGTCCCCAGCGGTGACGCCCACGGCGGCGATGGCCTGGGCGAGGCGATCCCCGGTGAGCCACTTGGACAGGGAGCCCTTCGCCGGCGCCCCATCCCCCGGGAGCTGAAGCCACGCGAGGCCGCCGGCGCCGACGGACTTCGCGTAGTCCTCCATGCCGGAGAACCAGGAGCGCGACTTGTCGGCGCCCTTCGGCACGGGGATGGCGCGGACCACGCCGCCCTTGGCGATGACGCCCTCGAAGAAGCCGAAGCCGGAGCCGATGAAGACCTCGGTCAGGTCACGGATGACGAGGGGGTTGCGCAGGTCGGGCTTGTCGTTGCCGTACTTGAGCATCGACTCGGCGTACGGGATGCGCGGGAAGGGCGCGGGGGTGGCGGCCCAGCCGTTGCCGAACTCGGCGAACACGCCCTCGAGCACCGGCTCGATGGTGGCGAAGATCTCGTCCTGGGTGACGAAGCTCATCTCGAGATCGAGCTGGTAGAACTCGCCGGGGGAGCGGTCGGCGCGGGCGTCCTCGTCGCGGAAGCAGGGCGCGATCTGGAAGTAGCGGTCCAGGCCCCCGACCATGAGGAGCTGCTTGAACATCTGCGGCGCCTGCGGGAGCGCGTAGAACTTGCCGGGGTAGCGGCGGCTCGGCACCAGGTAGTCGCGCGCGCCTTCGGGGGAGGACGCCGTGAGGATCGGGGTGCTCACCTCGACGAAGTCCAGCGCGTGCATCCGGTTGCGGATGCTCTGGATGATGTTGGCGCGGAGCTCGAGGTTCTTGACCATGCTCGCCCGGCGCAGGTCGAGGAACCGGTGCTTGAGGCGGTTGGCCTCGGAGGTGTTGGGATCGTCCGCGACGGAGAAGGGGAGCGACTCGCACACCGACATCACCTCGAAGCGGGTGACGGGCACCTCGACCAGGCCCGTGGGCATGTTCGGGTTCGGGTTCTCGCGGCGGCGCACGGTGCCGACGATCTGCACGACGCTCTCGAGCGACACGGCGTCCAGGGCGGCGAGCAGCGCGGGGTCGTTCTCGACGACGCACTGGGTGAGGCCGTAGCGGTCCCGCAGGTCGACGAACAGGAGGTGGCCGAGGTTGCGCTTGCGCTGGAGCCAGCCGGAGAGGGTGACCTCGACGCCGGCATCGCCCTCGCGCAGCTGACCGCAGGTGTGGGAGCGCCAGGTGTGGTTGAGCGGGGTCGAGGGAGACATGGGCGTTCCTGGAAGGGGTACTGGCGAGAGGGCCGCTCGACTAACCTGCGAGGCGGAGGATCGGGAGTGGAACCCTCTTACGGAAAGTCAGAGGACGATTTTCCGGCAATTGGGCCCGGACGACGAGGCCGATCGGTAGCCCCGCCGATTCAGGACTCGAAGAGCCCCTTCTCCCGGTCGATGCGCTCGTTGATGCCATCCCACGCCCCGGGGGAGGACTTGAAGTTCGTCTTCACCTTCGACGACTTGTCGTCCTGCAGGGTCGCGCCGACCTCGTCGGCCGTGAGCGGCGCCTTCTTGGCGTCCTGCTTCGCCTTCACGGCGGCGGCCATGCCTTTTGCGAGGCTGCCGTACTGGTTCACGGTGCCGATGGCGACATCGTAGAGATCGGGGTCCTTCCGCGCGTCGGCGGAGACGCCGGCCTGCTCGAAGAACGCGGTGACCTCGTCCGCCTTGTCGTGCTCCAGGAACCGCTCCTGTGCCTTTCCGAAGGCCTTGTTCTCCTTGGCGGCGAGGTCCTTCCAGAGGGCGTCGAATTCGGCGCTCGCGAGCCCGTTCTTCTTCACGACCTCCTGGAGCTTCGGCCCGTAGGGGTTCTCCGCCCACTCCACGAACCGCATCAGGGTGCTGCCGCTGACGGCGTCCTCGCTCTTCTTGGTTCCGTCCTGGTAGATGTAGGACTCGAATTGGTAGGTGCCGTAGGTCCGGCCGCCGGAGTCGTCCTCCTTCTTCGGGTTGGTCTTGGCGCCGACAGCGTAGGGATCGGCCTTTGTCCGGTACATGTCGGACTCGGAGTAGGCGGTGGCGCGGTATTTCGGGACGAACGCGGTGTCCGCGTGGTCGGGAGAGCGGAAGGCGTCCCGCAGGCCGAGCTTCGTGAGCGTGCCCTTCCCGGCGATGCCGTCGGCGCCGAGCCCGTTGGCCTTCTGCCAGGCCTTCAGCGCGGTCGTGGTCGCCGTGTCGAACGCCCCGGTGGCCTCGATGCCGAGGGCGCTCTGGAGGGCCACCACGTCGGGGCCCGAGGCGCCCTCCTTCAACGTGCCGCCGACGTGCGGCTCCTTGGCCCAGGCGGGCGTATCGGTGGCCGCGTCCTCGGTGCCCGCGGCGGCCGCGCCCGTGGTGGCGGCGCCGGCCTGCGCGGTCGCCGGGGTCGCCCCCGCGGGGCCCGAGAGCGAGGC
>JAKFCH010000233.1:0-2351 GCA_036676765.1 Deltaproteobacteria bacterium
CGGATCCCCCCGCCGCACGACCTCCACCCGCGCCTCCGGGCACGCCTCCGCCAACCGCGCCGCGGTCACCCCCACGAGGTCGACCTCGCCGCGCTTGAACGCCCGCCCCGCCTCGTTGAGCTCGATGCCGAGCGCGTGCCGGCCCTCCGTCACCGCGGCGACGACGAAGCTGCCGGCCCCGCAGGCGTTGTCGAGCACGAGATCGCCGGGCGAGGACCACGTGCGCACGAGGTAGCGACCGAGCGCGATCGGCTTCTGCGTCGGATGCCACACCGTGCCCTCGGCCTCCGCGGTCTTGAAGTAGACGACGTCCGTCGGGTAGCGCCCGCCCTCGCTCTTCACCAGCACCGGGCGGAAGTCGCCGTAGGACCCCGTGAGCTGGTCCTTCCGCACGCCCTTGTCGTAGGCCGCGCCCTCGCCCATCTGCGGGAAGTAGGCGGGCTGCCCACTGTAGAACACGCAGATGTCCTCGTGGCGCCGGAGCGGCTGCTTCTTCGCGTTGAGGAAGTTCGTGGCCTTCGACTTGACCCACACGAGCTTGAAGCGGAACCACGGCTCCTGCGAGAGGATGATGCGCGCGGTGAACGGCCCCTGCGCCGTGAGCACGACCACGCCCCGGGGCGACAGGACGCGGCGGTACTCGGCCCAGAGCGCGTCGAGCGGGATGACGCTGTCCCAGGGGTTGCGCGTGGTGCCGTAGGGGAGGTCGCAGAGCACGAGCTGCACGGCCCCGTCGGGGACCGCGCGCAGCGCACGCAGGCAATCGTCCTCGACGAGCAGCGCGCGGGGGGGCGGCAGCATCGGCATCGGGGGCGCGGCGGTTCCGGGCACGTCCGACGATAACGCATGCCGACAGGGGCGTGGTGTCGCGGGTGGCGGGGAGTGGCGTCGCATCGAAGGGGGCGCGGCCGCCACGGTCCCGCGGCCGCCACGGTCCCGCGGCCGCCCCGTGGCAATACTCCGCACCCCTGTCCGTCAGGTCCCCCGACTACGGCCGCCCCACGCCCCACAGCACGCACCCCCGACCGATCACCCCTCCGCCCGGCGCTCCCCCGCCGCCCCGAACTCCGCCTCCGGGTCCTGGAGGATCGCCCCGAAGCGCGCGACGATGCGCGAGCCCATCACCCCGTCGACGAGGCGGTGGTCGAAGAGGAAGATCACTGGGAGCATCGGGCGAACCGCGGGCGCGCCGTCGATCGCGACCACCTCGTCCTGCACCGCCGTGAGCCCCCAGAAGGTGCCGATGTGCACGAGCCGCAGGGGGATGGCGATGTCGGCGCCGCGGAACAGCAGCCCCGGGGTCCGGCCGATGGCGGCGCCGGCGTTCGAGAGCGCCGTCGTGACGGGGAACCGCTCGTAGACGCGCTCGGCCAGCGCGGAGCGGTCCATGGCGTGGTTCAGCGTGCCGAGGGTGGCGTCCACGAGGCGCTGGGGGGCGCCCTCGACCGCGCCGAGGAGCTGGCGGAGGAAGGCGTTCTGCGGCTCGCCCTCCCGCTCCGCCTTCACCGTGGCCCGCGACGCCAGCGCGACCTCGCGCAGCGAGAGCGTGTCGACGCGCTCCACCAGGGCCATCCCGAGCTCCCGCTTGGACCCGCCTGCGTGGCCGAGCAGGTTGACCGGCATGGCGATGCCGACGTGCTCGGGCGTCACGATGCGGCGGCCCACGATCCGCGCGTTGGCCTCCGGAAAGGTGCGCAGGACGCGGCTGACCGAGGCAGCCACGAGCGCGCCGATCGACACCCGCGGCTCGCCGAGGCGGTCGAGGTAGGCCTGCGCGGCGGAGAAGTCCACCGAGAAGTTGACGGTGACGTAGGGGTTGCTCGGCCACGCGAACCACCACAACAGCGCCCGGCGGACGACGGACGGGTTCGCGACGGGAGGAGGAGCCATGCCCCGATCTAACCAAGCTCGGCGCCACTACGGACGGGAACGGGCCGCCCCGCCGTGCCGCCGCCGGATCACGCCGTCACCGACGCGCCGCGGCGCGCGCGCAGGCGGTCCCGGTCCGCGCGCTGGAACAGGCCCTCGGTGCCCTCGTCGAGGTCGGTCCGGCCGGCCGTGGCGGTGACGCCCACCAGGCGGGGGTCGGAGGCCGCGAGCGCGAGGAACCGGCCCTCCACGTCGCGGAGGCGGGGGAGGATGCAGGCCGAGGTCGCGCCGGGGAGCAGCACGCCGAAGCCGTGGTCCCCCACCCGCCCGACGATGTCCGTCGTGCGCAGGGACTCCCGCAGGGCGCGGGCGAGCAGGCGCACCGCGGCGCCGACCGCGGCGTTTCCGTGGGCGCGGCGGAGCGCGGCGGGCTCGTCGACGTCGACGCGGGCCACCGCGAGCGGCTGGCGGGCGCGCTGCGC
>JAKFCH010000234.1:0-3845 GCA_036676765.1 Deltaproteobacteria bacterium
GGGCGCCCGGGCCCGGACGACCGAGCGCGCCCGCGCGCGAGCCCGCAAGGCGCCGCCCGGCGTCCGCGCCGGGGGCGCCCGGATGCGTCGGAAGCGTCCGTTCGGCGCGCGGTCGCGATATGGTGGGCGGCCACGGAGGCGACGTGCTCTTCCTGCTCACCGGCTGCATCGGCCTGAACGTCAATGCCATTCCCACGCAAGACCTCTACGCCGACCAGGGCGACACGAAGGGCGGCCCGAGCCGGGTCGAGTTCGCGGTGGTAGGCGACGTTCGGCCCGCCATCCCCGGCGAGGAGGCGCGCGGCCGCGTCGCGACCCCCGCCACCGAGCTCGCCGTGGTCAAGGACATCTCGGCCGCGGTCCAGGCGGAGGACGTGTCGTTCGTCGTGCTGCTCGGAAACCTCGTCGCCACCTCGTCCACCGCGGAGTGGAAGGGGTTCGCGCAGGACTGGTCGCTCGTGCTCTCGGGCAGCGAGCTCCCCGAAACCGGCACCCTCCGGGTGCGCACCGTGCCCGTCGCCGGCGCGAGCGATCGCGCGGGGGACGATCGGCTCGCCGGCTTCGGCGCCGCGTTTCCCGGCGTGGGCGCGGACATCGGTTACAACCGCGTCGCGAGCTGGTACACGTTCGACGTGGCGGCCGGCAAGGCCAACTGGCGCATGATGGTGCTCGACAGCGGCAAGGACACGCTGGGCTCGCGCTGGGACGAGCAGATGGCGTGGATCCCGAAGGCGCTCGAAGGTGAGTACGACGGGCTGCTCGTGTTCATGCACCACCCGCGCTGGACCCTCGCGAAGGGCGCCACCCCCGACACCGGCGGGGCGCCGACCGAGCTGCTCGCCGCGGTGGACGACGCGACGAAGATCGGCGCGCTCAAGGCCGTGTTCTCAGGCCATGCGCACACGAACGAGGTCTACCTCCCCGGCGGGCGCTTCGGCGAGCTGTTCCTGGTCGCGGGCGGCGGCGGCGCGCCGGCCGACACGGTCAAGCGGTGGGGCCGCGTGGGCCAGGAGGACCTGAAGCTCGAGCCCATCTTCGACCTCGCGCTGCTCAAGGAGTTCGACCGCTGGGTCGAGCCCCGCAAGATCTCCGAGGCGCTCCAGGAGAAGGCCAAGGCCGAGGGGAGCTGGTCGGGCTTCGACGCCGAGATCGACGCCTCGGCGATGCCGATCCAGGGCTGGTGGAACGTGGCCCTGGTGGGGGACGACATGACGCTCACCTTCCGCATGGTGGGCGCCGACGGCACGCTCAAGGACCTCTACACGGTCAACTACGACAACAAGGAAGGGTGGAAGACCGGGAAGTAGGGCGCGCGCGCCTCCCCGGGGCACCGTCGCGCGCCGCGCGGGTGGCACGCGCCGTGCTCGTCACCCTGCCCGCGATCGGGCTCACGGTGCGCAACCTGCTCGCGCCCGTCGACGTCGTGGTGGGGCGGGTGCCCGACGACGCCCTGTACTACCTGGTCCTCGCGCGGCGCCTCGCGGCGGGGGAGGGCTTCACCTTCGACGGCCTCGCGCCGACGACGGGGTTCCACCCGGCGTGGCTGGCGATCGTCGCGGCCGTGGTGCCGACCGGCGAGCCCGAGGCCGGGCTGCGCGGGCTGCTGGCGCTGCACGGGCTCGTGACCGTCGGGTGCGTGCTGGTGTTGGATCACGTGACGAGGCAGGCAGGTGCGCGGTCGTGGACGGGAGCGCTCAGTGCGGCGGCGGCCGGCGCGTGGGGCGCGAGCGTGTACGGCCTCGGGATGGAGACCTCGTTGGTCGCCTTGCTCTCGCTCGCGGCGGTGGCGGTGGGGATGCGGGCGGGGGGCGGCAACCTGGTCGCCGGGCTCCTCGGCGTGGCGATGGGCCTCGCCCGTGTGGACGCGCTCCCGATGCTCCTCGGCGCGGGGCGGCGGGCGCCGGCGGCCCTGGTGGGCGGGATCGTCGGGGTGCTGCTGACGGCGGGCTTCAACCTCGCGGTCGCCGGGGAGGGGGTGTCGACCGCGGCGCGGATCAAGTCCCTCGGCACCGTGGCGGAGCGGCTCGCGCGCCTCGATCCAGCGGTGATGTGGCGCCACGTTCCGGGGGCGGCGGTGGCGGCGGTCGTCGTGATCGGGGTGGCGTACGCCCGGCGACGGAGTGATACATCGGGTGTATCGGCATGTGTCACTCCGCCGGCGGTGTTGCTCGGAGCGGGTGGGGGCCTCGTGTGGTTGGCGGCCGCGTACCTCGGCAACAACCTCGTCGGGCCCTGGTACCACCTCCCGGTGACGTGGGTGCTCGTGGCGGGCGCGGGGATCGCGGCGGCGCGCACGCGCGGAGCCCTCGGGGGCGTGCTCGCGGTGGGGCTCGCCGTGGCGCTGCTCCGGGGCGTCGCCCTGCCGGCGCCGGGGCTGCACGCGACGGTGGTGGCGTTCGCGCGGGCGGTCGCGGTCGCGACGGACCCCGACGCGCGCGTGATCGCCGAGGACTTCCCCGGCGCGGTGGCGTGGTTCGGCGAGCGGACGGTGCTCCCGGCCGACGGCCTCGCCGCGAGCCCCGGCTACCGGGAGGCGCTCACGACGGGCGCGGCCGTGGAGTGGTGGAGGGCGCGCGGCGCCACCCACTACGCGGTGACACGGCGCCGGGCGGGCTGGCTCGCCACCGGTCGCGTGGAGGGGCGGCTCGTCGACCACATCGCCCCGCCGTTCCTGCCGGTGCCGCCCTCGCCGGTGCCGCTGGAGGTGGATCAGCTGCTCGTCGAGCGGGTCGACGCGGGGAGCGGGCGGCTGTTCGGGCTCTTCGAGGTGGGGGAGTAGGCCCCCCCGACGACGCCTACGCCTTCGTCGTCTGCCGCGGCCGCGGCGGGCCATCCCCCTCCGAGGTGTCCTCGTCCTCCGAGACGACATCGAGCGAGCGGGGCCGCGCCTCGGTGAGCGTCGGCACCCCGATGGCGTCGGTGTTCAGCGGCGGGGTGTCCGTGGTCGTGGAGGAGGTGTCCGTGGTCGGCGGCGCCGCCTCGATGCGTTTCCGCACGGGCGCCTCCGCGAGATCCTCGGTGAGCGCGAGCGTGAGCGCCCCCTCGAACCGCGCGAGGTCGGCCTCCACCGAGGCGAGCTCCACGTCGAGCTTGCCCTTGCGGGCGCGCAGCTCGGCCCCGCCCCCCGCGGCGGCCAGCTCGGCCTCGTGCGCGCGCACGGCGTCGAGGCGCTCCTCGAGGTGGGCGACCTCGCTCCGGAGGTCGGCGAGCACGATCTCGGGGAGCTCCGCGGCGGCCACCCGGCGGCGGAGGGCCCGCAGGCGCGCCTCGGGCGCGGTGTCGGGGAGCATGGCGCGGGCGCTCTCCTGGACCTTCATGCGGGTATCGGCGACGGCGAACATGCCCTTCAGGTTGACGACCGCCATGTAGACGAGGACCGCCGCGAGGCCCGCGAACGGGAGGAGCAGCGTCGCCCCCGCCACGAGCCCGACGACGACGGAGACGACGGCGAGCAGCAGGTACTGGATGACGCGCGGCGCGGTGGTGACACGGATGTGGCCGCCCTTGACGCCCGCGACCTCGAGCCGCTTCAGGATGCGGTTGGCCTCGGCCTCGCTCTGGGCGGTGTCGACGCACCACGTGGCCCCCTTCGCGGCGGCGCGCCGGACGGCCTCCGGGTCGACCGCGGCGCGTGACGCGATCACCCGCACCGCGCCCGGCGAGAGGTTGCGCAACGGCACGAGCACGGCCCAGGGGAGCATGGCCTGGGTGGTGGAGGGGAGCGTCGGGGGCGCCGGCGCGGTCGTGCGGATGGGCGTCGACGCGCCTGCCGCCAACGGAGCGGGGGCCGCGCCGACCGCCGAGGCGCCCGGGATGGCCGGTGCCAGGGCGGACTCGGGGAGGGC
>JAKFCH010000235.1:0-8187 GCA_036676765.1 Deltaproteobacteria bacterium
GCCGGGCGCGCCCGCCTCTGTCCCCACCCAAATCAGGGGCCGAACGCCACCTCGACCTGGTACGTGACGGTGAACGACCCGTCGGAATGGCTGTAGAGCTCGCTGTACCGCGCGAAGGCGAGCTCGGGATCGTAGGGTTCGGCCATGTCGAACATCCACCACGCGGCGCGCCCGCCCGCGGCGACCTCGCTGTCGTCGGCGTACCACTCGTCGAGGACGGTGCCGCCGTCCGTGAACACGAAGCTCACGTAGGCCTCGCCGGACGCGGCGTCGTACCAGGGGAACAGCCGTTCGATGTCCGCGTGGTCGTCGCACGTGGACACGCGCGTGTAGGGGCCGTAGAAGCTCACGCGGCCCCCGACCGTCTCGAAGTGGCTGCCCGAGCCGGTGTAGACCATCTCGCAGTCCGCGAAGGCACCCGACGGGAACGTCCACGTCGAGACCATCTCGAGCTCGTAGCTCCCGAACCCCGTGAGGCCGGTGTCGGTATCGGTGTCGGTGTCGGTGTCGGTGTCCGTGTCGGTGTCGGTGTCGGTGTCGGTGTCGGTGTCGGTGTCGGTGTCGGTGTCCGCGTCGGTATCGGAGTCCGTGTCGGTGTCGGTGTCCGAGTCGGTGTCGGAGTCGGTGTCCGAGTCGGTGTCCGCGTCCGTGTCCGCGTCGCCCTCCGCGACGCAGTCGGGGCTGTCCGCGCACCCGAGGTCGACGCAGTCGAAGTAGCCGTTGCGGTCGTTGTCGGCGCCGTCGCGACACTCCTCGGGGTCGTCCCCCTCGATGTCACCCGTGCAGCCGACCGCCATCAGCACCAGCGAAAGCAGCGTCATCCGGGCCTCCCGCGACAGAGTGTACCGCAACGGGACTCCCCGACGGCCGCCGCAGCGGGTAGAGGGCCGCGCTCCACAGGCCAGGAAGATGTCGGACCGGACCCTCGGCGCCCTCGACTGGGACGTGCTCCTTGCGGCGCTCGCCCGTCACGCGCGCACCCCCCGCGGCATGGCCCGCGCCGAAGAGCTCGTGCTCGCCGCGAGCGCGCAGGAGGCACGCGAGCGCTACGCCGAGGTGGCGGAGGTGCGCGCGGTCGAGGAGGAGGGCGAGCGCGTGCCCGTCGGCGGCGTGGTCGACGTGGTCGACGAGGTGGAGCGCGCCGCCCGCGGCGCCACGCTGGAGCCGGCCGATCTGCGCGGGATCCTCACGTCGCTCCGGGCGCTCCACGCGCTCCGCCTGTGGGCGGACGACCACGCGAGCGACACGCCGCGCCTCACCGCGATCGCCCGGATGATCGTGATCGACCCGGGCCTGCTCGCCACCCTGGGGGATGCGTTCGACGCCCTCGGCCGGCTCTCCGAGGCCCGGTGGCCCGAGCTCGGGGTGATGCGCCGCCGCATCGAGCACCTGCGGGACCGCATCCGCGCCACGCTCGACGAGATCGTGCGCGGCGACGACTGGGGCGACACCCTGATGGACCGCTTCTTCACCGAGCGCGACGGCCGCTTCGTCGTGCCGGTGAAGATGGGCGCGCGCCGAGGGCTCGGCATCATGCACGGCACCTCGCAGTCCGGAGAGACGGCGTGGGTCGAGCCCGCCGTCGTCGTGGAGATGCACAACGAGCTGCGCATGACGGAGGGCGACCTGTTGCGCGCCGAGCGGCGCATCCTCGCGGAGCTGTCCCACGCCGTCGCGCTGCGGAGCGTCGCGATCCTCGCCGGCATCGAGGCCGCCACGGTGATCGACCTCGCCTGCGCCCGCGCCGGCCTGGGCGCCGAGCTCCGCGGCACCATCCCCATCGTCGGCACCGACGCCGTCATCATCCTCCGCGAGTCGCGCCACCCGGTGCTCGCCCTGAAGGGCGAGTGCGTGTCGAACGACCTCTCGCTCACCTCCCAGCACCCCGGGCTCGTGCTCACCGGGCCGAACGCCGGCGGCAAGACCGTGGCGCTGAAGACCCTCGGACTCGCCGCGCTCCTCGTGCGCGCCGCGATCCCGGTGCCCGCGGAGGAGGGCAGCCGCGTCGACTTCTTCGACCCCATCCTCGCCGACATCGGCGATGCCCAGTCGGTGTCCGGCGGCCTCTCGACGTTCTCCGCGCACGTGGGCGCGCTCAACATCGCCATCGCGGGCTCGAAGCCGGGCGCGCTCGTGCTCCTCGACGAGGTGGCCGTCGGCACCGATCCCGCCCAGGGCGCCGCGCTCGCCCGCGCCGTGCTCGAAGCGGTGGTCGACGCCGGCGCGCGCGTCGCGGTCACGACGCACTACCCCGAGCTCAAGGCGGTGACCGACAGCCGCTTCGTCGTCGCGGCGGCGCAGTACGCCGACGGCAAGCCCACCTACAAGCTGGAGCTCGGCATGCCGGGCCCCTCCTACGCGCTCGCGATGGCGCGCCGGCTGGGGCTGCCCGAGGGGATCATCGACCGCGCCCGCGAGCTGCTCGACGAGAGCGCGCGCGAGCTGGCCGACCGGCTGGAGCGGCTCACCGAGGAGCGCGCCGAGGTGCGCCGCCGCGGGGATGCCCTGCGCGCGTTGGAGCGCCAGCTCGCCGACCGCGATCGCAAGCTCGCCGAAGCCGAGACGCGCATCGTGCGCGACAGCGAGAAGCGCGTCGCCGCCCTCACCGAGAAGACCGCCACGCGGCTGAAGCGGCGGGAGGAGGAGGTGCGCACGCTCGTCGCGGCGCTCCAGGCCGGCGCCGACCTGAAGGCCTCCGGCGCCGGCCTCGCCGACATCCGCGCGGCGCTCGCCGAGGTGCGCGCGCCGCTCGCCGCGCCCGTCGCCACGCCGCCGCCGCCCGCCGAGATCGAGGTCGGCGACAAGGTGCGCGTGCGCTCGATCGGGCAGGTGGGGAAGGTCCTCTCTGCCGGCGAGCAGGTGGAGGTGCAGGTCGGCGCGGTGCGGGTCCGCGTGCCCCGCCACCAGATCGAGCTGCTCGGGGCCAAGGCCTCCCGCAACGACCCCACCGGCGTGACCGGCAAGGTGCTCATCGGCAAGGGCGATCCGGTGGCGCGCGAGGAGCGGCTGCGGGCGGCGAGCGAACGCGCGCGGGAGGCGCTCGCGCGGGGCGACGATCGCGACGACGACGCCCCCGGTCGCGACACGCTGGCGCGCAGCCGCTCCGCGCCCAGCGCCACCGACGTCTCGACCGCGCGCATGCGCACGAGCGCCAACACCGTCGACCTGCGCGGCCTCCGCGCGGAAGACGCCCTCGACATCGCCGAGCGCTTCCTCGACAAGCTCGCCGTGCAGCGCCTGAGCCCGGTGTTCCTCCTCCACGGGCACGGCACGGGCGCGCTCAAGATCGCGGTGCGGGAGTGGCTGCCCCGGTGCCGCTACGCCCGCGCGTGGCGCCCCGCGGACGTGGACGAGGGCGGAGACGCCTACACCGTCGTCGAGCTCCGGTAGCCGCGCCGTCGCCCGTTCGCCGTCCGCGCGCGGATCACGCCGGCCCTTGGCCCGTTGCCGACGGGGCGCCCAGGGTGAAGCGGAACGTGGCGCCCCGCTCCACCGACGCCTCGGCCCAGATGCGGCCCTCGTGCCGCTCGACGATGCGCCGCGCGATGGCGAGCCCGATGCCGGTGCCCTCGAACTCCGAGGCGGCGTGGAGCCGGGTGAACGGGCGGAACAGCTGCGAGACGTAGGCGGGATCGAAGCCGGCGCCGTCGTCCCGCACGAAGAAGACGGTCTCCCCCTCGGGGTGCTCCACGCCGACCTCGATGACCGCGCGCGCGTGCCGCGCGGTGAACTTCCAGGCGTTCCCGAGCAGGTTCTCGAGCAGGATCTGCACGAGCCCCGGATCTCCGGTCGCCTCGAGCCCCTCGGGGACGATGAAGGTCACGTTCCGGCGCGGGTCGGACTGCCGCAGCTCCTCGAACACGGTCCGCGCCAGTGCGGTGAGATCGATGGGGGCCCGGATGAGGTCCGCGGAGGCGACCCGCCCCAGGAGGAGGAAGTCGCGAACGAGCATGGAGAGGCGCCGCGCGGCCGCCTGGATGCGGTCGAGGTAGCGCTCTCCACGATCCCCGAGCTGGTCGCCGCACTCTTCACGGAGGAGGTCGGAGAAGGCCTCGATGGCGCGGATGGGCGCGCGGAGGTCGTGGGAGACCGTATAGGTGAACGACTCCATCTCCACCAGGGCGGCGCGGACATCCTGCGTTCGCGCCTCGACGAGCGCCTCGAGGTGGTCGTGCTCGTCACGCAGGGCGCGGTCGAAGGGCCTCGGCTTCGACGGATCCCGCACGAAGGCGATGGTCAACGCCCCGCCCGGCTCCGGCACGTGAACCGCCGTGATCTCCATGGGGAACTCGGTGCCGTTCGCGTGGCGCCCGACCAGGTCGACATGTTGCTCGGAGGCCGACTCACGCCCCATCCGCCAGCGGCACAACGTGTCGTCGAAGGCCTCCTGCAACCGGACCGGGACGAGCGTGGCGGAGACCCTGGTGCCGAGAATGTCGGCCCGGCGGACCCCGAACATCGCCTCGGCCGCGCGGTTGAACTCGACCACCTCCCCGGCGGCGTTGGTGACGAAGATGGCATCCCGCGAGGCCTGTACGACCGCCCGGGTCTGGGCCTTGCTGGCACGGAGGGCCAGCTCGGCCTTCCGCCGCTCGTTTGCCTCCATCGCCAACGCCACGAGGTCCGCGAGGGAGCCGGCGAACTGCTCCTCGTCCGCCGCCCATTCGCGTTGGCCACCCACGTGCTCCAGGCACAACACGCCGACCACCCGGCCGCCGAGCCGGACCGGCGCGTCGAGCATGGCCGCGATGCCGTGCGACGCGAGGTACTCGACGTGCTCGGACGTGCGCGGATCCTCCCGCGCCGAATTCGCGGCGATCGCGCGGCCTGCTTCCAGGGCCGCGAAGTAGGCCGGGTAGCTAGCGATGGTGAGCACGGCGCCGCCCGAGTGCCGCTTCGACGCGCGCTCGTACAGGTCGATGCATTGCATCTCCCCGGACTCGTAGGTCCAGACGCTCACCCGGTCCACGTCCAGCGCCGTGGCGGCCGCCTCGGTGATGACGCCCAGCGCCGCGGGCAGGTCACCCCCGTGGAGCGTGTCCTGCGTCGCGATGTCGAGGAGCGCGCTGTTCTGCCGACGCAACCGCTCCTCCAGCAGACCGAGGGAGTCCTCCGCGAGCTTGCGCATGGTGATGTCGAGCAGGACGCCGTAGGTCCGCGGCGGGCGCCCGTGGGCGAGCACGACGCTCATCACGTCGCGCACCCACACCACCCGCCCGTCGCTGGCCAACATCCGGTACTCGATGGAGTACCCGCTCCCGGTCAGCACGTCCTTGCGGAAGCTCCGCGCCGCCTCCTCCCGATCCTCCGGGTGTACCCGCGTGTGCCAGAAGTCCGGCCGCTCCGTCCACTGATCGACCGGAAAGCCGAGCAGGCGCGCGGCCTCCCGGCTCACGTAGGTGAAACGTCCGGTATCCCCGTCCCGCTCCCACAGCACGGCCGGCACGTGCACGACGATCCGGCGCTCGGACGCGGAGGACCCGCGCTTTCCGGAGGGCGGCTTCGTCGTCGTCCGACCTTTACGAACCAACACATCCTCCAACCCCGATTCGTATACACGGGTGTCCATCAGGATCGCCCCCGATCGGCGCAAAAGGGGGCCCTCGATCGGTCGAGGTGGGATGTCCTGTCGTGCATGGGCGGGGATGCTCTGCTTCTCCCAGGCTAATCCGACGCAGGGAGGGGGCGGAACCCGGATACTTGTCGTGACGTCGGTCGCCACCCGCGCCGGCTAGCCGATGCGGCCGAGCCCCATCCGCCGGTGATCGGCGAGCAAGCACCGGTCCTGCACCACGTCGATGCCCGCGCGCACCAACTCGGCCGCCACTGTGTCGTTGCGGATGCCCTGCTGGAACCAAACCACCGCGGGCCGGGGAGTCATGCCGAGCAGCTCCGCGAGGTGGGCCGGCAAGGCCTCGGAACGGCGGAACACGTCCACCACGTCGATTGGCTCGTGGAGGTCGGTGAGGGAGGCGCGGACGGGCTCGCCCCACAAGGTCTGCCCGACCAACGCGGGGTTCACCGGCACGATGCGGGCGCCCACCCCGTGCATGTAGTCGGGCACGTAGTACGCCGGCCGCGACGCGTCCGAGTGCGCGCCGAGCACCGCGATCACGCGCGCCCCCTCGATGACCGCGCGCACGTCCGCGACCTGGGTGATCTCGCGGGCCACGCTTACTCCGGCCCCGCCACGTAGAGCTCGGTGCCGATCATCACGTCGGTCGAGCCGGCGATGATCTCGTTCGTGTAGAACTCGTCGTTGTCCCCCACGATGCTGATCACCTGGGTCCACGTGCAATTGAGCCAGAGCATGTTCTCTCCGTCGGGCAGCAGCACCTCGATGGTGAACCCCCCGAGGATGCCGCTCGACTCGTTCGCCCAGCCCTCCTCGTAGATGACGCTCCGCGAGATCACGGCGGCGCCCCGCTCGAGCGCCACCCAACGGTAGTGCCGTGCCATCGGGTAGGGCAGGATCGCGTTGATCGGAATCTCCTTCTCGATCGCGTCGTCGGTGAGGAGATCCTCGTGGTCCGCCCAGGCGGACTCGGCGCCGTTTGCGATCGTACGATCCCACCTCTCGTAGCTGTCGTCCGCGAAGCTCTGGTCCGCCTCGGGGATCACCGCCGCGTACCGATCGAGCGAGCCGCGGACCCGACGGATCACCAACCCGCCCGACATGTTGCCGAGCTCGAGGCTCGGGCTGAAGGAGAGGGCCTCCACGTAGGCGGCGGCGGGGGTCTCCACCACGTAGCCCTGCTCGGGCGCCTCGATCTCCTCGTCGATCCACGACGCGAGCAGCTCGGCTTCCTCGACGGCGGCGTCGGCCTCGAAGTCGCGGAGCATCATCCAGACGAGCTCCTCCATGTCGGGAGGGGTCTCTTCCGGGGGGTTCGAGCAGGCGACGAGGAGGAGCACGAGCATCGCGCGGGATCGTATCACGGAGGCCGGTGCGCCCGGTTAGCCGCCCGCATGGCAAAGGATCCCCGGCGCGGGCACGGCCACGGTCACGGCGGTCACGACGGGCACGACCCTTCGGGGCACGATCACGACCACGATCACGACCCGGCTCACGATCACGCGGCCCCGTCGCTTGCACCTCCCCCCCCGGACGCGCATCCGCCCGCGGCTCCGAGCGCCCACGCGCACGGCCACGGCCACGATCACGCCCACGGCCACGCCCGCACCCCCGGAAACGAGCGCCGCCTCGTCGCGATGCTCGTCCTCGTCGTCGGCTACATCTTCGTCGAGCTGTTCGGCGGCTTGTGGTCCGGCTCGCTCGCGCTCCTGGCCGACGCCGGACACATGGCCTCCGACGCCGCCGCCCTCGCCATCGCGCTGTTCGCCGTGCGCATGGCACGGCGCCCCCCCACCGCCACCCGCACCTACGGCTTCCACCGCGCCGAGGTCCTCGCGGCCGTCGTCAACGGCGGGGCGCTCGTGGCCGTGGCCCTCGGCATCCTCTGGGAGGCCTGGCACCGCCTCGCCGACCCCCAGCCGGTCATCGGCCCGCTGATGATGGGCATCGCCGCCGGCGGCCTGGTCGTGAACCTCGTCGGGCTCGCGATCCTCGCGGGCGGGCGCCACCAGGACATGAACCTGCGGGGCGCCTGGCTGCACGTCCTCTCCGACGCGCTGGGCTCGGTGGGCGCGCTCGTCGCGGGCGCGCTCGTGTGGTGGAGGGGCTGGCTCTGGGCCGACCCCGTCGCCTCCGCGGCCATCGCGTTGCTCGTGCTGCACGCCTCCTGGGCGCTCCTGAACGAGGCCGTCCACGTGCTCATGGAGGGCGCCCCCGCGCACATCGACGTGAACGAGGTCCGCGCGGCCATGTGCGGCACCCCGGGCGTGCGCGCCGTGCACGACCTCCACGTGTGGACGATCACCAGTGGCATGGTCGCCATGAGCGGCCACGTGGTGGTGGACGGCACCGTCGACAGCCTCGAGCTGCTCGCCACCCTCGCCGAGTCGTTGCGGGCGCGCTTCTCCATCGGCCACACCACCATCCAGATCGAGCCGCCGGGCTTCGTGGAGGAGGGGTTCCACCCCTGAGCCCTCGGGCGTCTCCGAACCCTCGGGGCGCGTCCCCTCGCTCCGCTCGGGGCCGGGCCGCTGCGGGCTCGCGGCGGAGCCGCTCGGTCGGCGGCTCCGCCGCCGGACCGGCCGCCGAGCGGCCGCCCTCCGCGTCCCTCG
>JAKFCH010000236.1:0-6782 GCA_036676765.1 Deltaproteobacteria bacterium
GGTCGGGGGCGCGCCCGACGCGCCCCCACCCGCCGCTACCCCTCCCCCCACGCCGCCGGGTCCTGCCGGTAGAAGGTCGCGAGCTGCGCGTAGAGCTCCGGGTGCCGCTCGCGCAGGCGCCGCGGCCGCTCGAAGAACACCTCGGTCACGACGGCGAAGAACTCGGCGGGGCTGGTGGCGCCGTACGGATCGAGGGTCGTGGGGCGGTCGCGGTGGAGCGCCTCGACGAGCGCCGCGTACTCGCGCCCGAGCACGCGCGACCACGCGGTGTACATGCCGCGCTCGGGGAGCACCGGGGCCCCGTCCGCGCCGCCGCCGGTCTCGGTGTCGAGCTGGTGGGCGAACTCGTGGAGGACGACGTTGTGGCCGTCCGAGGCGTCGCGCGCGCCGCGACGGGCGTCGTCCCAGGAGAGGATGACGAGGCCGCGCCGCCAGGACTCGCCGCTGCGGGCCTCGCGCCCCGTGTGCACGAGCCCGTCGACGGTGCGCTCGGCGTCGGTGACCCACCCGTGCGGGTACACGAGGACGGTGTCGAGCCCCGGGTAGGGCGCGTCGACGTCGCGATGCAGCAGCAGCAGGCAGGCCTGCGCGGCGATGGTGACGCGGATCTCGTCGGTCATCGCGAGGCCGCCGGCGCCCTCGAACGACTTCTCGGCGAGGAACACGGCCACGTGGCCCTCGAGCTCGCGCCGGTCGTCGGCGGAGAGGCGCCCGAGGAGCGGCACGCGCGCGTCGAGGACGGTCGCCCACGCGGGGGGGAACGGCGCGGCGCGGAGGCGGGCGCGGCGTCGTCGCGGGAAGAGGTCGAACATGCCGGGAGCTTAGACCCGCGGGAGCGTCAGATGCGACGCACCTTGTCGGCGAGCTCGGGCGCGGCCGCGCGGGCGGCGGCGGTGGCGTTGCGGGCGTCGACCACCACGCGCGCCTCGCGGAGGACGAGCGACCAGTCGTAGCCCGTGTGCCCGGTGAGGATGACGACGGCGTCGGCGTCGCGGAGGGCGGCGGCGTCGAGGGGGACGCTCTCGAGGCGGTGGCCCTCGACGTCGATCGACGGCACGTGGGGGTCGTTGTAGGCGAGGTCCGCGCCGCGGTGGAGCAGGAGGCTCATCACCTCGAGCGCGGGCGACTCGCGCACGTCCGAGATGTCGGCCTTGTAGGCGGCGCCGAGGCAGAGGAGCCGGCTGCCGCGCACCGAGCGCGCCTGCTCGTTGAGCGCGTCGTTGACGACGTCGACGACGTGGGCGGGCATGGCCGAGTTGACCGCGTCGGCGATCTCGACGAAGCGCGTGGTGAAGTTGTGCGCGCGCAGCTTCCACGCGAGGTAGTGCGGGTCGATGGGGATGCAGTGCCCGCCGAGGCCGGGGCCGGGCTTGAACGCCATGAACCCGAAGGGCTTGGTGGAGGCGGCCTCGATGATCTCCCACACGTCGAGCTTCAGCCGCCGGCACACGAGCGCGAACTCGTTGACGAGCCCGATGTTCACCATGCGGAAGGTGTTCTCGAGGAGCTTGACCGTCTCCGCGGCGGCGGGGGAGCTCACGGGGAACACCGTGTCGCACGAACGCTCGTAGAGGCGGCGCGCGGCCTCGGTGCACGCGGGGGTCATGCCGCCGATCACCTTGGGGGTGTTGCGGATGCCGTAGTGGGCGTTCCCCGGGTCGACGCGCTCGGGGGAGAAGGCGAGGGCCACGTCGACGCCGGGCTCGAGCCCGCGCTCGCGCAACATCGGCGCGAGGACCTCCTCGGTGGTGCCGGGGTAGGTCGTGGACTCGAGGACGACGAGCTGCCCGGGGCGGACCCGCGCCGCGATCGCCTGCCCGGAGGCGAGGATGTAGGAGATGTCCGGGTCCTTCGTCTTGCGGAGCGGCGTCGGCACGCAGATGACGATGGCGTCGGCCTCGGCGACCACGTCGTAGTTGGTGGTGGCGACGAACCCGTGGGCGATCGCCTCGGCGACCTGCGCGTTCGTGATGTCGCCGACGTGCGAGACGCCCTCGTTGAGCCGCGCGCAGAGGCCGTCGGACACGTCGACGCCGAGCACGCGCGCGCCGGACGCCGCGAACTCGATGACGAGGGGCAGGCCCACGTAGCCGAGCCCGACCACGACGATGGTGGGGCGGGGGCCGGAGAGGCGGTCGTGCAGCGCGAGAAGCGAAGGGGAGAACGACATGCGGGGCGTCCAGGACGAGGCCCCGTCTAACGTGGCGCCCGAGCCCGACACGTGGATTCGAAGGCGGCGGACGGAGCGCGGCGCGCACGTCGGACCGCGCCCGGATAGCGAAGGCCGGGCGGAGGGTTGCCGGTGCGGCGCAGGTACGTCGGGGCCGTCGTGCGGTGGGGGCTCGCGGCGGCGATCGTCGGCGCGGGCGCGTGGCGGCTCGCGTCCACGTGGGCCGAGCTCGAGGTGCCCGCGCTGGTGCACGGGCCCGAGCGGATCGCCCTGGCGAGCGTCGTGGGCGCGACCGCGCTCGTGGTGCTGGCGCTGCTCTCGGCGGCCGGGGTGCGCGCCGCCGACCTCCCGCCCCCGATCGCGGGAAGGAGCGGCGCGCCGCCCCGCTTCTGGCCCATGTGGGTCCGCGTGTGGCTCCAGGCCTATTTCTTCCGGTACGTCCCCGGGAAGGTGATGTTGGTGGTGGAGCGGGTGCGCCTCGGGGAGCGCCTCGGCGTGTCGCGCGCCGCGAGCCTCGTGCTCGTGGTGTGGGAGAGCCTGCTGCTCGTGGCGGGGGCGGGGGTGGTCGCGGGGGTGGGGCTGATGGCGCTCCCGGCGAACCCCGACGCGCCCGTTTCGCGCGTGGCCGTGGCGGTCCTCGCCATTGTCGCGGTCGCTGCGTCGATCCTGCTCATGCCGGTGCTCCGGCTCGGCGCGGCCGCGATCCCGGCGCTCCGGGCGCGGGTGCCCGGGCTCGTGCTCGCCGTCCCCACGATCACCCAGCTCGCGCTCGTCCTCGGATACGGCGTCGCCTGGCTCCTCCTCGGCGGCTCGTTCGCCTTCACCGTGCGCGCGTTCGAGGGCGGCCAGGACACGCACGTCACCCTGCTCGTGTGCTGGTTCGTCGCGTCGTATGTCGCCGGGCAGGTCTCCAGCGTGACGCCCGCGGGGCTCGGCGTCCGCGAGGCCCTGCTCGTCGCGGGGCTCTCCGCCACGCTCCCCGCGCCGGTGGCGCTCGCCGCGGCGGTGGCCCACCGCATCCTGTTGAGCCTGGTCGAGCTCGTGGTGCTCGGCGCGAGTCTCACCATCCGCCTCCCCGAGGGGACCCCCGCTGCCGACGCGACACCCGCGGGGGAGGGCGCCACGGTCGCGACAGGCGCGAGCATCGACGCCGCGGCCCTCCCTGGCAACCCCGAGAACGTGCGTTAGTCTCGCGCGGCCCGCGGAGCCGAAACGATGGTGGAGACCCCCCGACATCTGCCTCGTCTCCTCGTGATGATGCCGGCCCTGAACGAGGAGGCGTCGATCGGCGCGGTGCTCCAGCGCATCCCCCGCCACATCGTGGGGGTCGGCTCCGTGGAGATCGTCGTCATCGACGACGGTTCGACCGACGCCACCGCCGAGATCGCGCGCGCCCACGGCGCCTCGGTCATCCACCACGGCCGCAACCTCGGGGTCGGCGCGGCGCTCCAGTCCGGGCTCGCCGAGGCGATCCGCCGCGGCGTCGACGTGATGGTGAACATCGACTCCGACGGCCAGTTCTCCCCCGAGGACATCCCCGCGCTCGCCGCGCCGGTGATCGAGGGCCGCGTCGACTTCGTGACCGCCTCGCGCTTCAAGGACCCCGCGCTGGTCCCCGAGATGCCGAAGGTGAAGCTCCTCGGCAACTGGGGCATGTCGCGCATCGTGAGCGGGCTCGTGGGCCAGTCGTTCGCCGACGTGAGCTGCGGGTTCCGCGCCTACGGCCGCGAGGCGCTCCTCCACCTCGTGCTCCTCGGGCAGTTCACCTACACCCAGGAGAGCTTCCTCGTGCTCTCGCAGAAGGGTCTCCGGATGATGGAGATGCCGATGCGGGTGCGGGGCGTGCGCGAGCACGGCACGAGCCGCGTCGCGTCCAACCTCTTCCGGTACGCGTGGCGCACGCTCGGCATCATGTTCAGCTTCGTCCGGGACTACTCGCCCGGGGTCCTGTTCAACAACGCCGCCCTCTTCTTCCTCGCGCTCTCGATGGGCCTCGCCGGCTTCTTCGGGTGGCACCGCTACGAGTCGGGCCAGTTCTCCCCGCACATCTGGGCCGGCTTCGTCTCGGCCTTCCTGTTCGGCCTCGCCGTCATGAGCTTCGGGCTCGGGCAGGTCGCGGAGATGGTCGCGCGGCTCCGGAGCGTGCAGGAGCGCCAGCTCTACCTCGTCCGCCGCTATCTCCCCCGACTCGGCGATCGGGACCCCGTCCAGGAGGACGCCGCCGATGCGTATCGACGCTGACACGCTCCAGGAGATGGCCGCCCTCCTGTCGACCGACGACCGGGACGAGATGGCCATCCCCAGCTTCCTCCACAAGAACCCCGCGCTGAAGTGGATGGCGTGGCGGCGCGTGGAGGTGGTCGCCCGCCTGCTCGAGGAGATCTGCCCGAAGGACGGGCGCGTGCTCGACTACGGCTGCGGCACCGGCGTGCTCTTCGAGGCCGCGCTCACCCGCGCGCGCGAGGTCATCGGCGTCGACCTGGTGCTCGCCGCGGCCACGCTGTGGAAGGAGCGGCGCGGGCTCGACAAGGTCCGCCTCCTCGCCCCCGACGCGGCGCTGCGGGACGTTACGCCCGGAAGCGTCGACGTCGTCGTCGCCGCCGAGGTGCTCGAGCACATCGACGAGCCGACGGAGACCCTCGGGTTCTTCCACCGCGTGCTCCGCCCCGGCGGCTCGCTGCTCGTCAGCCTGCCGACGGAGAACCGCGCGTACCGCTTCGGCCGCCGCCTCGCCGGCTTCGACGGGCACTTCCACGTGCACGACGCCCGGGCCCTCGACAAGCGCATCCAGGCCCACGGCTTCCGCCGCGAGGCGTCCAGCTACATCCCCGTGCCCGGCCCGCTCGCCATCTACATGGTCGCCCGGTACACCCCCGTTCCCGGCCCCGCCGCGTGACGGGCGGCGCCCCCTTGCCCGCGTGGCGGCGGGTGCCCGCCGACATCTGGTTGTTCCTCGGGATCCTCGCGGTGCTCGTGCCCCTGCGCGCGGTCCAGACCGCGAACATCAAGTGGCCCGGCATCGACGGCGGCTACTACGTCGAGGTGGCCAAACACGTGCGGGACGGCCTCGGCCACACCAGCCACGTGTCGCTCTACCACGCGGGGTACGAGACCTTTCCGTTTCCCACCTCGGTGTACCCGCTCTGGCCGTGGATGCTGGGCATGACCGCGCGCGTCGTGGACATGAGCATCGCCGCCTACTGGCTGCCGTTCGTGCTCTACACGACGGCGCTCGTCGCGGCGTTCCTGTTCGGCCGGAAGCTCTGGCCCGAGTCGTTCTTCCCGCACAGCCTCCCGAGCTTCCACGCCGGGCACGCCACCGTGCTCCTCCTCGGTCTGCAGCGGGAATTCGTGGTGTTCACGAGCGTGCCCTACACCGAGGGCATCGCGTGGACCCTGCTGTTCGCCTACGCCTGGCGCGTCGTCACCAAGCGCGACTCGACCGCGCTCGCCTGGGCCGTCGAGTCGGGCGTGTGGCTCGGGTTCCTCTACCTCGCGCGCTCCCAGTTCCTCGTGGTGCCCATGGCGGCGGCGGGTGCGTACGCCCTCCGGTTCGTCACCGGCCCGAACCGCGGGCGCGTGGCGCTCCACGGCGTCGTCGCGCTGGGCGTCGCGTCGCTGTTCATCGGGGGCTGGTTCCTCCACATCCGCGGTTTTGTCCACGAGGCCGACCTCGGGTCGCTCCTCCGCTTCGATCAGAACCGCGCCAACGATCTGCTCGAGCCGATGGACGTCATCGTCTCCACCCACGGCGTGCTCGACATGCTCGCCGACCGGTGGGGGGGCGTGACCCTCGCGTGGGATCCGCTGCGGAAGGACTCCTACCGCGCCGCCTTCTACACCATGCACTGGGCGCTCCCCGCGGCGCTGCCCCTCATGGCGATCGCGCTGTTCGGCCTCGTCCGTCGCGAGGGCCTCGCCGGCGTGTGGGCGCGCCTCCGTCGGCCCGAGGCGGTCCCCTGGTTCGTGCTCGTGCTGATCGCGACCGGCGCCCTGCTCTCGATCCAGCTCGCCCACAAGCAGTACAACGGCTCGTGGTACTTCGCGCGGCGGCAGGGCCTCATGAGCCTCCCCGCATTCATCCTGCCGCTCCTCTGGCTCCTGCGCCAACGCCGAACGCTCCCGACGGTCCTCGGCGTGCTGATCCTGTGCTCCACCACCGTGACCGGCACGCACGAGCTCTGGGCGCGCGCGAAGGAGACGAAGGGCGAGCTCCGCGGGAAGGACCAGTACCCGCTGCTCACCCGCTGGCTGAAGAAGAAGGAGGCCGAAGGGCCCCTCGTCGTCGCCGTGGACGGCAGCGCCATCCAGCGCGTCGCGTGGCGGACCGAGGAGGTCGGCTACCACTGGATCTACAACAAGACCTCTTACGACGATCTCCTCACGATGACGGACCGCCTCGGCGTGCGCTTCGTCATCGTCCGCTCGGGCGCCATGAAGGACTGGCGCTTCGTCCGCGACGCGGGCGAGCGCCTCGAGGCCGACTTCGCGCGGCTCCCCGAGACACCCGACGGCCTCGTGATCCTCGAGCGGCGGTCGGGGCCGCGAGGGGTTGTCGGGGGAGTGGGGGCCGAGGTGGGGGCCTTGGCGGGCGACGTGGGGGCGGGCGGTG
>JAKFCH010000237.1:0-29007 GCA_036676765.1 Deltaproteobacteria bacterium
GCGTACCCGGGACAGCGGCGCGCAGGCGCGCAGCGTTGCGTGGTGTCCAACGTGCCGAACACGTTTGTGCGATCGATGTGATCCTTGTGCCAATCCTGACAACTTCAGCAACGCGGTGCAATGCCGGAACACTCCGGCGTGCCGACGATCGACGGCTGGGCGGCCTGCCTCGCCCGGGGCATGGAGCCACCGCCGCTCCTCCGGGCACTCCCGTCGACGCACCGGCGGCCGTCCTCGGCCGTCCGGGTGCCCCGGATCGAGGAGCCCGTGCTACCCTCCGCGGGTGACGCACACTCCCGCCTTCGTCGCCACCGTTCTCGTGTCCGCCGGGGTCTGCTGCTGTGGGCCGCTCGACGGCCTGCTCGACGGTGGCACCGCGACCACCGCTCCCGCCGCGCCCCCCGCCGGGGAGACGCGCTACGTCGTCTCCGCCACCACGCTCAAGGTCCGCTCGGGCCCGGCCGCCGAGGCGGTGGAGCTCGCAACCGTGCCCCGCGGCGAGTCGGTGATCGTGACGGGGCCAGGCCAGGGCAAGGAGCGCATCGCGGGGATCTCGGGCGCGTGGGCGCCCGTCTGGTGGCAAGGCACCAGCGGCTACGCCTTCGACGGCTACCTGCTGAGCGTGCCCCCGCCCCCCCTCCCCTGCGAGAACCTCACCACGTGGGCAGCCACGATCGGGCACGCGGGCACCGAGTCACTGGTGTCCCGCCAGTCGTGCGAGGACATCGGCATCGGCGAGGAGGGCGACTGTGACGCCACCTACCGTACGCCGCTGCGGAACGGCGGGTGGATCGAGCGCAACGCGGGGTGGGAGTGGGGCTCGGAGGTGCTCTACGTACCGAACGCCTCGCGCGACGCTGTGTGGGCCGCGGTGCGCGGCTGCGTGGGCCAGGACATCGGCGCGGAGAAGGAGCCGCTGCCCGAGCGGGCCGGGCTGTTCCGGCACGGAGAACTGGAGGTGACCCGCGTGGTGGAGCCCGCACGCGTGGGCTGGGAGTGGTCCGAGGGCTGCGCCGCGTACGTGTATGTCGAGGTGGTGGGCGCCGATGTGAAAGTGATAGAGGGCGGCGGCTGCTGACACCGTGCCGGTTCACGGGGGGGGCGCCCCATAGGCGCCAACTTGTCTTGACGCGTCAACGGCATCGTAGGATCGGTACACATGGTGCTCCTGAACCTCCCGAGTACGAGACAGCGCGAGCGGGTACGGCGCGGGCGGATGCTGCACCGAACCAGCGGGTGCTTCACGGCTCGCCAGAATGACCCGGGTGTGCTCGTGAAAAGTGGACCACCCCCTGTGCGTGTGGGCCCCCTCGGGTAGGCGTCGTCATCGCCGCCTTGTAGGCATCGTCATCACCACCCGCGTGCTCACCCCTCACGAGAGGAGGGCGTCTATGGAGCGTGACACCCGTACGGCCATCCTGGAGCTGTCTCGAAGGGGCCAGAGCACGCGCGGGATCGCCCAGGCCCTGGGCGTATCGCGAGTGACCGTCCGCAAGGTGCTGGAGAGCGGCGAGGTCGAACGCCCCGACATGGAGCGCGGCTCCCAGCTCGACGACAAGCTCGAGCGAGTGCGCGAGCTGCATCTTGTCTGCAAAGGCAACCTCGTGCGTGTCCACGAGGAGCTCGGCGCCGAGGATGTGCACGTCGCGTATACGACGCTCACCGCCTTCTGCCGCCGCCATCGCATCGGCGTGGTCGAGAAGGTGCCGGCCGGCCGCTACCACTTTGCGCCCGGCGCGGAGATGCAACACGACACGTCCCCTCACGACGTGGAGATCGGCGGACGGACGAGGCGCCTCCAGTGCGCGTCGCTCGTGCTCGCCCACTCCCGCATGATCTTCGCCCAGCTCTACCCGACCTTCGCCTGGTTCTACGCCAAGACGTTCCTGACCGAGGCGCTGCGGTACTTCGGCGGGGCGGCGGCGACGTGCATGGTGGACAACACCCACGTCATCGTCGCCCACGGCACCGGTAAGACCATGGTGCCCGCGCCGGAGATGGCGGCGTTTGCCGCGCGCTTCGGGTTCGCGTTCGTGGCGCATGCGGTGGGCGACGTCAACCGCTCCGCCCGTGTCGAGCGGCCGTTCGACTACATCGAGCGCAACTTCTACCCGGGCCGGACCTTCACCGATCTGCACGACGCCAACGTCCAGTTCCGGGCCTGGTGCGAGCGGGGGAACGCCAGGCATCGAACCAAGCTCCACGCGGCCCCCGTCGACCTGTTCTGTCCCGTCTCGCGCGTTCTACCAGATCCGTCCCTCGATTGGCTACCAGTTCGACAGGGTTGCGATCAAAGTTCCGACCGTGTTCTCGTGCGGGGTGCGGGGGCCTCGAAGCGGGAAGCGAGCGCGGGACGGTCTGGGGAGAAATCGCTGGGACGCCACAGAAGTGTCCGCTCGCCGCGGCGAATGTCGTACTCCTCGAGGTGGAGCGGGATCGCTTCGTGGCCGCTGTGGACCGGATCGACGCATACGCCGAGCGCCTCGGCTGGTACGACGAGGAGCTGAACGTGGCGCGTCGGAAAGATCGACGGCAGGTCGAGGGCGCGGACCATGATGCCGTGGCCGCGCGGGACGGGGTGTGCAAGGCCGCGGGCGGGGGGGCGCCAAAGGGTTGGTGGAGTGACGGTCGAGATTGTCCTACGGCGCGGGTGAGGTGGGTAAGGGTGCACGGTCGCTGTCCTCGGAGTACTTCTCTTCCAGTTGTCGTTTCTCCTCTTCCAAACGCCGCATCTCTGCGTAAACCTCCTTGAGCTTGTCCGCGAGTTCGTCGCCTTTCGCCCTCGCCGCAGGCAGCAGCTTTGCATCGCGCAGGGTGTGCCTCAAACTCGGGAGATTCGCGCCGATCTGCAACGTGAGTGCGACGGACTCACCGAGTCGTCCCCACTCGTTGGTGACGGCAGCCGACACGAGCCCCACATGGCGCACGTCGTCGCCATCGAAGCGCGGGAGCGTGTTCGGCTGGAAGCCGTAGACGTCCCACCCGACCCCAACCCCGAACGTCAGCCCCCCGCCGAGAGCGAATGTCACCGTTCCTCCAGCGTTGAGGTGGAACTCGGGTGCTTCGCCGAAGCTGATGGAATCGACGGCCAAGTACGGACCCAAGCAGAGTTTGCCCCCCTTTAGTGCGAACGAGTGGCTCACCCCGAACCCGTTGAACGCCCGCACGCTGGGTCGCAGGTATTGGATCAACTTTCCAGGTTCGCTGAACGACTCGCCCTCGCCGATGCGCTGTCGCACCACCAGCGCGGGATTGAACAGGCCCAGCCCCTTTGCGCAGCCCCGCATGTCCGCGTTCACCGATGCCGGTTCCGCCGCGTTTGCGAGAGACACAAGAGCGATCGGGTGTAGCATGTCCGGGAGTCTCCGCGCCGGGCACGAGGGTATTCACCAGCATAGAAGAGTCACGGCCTTGATTCCAAGGGAAGGGGTGCGCAGTATCCCGCACCATGGCCACCTACTTCTATCTGTCGCTACTGGCGGCCTGTGCGAGCCCGCCACAGATCTACGTGGTCACACCCGCCGCCGATGAAATGTTGGTGGTTGGCGAACCCGTTGGTCTGCTCGCCGAGATCTACACCTCGGACTCGATGGGTACTACCACGGATGCTGGGAGCTTGTGCCGGTTGGTGGAGCTGTGCCATGACGGCATCTGCAGCGACGTGGGCGACCACGTGTCGGATGGATTCCTCCGAGCAGTTTTCACTCCCCAGACTGGCCGGCACAAGCTGCTAATTGTGTGTCACGTCGCCGAACGATCGGTCACTCGGAGCGTTGGCTACACCGGCGTGGATGCCGCGGAGGAGAGCACCTTTCCGGTCCCGGGCTGGGTAGGAGTGCTGGGGGCCGCGGACACGGGTGCCGTCGATGAGCCACTTGACACCGCTGGCACGGAGGACACGGGTGACGACGGTTCCGATTCCGGCGAGTACGATACCGACTCCGGCGACGAACGTGACGATGACGATGACGATAACACGGAGCCGTGCCCGACCTGATCCGGGGGACCGCTGCGGGCGCCGACCTGCCACGAGGGTCTGAAGGGGTCCTGCGTCCTTCCCCCCGCTTCGCGGCGCCGAGGGAGCGCACCTTTCAGGCCGTGCCCGGGTAGAACAGCCGCCACGGCGGCGACGCGGCGTGTGTGGAACGTGTCAACATGATTGAGACACAGAATTGGAAAGTTCTGTGAGCGGCAAAGCGGTCGCGGTGCCGACGTCGTTGGGCTTCGGTTTGTTGATCCACGCCGCGGAGGGCACCGCAGGCGCCTTTGGAGGCCCGTGGACGAAGCGCTCGGGGTGAGCGACGTAGGTGGCGTCGAGGACGCGCTGGTGCGCCTCCAGGCGGGCCTGTGCGCGACCGAAGTGCACATCCGCGGGCGTGAGGTCGGCGATGCCGCTGTGGTGGTGCTCGTTGTTGTACCAGTGGTTGAACTTGGTGAAGCAGGCCCGTGCGTCCTGAAGGCTTCCGAAGCGGCTGGGGTAGTTGGGGCGGTACTTCAGCGTCTTGGGCTGGGCCTCGGAGTACGGGTTGTCGTCGGAGACGTGCGGGCGGGAATGCGTCTTGGTGACGCCGAGATCAACGAGGAGCTGGGCCACGGTCTGCGACTTCATCGACGAGCCGCGGTCGGCGTGGATCGTGAGTGTCCCGTCTCGCGCGTTTCTACCAGATCCGTCCCTCGATTGGCTACCAGTTCGACAGGGTTGCGATCAAGCTCCGACCGTGTTCTCGTGCGGGGTGCGGGGGCCTCGAAGCGGGAAGCGAGCGCGGGACGGTCTGGGGAGAAATCGCTGGGACGCGACACATCCTGTGCGGCTCGCGGCGCACCGGCGGCTTCTGTCTGCGCCTGTACGACCGTCGGGACCACCCGCCAGGGGGACCGACCGTGCGCGCGGAGGGAGAGTGGAGCCTCGGAGAGCCGCTCGACACGCGGGTCCACGGCGACACCGGACTCCTGCTTCATGAAGCCGTGCACGACCCAGGTGTCGAGCCAGATGACCAGCGGGTCCGGCCGCTCGACGGTGACCTGATGCCCTCGCACGTTCGCCGTTGCGGTCCGCATCGAGCCTCCGAGCGTCAGCGTACCCCGGCGCTCCGTCGGCAAGCTGGATTGTCGCCCAAGGGCCCGGTCGAGAGGTTGTGCGTCCCCTGTGCGTCCGCCACCCCTCAACTTCTGTGCTTCCCGCCCCGCTGACCCGGCCCTAACAGCCTCAAACCCCACTCTCGTCCATCCTCTCCGATGCACTTCCGTGAGTTCTACACATTGAACCGAAAATGCATCACATCCCCATCCGCCACCACATACTCCTTCCCCTCCACCCGCATCTTCCCCTGCGCCTTGAGCGCCGCCTCGCCGCCGGCGGCGACGAGGTCGTCGACCGAGTAGACCTCGGCGCGGATGAAGCCGCGCTCGAAGTCGGAGTGGATGACGCCCGCGGCCTGGGGGGCGCGTGAGCCGACCGGGATGGTCCAGGCGCGGATCTCCTTGGGGCCGGCGGTGAAGTAGGTCTGGAGGCCGAGCAGGGAGTAGGTCTCGCGGGCGAGGGCGGCCATGCCGGCCTCGTTGATGCCGAGATCGGCGAGGAAGCCGGCGCGGTCCTCCTCGGGGAGCTCCGACACCTCCGCCTCGATCTTCGCGCAGAGCACGACGACTCGTGCCCCCTCGCGCGCGGCCCGGGCCCGCACGTGGGTCACGTAGGCGTTGTCGCCGGTGAGCCCGTTCTCGTCGACGTTGCAGATGTAGAGCACGGGCTTGGAGGTGATGAGCTGCGTCTCGGCGATGCTCGCCGCCTCCTCCTCGGTCCACTTGCCGGAGCGCGCCGGCCTGGCCTGGTCGAGCATGGCCACGAGCTTCTCGGCGACGCCGAGGTGGAACAGGGCCTCCTTGTCGCCGCTCTTCGACATCTTCTTGCACCGGTCGACCCGCTTCTGGGCGGTGTCGAGGTCGGCGAGGCAGAGCTCGGTTTCGATGGTCTCGATGTCACGGTCGGGGTCGACCCCGCCGTCGACATGCACGACATCGGGGTCCTCGAAGCAACGCACGACGTGGAGGATGGCGTCGACCGAGCGGATGTGGCCGAGGAACTGGTTGCCCAGGCCCTCGCCCTTGCTCGCGCCGCGCACGAGCCCGGCGATGTCCACGATCTCGACGGCGGCGGGCAGGACCTGCTTCGACGCGATCACCTTGAGGATCTTCTGGAGCCGCTCGTCGGGCACCGCCACGACGCCCACGTTGGGCTCGATGGTGCAGAACGGGTAGTTCGCGGCGGCGGCGCCGGCCGCGGTGAGGGCGTTGAAGAGGGTGCTCTTCCCGACGTTGGGGAGGCCGACGATGCCTGCCTGAACGGCCATGAACGACTCCTGAGGGCCGCACGGCTAACCCGCCTACGTTCGAACCGCATTCCTCCCTCGCGCGTTCGTCCGGCACGACGCCGTCGCGGGTCCGCAGGTCAGCGCGCGTCCACGCAGCAGCGCGCCGAGATCGTCCCGTCGAACGCCGGAGGATGGTCGAGGAACGGATCGACCGCGCAGCTGCCGTTGCCCGGTCCGGCGTAGTACGCCCCCCCGACCTTGGCGGCGATCGGCAGCCCGTCGTCGTCCGAGGCCTGGGGGTCGGCCCACTCCCAGGCGTTGCCGATCTGGTCGAACACGCCCGCGGGCGAGCGGCAGTCGGGGAGGGACCCGGTCGGCTGGAGCTCGGTCCACTCGGTGGTCGAGTCGGGCGCGGGCAACGCGCACACCTCGTCGGGCGGCGGCTCCGTTCCCCAGGGGAGGGCGCTCTCCCCGCAAGCGGCCTGCCACTCGGCCACCGTGCAGAGGTGCTTGCCCGCGTTGGCGCACGCCGCGACCGCCTGGTACCACGACACACCGACCGACGGCACCACGCCTTCGATTGGCTCGGCGAGGGCGGTGGTGGCGCTCTCGGGCCAGGTGTCCCCCTGATCGTGGGGGCCGCGCTCGCCGGTCACCGTGGTCTCCCATGCGTCGACACAGAAGTCGCCGACCTGCACGGTAGCGGGCGGGCAGGGCCCGGACGCGCCGGTGTCCTCCTCACTCGAATCACCGGAGTCGCCCCCCGAGTCCGCGTGCGGATCTCCAGTATCGTCGGGCGCGGCGCAGGCGTGAAGCAGGAGCCAGGCGAGCATCCGCACAGCGTACCAGAGGGAACACCGACGCGTGCGGATGTATCAGCCGAATGTATCAGCGACGAGGGGCGCCCCGGTCACCCGAAACGCCCCCCGATACACGCCCATCAGGCGAGATGTATCACTCGACGATGATGCCCACCGTCTCCGACCACACCTGGTCGGCGAGGTCGGTGTGGTCGTTGTTCACGAGGGTCACCGAGAGGGTGTGGGGACCGGGCGACACACCGGTGACGAGGGCCGTGGTCTCGCCCGCGAACGTGTTGTATTCGCCGTCGAGCCAGATGTGGTAGTGGCCCATGCCGTCCATGTTCTCGTGGCCGATGTCGTCGGGCGCGAGGGTGAAGTTCTCGAGCGACACCGTCACGGTGAAGCTGTCGCCCAGGACCTCGCCTTCCGGCGGCGAGACGAGGAAGATGTCGGGGCGCCCCTCGGCGACGGTGATGCGCGTGTAGTCGACCGGGGCGCCGTCGAACTCGGTGTGGTCGTTGTCCGCGAGGCGCACCTCCACGAAGTGGGTGCCCGCGGCCACGTGATACAAATTCGTCTTCTCGCCGGTGCCCTCGGCGGCGAGCACGCCGTCCAGGTACACGTGGTAGTGGCCGTGGCCGCTCTCGACCACCCCACCGACGTCGGCGGGCTCGAGCACGAAGTTGGTGACGGACACCGGGACGGTGACGGTGGCGCTGTCGATCTCGCCCGCGAGCGCGGCCTTGTCGATCCAGACGCCGGCGGCCACGTCGGCGACGGTGACACCGATGGTGTCGGTCACGCGCGGGGAGAGCGAGCTGTGGTCGGCGCTGACGAGCTCGACCTCGAGCGTGTGGGCGCCGGCGCCGAGCTGGGTGGCGAGCGCGCGGGCGGTGTCCGTGCCGTAGTCGAAGTAGCCGCCGTCGATGAACACGTGGTAGTGCCCCTCGCCGACGACGGCGGTGCCACCCACGTCGGTCGAGATCGAGAAGTCGTTGAGGGCGAGCTCCAGGACGGCGGAGCTCGCGACGATTGCCGCGCCGTCGGCGGGGGAGACGATCTCGACGGCCGGGTTGTACACCTGGACGGTCACGGTGGAGCTGGCATCCAACACCGAGTGGTCGTTCCCCGCCAGCACGGCCGACAACGTGTGCGTGCCCGAGGGGAGCGCGTCCAACGTGGCGGTCAGCTCCGCCGTGGCGGTCACGTACTCGTTGTCGACGAGGAGGTGGACGTGACCCTCGCCGTCGACCGGCGTGACATCACCGTTGGCCAACGCGTCGGCGTCGATGACGAAGTTGGCGACCTCGTAGGTGAGGGTCGCCGAGCCGTAGACGGCCGTGCCGTTCGCGGGGGAGGTGATGGTGATGCTTGCAGCGTCGGTGTCGGTGTCCGTGTCGGTGTCGGCATCGGTGTCGGTATCGGCGTCCGACGCGGTGTCGCCGGTGTCCTCGGCCTCCTTGTCGGGGCGGCAGCCGGTGAGGGCGAAGGACAGGACGAGCGCGAGGATCGAGCGAGGCTGAAGCATGGGTCTCCTGGGAGCCGTACGAAGCGGCTCGGCATGGTGTGCGTTGTACGTACGTCTGTCAAGAACTCATGGATCGGCGGCGCGTGAACAAGGCTCGCGACCCGTGCGCGCTCGAACGAAACATCGAAGCGCTCCGATCCGAGGCGCATGGCCCTTCGTACATGCTTCGCCTCCCCCAAACCCCCCGCGCGGCCCCCGGCCGACGCAAGGAGCCTCCACGCATGATGCGGATTCCAGCAAGCGCAGCGTCCCTGTTCGCGCTGACGCTGCTCCTCGGTTGCCCCAATGGCGACAAGGACAGCACGGACAGCGAAGGTGACGCCGACACGGACACCGACGCGGACACCGACACCGACACCGATACGGACACCGATACGGACACCGACACGGATACCGACACCGACACCGACACCGACGTCGAGATGTTCGGCGCCTGGACCTTCGGCGGGCTCCCCAGCTTCGCGGAGGCCACCGACCTCGCCGTGAGCGACACCACGCTCTACGCCGTCGGCTTCGACTCGAGCGGCGAGCCGTCGGTCGTCGCGATCGACCTCGCCTCCGGGGCGGTCACGACGCTGCACACCGGCGAGCCGCTGGTGCTCCCGAGCGGCATCGCCCTCTCGAACGACGGAGGCGTCCTCTACGTCTCCGACGTGGCGTCCACCACCGTGGACGGCCTCCTCAACGGCGGCGTCTACAGCCTCGCCGTCGGCGGCGGCGCGCTGGTCGAGATCGGCGCCTCGGGCGTCATCGACCTCCCGGGGGACGTGACGCCGGCCCACGGCGGCACCAACGTGTACGTGAGCGGTTTCACGCCCGACGGCGTGCCCGCGATCTTCTCCATCGTCGTGAGCAGCGGCGCGGTGTCGACCGAGTTCTCGGGCGAGCCCCTCGTCGATCCCGTCGCGCTCGACGCCAACGAGGACGGCACGAGCCTCTACGTGCTCGACTCGCTCGCCGGCGCCGGGAAGGCGGCGATCTTCGCGTTCGACACGCCGGGCTTCTCCGACGACGAGCTGGCGAGCTGGTTCGACACGACGTTCCCCGGCGGCCTCGGGGTCGACGCCTCCGATTCGCTCCTCTACTACACGACCGTGGGCGATCCGGGCCTCATCGCCCTCGCGACGGACGGCTCCGGCTTCGAGGTGCTCGACACCCTGGGGTTGCTCGAGCTGCCGGCCGGCGTCGCGGTCGCGACCGACGACGTGTTCGTGGCCGAGCAGTCCAGCATCGGCGGCAGCGACATCTACGTCCTCTCCTACTGAAACAACCTGCTGCGCGGCGAACGCCGCACCCGAGGCCTCTCATGTTGACCACGCTCGCGCTCCTCGCGCTCCCCGCCCTCGCCTCCAGCCACCGCGAGGCGCCCGCCATCGCCCTGGATCCGGCCGCGGACCTCACCGACTTCTACGCGTTCATCTCGCCGGAAGAGTCGTCCAACGCCGTCTTCATCCTGAACGTGAACCCCCTCGAGGCACCCGGCGGTGGCCCGAACTTCCACCGGTTCGACGACAACGTCCTCTACCAGGTCCATGTCGACAACGAGGGGGACGGCGAGGAGGACATCTCCTTCCAGGTGCAGTTCCAGACCACCTACAACCACCCGGACACCTTCCTCTACAACGTCGGCGGCGTGTCCGATCCGGCGAACCTCAACATGGTGCAGACCTACACGGTCACCCGCGTGGACGACGGTGTCGCGACCACCATCCTCGCGAGCGGCACCACCGCCCCGATCAACGTGGGCGTCGCGAGCGTGGCGGACGGGGAGTACAACCCCGAGTCGAGCACCCCGGGCTCCCTGACCACCGCCGCGATCGCGTCCTCCGGGGATTACCGCTTCTTCGCCGGGCCGCGCCAGGAGGGCTTCTACGTCGACCTCGAGCACACGTTCGACCTGTTGAACCTCGGCTCCGCGGAGGGCAACAACAACAGCTTGCTCGGCCTGAACGTCCACTCCATCGCGATCGAGGTGCCCATCAGCTCCCTCACGAAGGACGGGCTCACGCCCAGCGAGGTGAACCAGAACCACATCGTTTCCGCCTGGGCGACCACGTCGCGGCGCGCCGTCACCGTGCGTCGCTCCACGGGCGTCGACACGGCCGCGCGGGGTGGCTGGGTGCAGGTGGCGCGCCTCGGCAACCCGCTCGTGAACGAGGTCGTGCTCCCGGTGTCGCAGAAGGACATCTTCAACAGCGCGCACCCGCGTGACGACATCCAGTTCCTGTCGTACGTGCAGGACCTCCTGCTCGTGACGTACATGAACGGGATCCTCGGCACCTCCTGCCCCACCGAGTACGACGCGGGGCTCGGCCTCGGCGGCCGCGAGGACATCATCCTGGCCTTCCTCACCGGCCACCCCGCCACCGGCACCCTCCCGTCCGGCTATGCGCTCGGCGGCGCGATCCCCGGCGAGTCGGGCAAGGTGTTCGGCGCGTTCGAGGCGCTGCGGATCAACCTCGAGGGCACGGGCTTCCGGCAGTGGCCCGACGGTCGCAACGTCGGTGACGACGTGGTCGACGTCGCCCTCTCGGCGGTGTGCGGCTACCTCATCGACGGCACGTTCATCCCAGACGGCGTCGATGCCACGGGCCTCTCCTACCTCGACTCGTTCCCCTTCCTGGGCGATCCCTGGAGCGGCAACGACCACCCGTCCGGCGGTCACGACCGGTAGTTCGTATGGGTTCCCCCTGCGCAAACGCAGGGGGAACCGTGCGGGGGGCTGGGCCGCCCCCCGCAACGCCCCCCGAGGATCCGCGCTACGCCGTGACCCGCTCCACGAACCAATACACCCCCGCGAGGGTCACCCCGACGCTCGCAAGCGGCACGGCGCGCGCCTCCCACCACGACCACCGACGCATCCACAGGAGCAGCGGAAGTGTCACGGCGACGACGGCGGCCTGACCGAGCTCCACGCCGCCGTTGAAGCAGACCAGCGCGAGCGCGAGCGCGTCCGTCGGGAGGCCCAGCTCGGCGAGCATGCCGGCGAACCCGAAGCCGTGTATCAGGCCGAGCAGGAAGGTGACGGCCACCCGGCGCTTCGGCGCGGGGCGCCAGAAATTCTCGACGCCGACGTAGGCGATCGAGGCGGCGATGGCGGGCTCCACGAGCGCGGAGGGCAGCGACACCAGCCCGAGCGCGGCGGCCGAGAGCGTGATCGAGTGCGCCACGGTGAACCCGGTGACGATGAACAACATCGACCGGAGCGAGGTGGCCGCGAGGAGGAGCCCGAGCAGGAACAGCAGGTGGTCGTAGCCGGTCCAGATGTGCTCGACGCCGAGCCCCAGGAACTCCGTCGCGACCTTCCCGGGGTCGGACGCGCCCGTGTAGGCGGCGGTCGGCGCGCCGACGTCGAGCACGGCGACCGGCTGGCCCATCGCCTCGACGTAGTGGCGGTGCCCCGGCTCAAGCCGTCCGAGGAACCCCGCGGTGTAGGTGACGGCGCCCGGTGGGCAGTCGAGCGGCGCGCCGATCTCGACGCCGTCCTCCTCGACGCGCCGCAGCGTCGTGTCGCCGAGGGTGCAGGGCTGGCCGGCGACGGTGAAGGTCGCGGCGTCGAGGGTGACCTCGCGGACGACGACGCGCGACGCGTCGAGGTCCTCCCCGAGCGGCACGAGCGTGGCGAGCTCCGGCTGGGCGAACGTGAGGGTGACGGTGTCGGCATCGAGCCGCGCGTACGACAGGCCGGGGCGGTGGGCCCACGCCGAATCGACGAGGAGCGCGGGGGCGAGGAGGGGAATCATCGGCGCCGCTCCGAGGGCAACAAGCCGGGCCCCATCGCGAGCGCCCGCTGCAGGAGCGTATCGTCGCCAAGGATGCGGGCGCCCATCCACAACACGCGTGGCTCGACGATCCCGGTGGCGAGGGCCGCCCGCGCCTCCGCTGACACATCGAGGGATGTGTCACCCGCCCGGTGCGCGGCCCACGCACGCGCCATGCGGGTGGTCGCGTCCTGACGGACCTTCCACTCGTCGTTCAGGAGGGCGAGAGCCGCCGCGGGATCGCGGGGCGTGAGCCAGGTGGCGTAGCCGCGCGGGTCCTGCGCCTTGACCGCCTCCACCGAGGCCGAGGCGTCGAGCTCCGAGAGCGCCCACACGGCCTCCACGGACGGGCCGGCCGCGCGCAGGTCCTCGGCGGCGCCCGGGTGGCCCTCGTGGAGCCGGAGGCGACCGCGGGCGTAGCGGGCCGGGCGGTAGTCGGGGAGCAACGCGAGCGCGGCGTCGAGCTCCGGTGCGGGCTCGCCGCGGAGCGCGTGGAGCCAGCCGAGGCGGGTGAGCACCCACGCGTAGGGCTCCGGGTCGAGCGGCGAGCCGGCGGAGACGGCCAAAGCCTGCATCTCGACGGCGCCGTCGACATCCCCCCACGACCAGCGGAGCCAACCGATCCGGTCGTACATCTCGAGGCCCGGCCGGAGATCGGCCGCGCGTTGGTAGGCCTCGCCGGCGGACTCGAGCTTCCCCTGCTCCATCCGCGCGTCCCCGAGGAGGGCGTGGTCGAGCCAGGTTGCGCTGTCCGCCGCCGCGAGCCGCCCGGCCATGACCTCGACCTCCGCGAAGCGGTGGAACTGCAACCACACGTGCGCCTGGAGACGACGCGCCTCGGGATCCACGGGCAGCCGCGAGAGCGCGCATTCGAGGGCGGTGTCGGCGAGCGTGTAGAAGCCTGCGTCGCCGGAGAGGCGGGCCTCGCGCACGAACAGGTTGGCCACGGCGATGGGGGCATCCCCGGCGGCGACACGTTGGTCCGCGAGGGGGCCCGGCGCGGGGGTCCGATACATGACGCATGTATCGGGGGGCGCGGGGGGCGGCGGCTCGGTGCACGCGAGCAGCGCCGCGCACACGAGGCTCGGAGGGACGACGCCGCGCGCCCAGCGTGGGCGGATCACGACGCTTCTTCCGGACCCTCGATGATGTCGTCGAACCAGCGGGCGAAGGCGTCGGTCTCGATCACCGCGCGCGCGCGCTGGCGCAGCAGGTCGCGGACCAGCTCGATCCCGTGCTCCTCGACGCCCCCGAGCATCTCGCGCGCCGACTGGGAGCCCGTGCTCTCCATCGCCGCCGCGAGCACCGACTCGATCTCCCCGACGAGCTCCTCCCGCCCGGCGATGCCCCGCACGAGCGCCGCGCCGGTGGCGATGAGGGCCTCGGGATCGAGCTTCTCGACCTCGCCCGCGAGCACCCGCATGTCCGTGCCGCACAACACGTCGAGCCCATGCGCCCGCCACGCGCCGTATTCGACGACGAGGTCGGGGTTGCAGAGGTGGTCGGCCATCTTGTCGACGAGCTTCTGGACCGCCTGGTCGGTGAACTCCCGCGCCTTCTGCTCGATCTGGTGCTCGATCCCGTGGCCGACCGCGCCGAGCACGCCCTCCCCGAGCCGTGTCAGCCGCCCGAACGAGGGCAACCCGGTCATCTGGGGGGTGGGCGGCTTGAGCCGGCGGGCGAAGGCGACGAGGAGGTCCTGGAACAGGTTCTTGAGGAGGAGCCGCGCCGTCTCGTGGTCGATCAGGCGCCCCACCACGGCCCGATCGGGCACGTAGGGCCGGGCGAGGAGCTCGCCGAGCGGCGCGCGGATGGCGGCGGGGATGTCGGGGACCCCGTCCGGCACGCGGGCCCGCAGATCGTTCACGCGGTCCCGGAGCCACGCCTCCACGCGCGGATCGGCCGCCGCGCTACGCACCGACACGACGAGCCGCTCGGCCATCCAGCGCGCGTCGACCAGCTCGGAGAGGGGGCGATCCAGCAGGTCGTCGAGCAGCAGGTCGGCGAGGCGGTCGGCCCCGCCTTGCCGCAGCCGCGCGTGGACGGCGGGCTTCAACCGACGCTCCCCAGGAGCGGGCTCGGCGTGCCGACCCAGGTGACCCAGAGCTGGTGGATCGCGCGGGTCGCGGCGACGTGGAGCAGCCGGCGGGAATTCGGTCGATCGGGGTAGTCGCTCGCCGACGCGCGCACGATGACGACGTAGTCGAACTCGAGGCCCTTCACCTGGCGAACGTCGACCACGTCGATGCCCGGCGCGAACGCGAAGGTCTGGTCGACGACGAGCCGGGCGAGCGGCACGTCCATTCGCTCGAAGCCCTCGTAATACATGCGCGCGGTCGCCTCGTCCGGGGTCACGACGGCCACGGACGCGAGCGGCTCGGCGCGGAGCAGCTCCCGCAGGGCGTCCCCGAGGAAGGAGACGCACGCGCCGTCCTCCGGGAACGGGAACAGCTCGACCGGGGCGCCGTCCCGCGAGGTGAGCGGCGGCCCCTCGTCCTCGGCCAGGGTGCCGAGCACGCTCCGCGCGAATGTCGTGATCTGGCGCGTGGAGCGGTAGGACACCTTCAAGGTCGAGAGCGCGGTGCTCTCGATGTGCAGGCTGTCGAGGAGGTTGGCCCACCCCTCGCTGCCGCCCTGCTCCTGGATGTGTTGCTGTGTATCACCCGCGAGGGTGATACATTTCTTGGGGTCGCAGGCCCCGAGCATCACCGCCACCTCCATGGCGCAGAAGTCCTGCACCTCGTCCATCATCACGTGGCTGTAGCGGATGGTGCCGCCGCCCTTGGCGCGGAGCTCCCCCACGCGGAGCTGCCACGCGCGCAGGAGGATGGCGTCATCCTCCTCGTCGAGCCAGGGCTCGGCGGTCTTGTCGCGCTCGTCGCGATGCCGGGCGAGGTGGTCGAGCTGCGCACGCGCCCAGTACATGATCTGGTCGATCTCGGCGGGCGAGAAGGTGCCGAGCTCCGCGAGGAGCTTCGAGTCGGCGATGAGCAGCCGCCAGTCCTGGAACGCGCTGTCGCCCGAGGCGGGAGCCTTTCGCTCCTTCACGATGCGCTCGAGGAGCCCGGGCAGCTTCGGGTGGAGCTTCATCCGCGAGACCACCGCGGGGGTGTTCGCGTTCTTGTGGCCCGGCAGGTAGGGGAAGTGCCGCTCGACGAGCTTGCGGGACCAGTTCGACCAGGTCGCGACGCCCACGTTGTAGACGCCGAGGTTCGGCAGCACCTTCGACACGTAGTCGCGCAGCGCCTTGCCGAAGACCATCACGAGCATCTTGTGGGGGGCGAAGCGGCTCGGGTTCGCGAAGGCGAGGTAGGCGATGCGGTGGAGCGCCACGGTCGTCTTGCCGCTGCCCGCGCCGCCGCGGATGACGACCGGCCCGCTGTCCGGGCGCGCGATGAGCTCGAACTGCTCGGGGTCGATGAGCGCGGCGATGTCGGGCAGGTGCTTGTCGGCGCGGTTGACCTTCCCGGAGCCGAGCCGTTGATCGCGCGGCGCGGTGGCGACCGGACCGACCACCCCGGTGACGAGCCGGGGCGCGAGGGTGTCGGCGTGGACCCACACGTCCTCTCCGCCGGCGTGGTGCTCGCGAAGGAACGTGCCCTGCGGCGAGACGATGCGGTCGATGCGCGCGTGGTTGATGGTGATCGCGCGCCGCGCGACGACACGCCCGGAGATCGAGCGGGGGCCGATGTCCTCCTCGTACTCGTCGCCCTCCTGGTAGCGGTAGTACACCTTGGCGACCGGGGCGTGGCGCCAGTCGACGATGCGGAGGCCGTTCTCGAGGGAGGTCGCGCGGCCGAGCAGGATGTCCGACCGCTGCCCGTCCCGGACGGTGCCGAGGTGGGCGAAGTACGGGCTCTCGGGGTCGACGCCGTCGAGCTGCTTGCCGCGCCGGAGCTGCTCGAGGAGCCGACACTGGCGCTCGTACTGCTGCTCGAGCGCGGCCTTGTCCTCCGTCTTGGCGGTGCGGATGTCGTCCTGGATGCGCCGCAATTCGGCGATGATGTCGTCTTCGGTCGCGCCCTCGGACGGGGGCGGGCGCCCGAGCCGTTCGCACACGTCGTCGAGCAGCGCCTGCTCCTCGCGCACGATGGGGTGAATCTCATTCATCCCGGCCCTATAACTTTCCCCGTGCGCGCCCCGCCTCACGCGGGGATGGCACCGGACCGGGCGCTCGTGCGTGAAGGCAATCAGGAGGCCGGTCACTGGACGGCGTCGCGATCTCATCCATCTCGTGCCGGAGGGGGCCATCTGATCTCCAGATGGTTGCCGTCCACCGGTCCCCCTCTCTTCTTTCTCCCCGCCCGCTCTACCCGCCCGCGCGCGGCAGCACGAACCGGAACCGGGTCCGCCCCGGCGCGCTCTCCACGTCCACCCGGCCGCCGTGCGCCTCGGCGATGGCGCGGACCAGAGCGAGGCCGAGCCCAGTGCCCCCCTTCGCCCGGTCGGTGGTGAAGAACCGATCGAAGACCCGGGGGAGGTTCGCGGGGGAGATGCCGGGCCCGTCGTCGAGGATGTCCACGCCGGTCCAGGGGCCGTCCGTGAACGTCTCCGCGCGCACGTGCACGTCGGGGCCGCCGTGGCGGAGCGCGTTCTCGACGAGGTTGGCGAGCGCGCTCTCGATCTGCTCGCGGTTCGCGTCCACGCGGGCGGCGGTCCCGGCGCGGGCGAGGGTCGGATGACGGGCGGCGAGTTCGGCGACCACGTCGTCGAGGCTGAACACCGAGCGGGCGCCCCCCTCCTCGGCGCGGGCGAGACGGAGGAGGCCGCCGACGAGGCGGGAGAGGCGGTCGAGGTCGGCGAGGGCGTTCTCGAGGAAGCGGGCGCGCTGCTCGGGGGGCATCTCGTCGTCGTCGCGCAGGAGCTCGATGGTGCCGCGGAGCGAGCTCACGGGGGTCTTGAACTCGTGTGACACATTGCCCGCGAACTCGGTGATGTATCGGAGGCGTTGGCGGAGGCGGGCGCTCATGGTGCCCATCGCGGCGGCCAGCGCCCGCGCCTCGGCCACCCGTGAGTGGCTCGCCGGCTCGAGCGCCAGGAGCGCGGCCTCGGAGCCCGCGGCGATCCCCCGCGACGCCTCCGCCAGCGACCGCAACGAGCGCGACAACACGCGCCCCGCCCCGAAGGCGAGCCCGACCGTCCCCGCGAGGGCGAGCACCACGCCGACGGAGAGGCGCGGCGCCATCTGGTAGAAGGCCTGGACCTCCTCGCGGGGCGTGCGCGACAACACGACCGCACCGACGACCTCCGCGCCGGCGTACACCGGCCGCGCGACGAACACGCGCACGTCGGCATGACGGCTCTGCCCGTCGAGCGTCTTGCGGGAGGCGGCCACCCTCGCGCGCGGCTTGATCGCCATGCCCGGGCTCCCCGCGAGCGCGGTGGCGACCTCGGGATCCGCCGAGATGTCCTCCCCCTGGTCGGTGCCGCTCGACGCGACGATGCGCCCCGATGTGTCGGTCACCCGGAAGCCCGCCAGGGTGGCTTGTTTCGCCTGTGTCAACGTGTCGTCGAGGCCCAGCTCGGCGAGTGTATCGCCCGTGGCGAGCCGATACTCGATGTGTTGCGCGAGCAGCACGGCCTGGTGCTCCAGGTCCTCCCGCGTCTGCGTGCGGAGGTCGTTGGCGAGCGCCCCCGTCCCCACGAGGGCGAGCACCGGCATCGTGAACACGACGAGGTGCGACAGGACGAGCCACGTCCGCAGCGACAACGAGATCCGACGCATCAGGTCTGGCGGAGGCGGTAGCCGAGGCCGTGCACCGTCTCGACGGGGTCGAGCCCGTGCTCCCGGAATTTCTGCCGGATCCGACGCACGTGCGAGTCGAGGGTGCGCTCGGAGACGTGGTGGTGGTCGCCGTAGGCGTGCTCCACGAGCTCGTCGCGGGTGTAGACCTTGCCCGGCCGCCCCATGAGCACGCGCAGCAGGCTGAACTCGGTCACGGTGAGCACCACCTCGTGGTCCCCACCCCAGGCGCGGTGCTCGTCCAGGTCGAGCCGGAGGCCGCTCACCGCGAGCACCCGAGGCTTGTCGGCGGGCGTCGGCTCGGGCGTGGCGCGACGGAGGACCGCCTTGATCCGCGCCACCAGCTCCCGGGTGGAGAAGGGCTTGGTGAGGTAGTCGTCGCCGCCCAGCTCGAGCCCGAGCACCCGATCGAGCTCCTCGTCCCGGGAGGAGAGGAACACCACGGGCACGCGGCTGGTCTTCCGCAGCTCGCGGCAGGTGTCGATGCCGTCGAGCTCGGGCATCACCACGTCGAGCACGATGAGGTCGGCGGGCGCGCTCGCGTGCATCCGGAGGGCCTCCACGCCGTTCTGGGCCTCCCGCACCTGGTGGCCCTGGCGTGCGAGGGCGTAGCGGACGACCTCGCGGAGGTGGGGATCGTCGTCGACGACGAGGATGTTGCTCATGGACCCGGAGCGTAGCATCGCTGGCGTCGGAGCCGCCGACGCTCGCTCCGCCATCGACGCCTCCGCAGCGGCCGCGTCCGCGCGGGCCGGCTGCCCCGGCTCTGGTTCGGCTCGTGTCTCACGCAAGGGAGATCTCCTCGATGGCCCGGACGCGCGCCCCGAGCTCCCGGAGCCGCTCGCGCACCGGCAAGGTGTCACCGGCCAGGGCCACGAGCCCTACCTGGACGCGGAGCTGCACGACGCCGCGCAGTACGGCCTCGATCTCGTCGGCGGCCAGCCCGCGGGCGCGTTCGAGCTGGACGGCGAGGGGGTCCGCCCGGAGCGCCTCCTCCGCGAGCAGGCGGTCCACCATGCCGATGCGCCCGTCCGCGCGCCGGAGCGCCTGTTCGAGGGACACGAGCTCGTCCGCGGTGACGATGCCGGTCGCCGAGGGGTCGGCGAGGGCCGTGCGGAGCGCGGTGAAACATGTATCGATACGTGTCGTGAACGGACCGATGTGTCGCGGCACCGCGTCGGCGAGGATCGGGAGCAGGACCGGCCACGCGACGAGCGCGGAGAGCGCGGTGGCGGCGGGCTGACCGCGTCGCGCGAGCACGAGCGCGGTGCCGCCGCCCACGATCAGCCAGGCCGCGAGCAGGAGGAGCGTCGCGCCGGTGGCGTTCATTCGGCGCGCCGGGAGAGCAGGCCGCCGCGCTCGGCGTCCCACTCCCCGTAGAAGCCGAGCGAGGACGCCGCGGTGGCGGCGAGCCCGGAGAGGATGTCGCCTTCGACGGGGCGGAGCAGCGCGACCGCGGTGGTGGGCCGCGCGACGAACGGCCGCAAGAGCCAACCGGTCTGCGCGAGGAGGAGGCCGACGAGGGCGAGCGACCCCGTCGCGGCGATCCAGCGGCGGTGGCCGCCGGCGGGGATGGCGCGCGCGATGGCGGTGAGCCCGGGGAGGCCCGCGAGGACGAGCATGGCCGCGAAGAGCAGCACGGACAGGTGGTAGTCGGCCTGCACCGAGTAGGGGAGCCAGAGGATGGGTGCCAGGGCGGAGGCGAGCACGCCGGTGCGGGCCATGCCGGCGAGCGACGCGAGGCCGAGGCGGCGGTAGGACACGTCGACGTCGCAGGCGCGCCACGCGGCGTGGATGGCGGGGAGCGCGAGGAGCGGCGGGGCCCAGAGCAGCACCGGGAGCTTCAGCGCGGCGTAGAGCACCTGCTCGCCGCCGCGGTAGGACCCAACCACGGCGCCGAACAGCGCGGCGCCGACCCCGCTGATGCCGAGCAGCCGGGGGGCGAGCCAGCCGAGGTCCGCCGGGGTGTCGTGGGCGACGACGACGGCGTGCGGGTCGCGGAGGACCTGGGAGGTGAGGGTGAGGATCGAGGGGCGAAGCATGGAAACTCCGGTCGTCTGTGAAAAATCAAGTGGTTGAGCGAATCGTTGCACCCGAGGGGTCAGGACTCCGGCCTAGACGTCGAAGATCACCCCGATCCCCAACCGCCCCCCGATCAAGGCCGCGAGCCCCGTCCACGCCCACGCGAGCAGCGTCATCTTCCACACGCTCCACGAGTCGGCGCTCGCCTCGGACTCGGCCGCCACGAGGTTGCGGATCGCCAGGGAGAAGCCGAGCGTCGCCGCGCCGACGAGCATGATCGCGAGGAGCAGCTGCGCGAGGCCGCTGGTGGCGCGGAAGAGCAGGAGCGTGGGGACGAGCCCCAGGGCGAGATCCCCGGTGCGGGCGAACGGGCGCGCGATCGCCACCACGAGCGCCTGGGGCGCCGCGCGCAGCGTCAGGAACGGGTGCGCGACCAGCAGCGCCGGCACCGTGAGCACGAGCGCGCCCACGGCTGACACGAGGCCGACCGGCGCCTGGGTGGCCGCCTCCGCGCCCGTACCGAGCGCCGCGACGCCGCCGAGCAGCGCGTAGCCGGCGAGCGCGCGTGCGAGACCGCTCGGGGAGGGGAGGGGGGCGGCGGCCGGGCGGGCCTCGGCGTCACCGGTGGACGTGGGAGCGGAAACGGCGGCCAACATGTGGTTCTCCTTGAACACTTCCGCAACGTAGGCCTCCGTCGTGGCGGCTCGGGGGCGCCCGCGTGGCGGGCGAGCGTCCCGTTCGTGCAGGAACCGTGCACGCGCATCCGCCGACCTCGCCGTCGGGCCTCGACACAATCGGCCCCCCGTCCTACTTTGCGGCGCATGAAGCTCAACGGCCGGATCCTGTTCCTCACCGACGACGCCGAGCTGCTCGGGCGTCAACTGGCGCTCACGTCGGCGGAAGAGGACCTCGACCTCTCCGCCGCGACCGCAACCGCCCCGCTGCACTACGGGGTCAACACCGACCTGATGATCAGCGGCGCCGCCTGCACGCTCGGGTACACGGGGGAGATCCTGGGGCCTTGGTTCCTGGAGAACTTCAAGGAGGTCATCCAGCGGGACAGCGTGCGCGACGGGGGCTTCCAGGTCATCGTCGGGGGGGATGCCTACGGCAGCGGCTCCAGCCGCGAGGTCGCCGTGGTGGCCCACCAGGGCGCCGGCATCGAGCTCGTCATCGCCCGCTCCTTCCAGCGGATCTTCCAGGAGAACATGGTGTACGGCGGCATGCCGTTCACCACCGACTTCGACGTGATCGCCCGCCTCCGCGCCGGCGAGGACGTCGACGTGCGCGGCTTCTTCACGGCCCTCCCCGACTTCTTCCGTACGGTGGCCGAGGCCGGCGGCCTGCTCGACTACGCCAAGGGCCTCCTCTCCGGCACGATCGCGCCCACCTACGACACCGCGCCCGCGCCCCGCCCGCTCAACGCGGTGGAGAAGATCATCGCGCAGAAGACGTGGACCAGCCCCGACACCACCGGCGTGGGGGACGTTCGCCCCGGTGACCAGGTGCTCTGCCGCGCCGGCTTCCGCGGCGTCCACGAGTACACCGCCGGCATGGTCGTGGCCCTCTACCGCGAGGCCTTCGGTGACACGCCGATGGCCGATCCCGACCTCATCGCCGCGTTCGAGGACCACTTCGTGCTCATCGACGAGCCGAGCGTGCCCGCCAACGTGAAGAAGGCGCGCCTCGCCCCCGCGCAGCAGCTCACCCGCGAGATGGTCGACGCCTGCGAGCTCTACGGCATCCGCCTGCACGGGCCGAACCGCCCGTTCCACGGCGGCGTGTGTCACCGCATCGTGGTCGAGGACTACGCGCTCCCCGGCACGATCGTCGTGTTGACGGACTCGCACACCCCCACCGCGGGCGTGCTGAACGCCTTCGCGTTCGGCGTCGGCTCCACCGCGATGGCGTTCGCGTTCCGCACGGGCCTCATTCCCGTCACCGTGCCGAAGGTCGTGCGCGTGCTCGTCACCGGCGCGGCCACGGGCGGCCTCTCGCCGAAGGATCTCATCCTCCACATCATCGGCGATCCGTACTTCCGCGAGGAGCACTGGCGCAGCTCCCCGACCGACACCTGCGTCGTGCAGTTCGGCGGGCCGGGCCTCGATCAGTGGAACGTCGACGAGCTCTCCGTGCTCACGAACATGACCGTCGAAGGCGGGCTCATGACCGGCGTGGTCGAGCCGTGTGCCCCCATCGTCGCGTTCCTGAAGGCGCGCCGCGGCATCGACGTGACCGACCAGCTCGTCCACCCGGACGAGGGCGCCACCTACGAGCGCACCGTCACCATCGACCTCGCTGACGTGCCCCTCACTGTCGCCACCCCGGGGGACAGTCGCAACCGCCTCCCGCTCTCCGAGATCGTCGACACCCCCATCCACAACGTCGTGATCGCGAGCTGCACGGGCGGCTCGCTCTCGGATCTGCGCGCCGCCGCCGACGTGTTGCGCGGCCGTACGATCGCGGCGGGCGTGCGGGTCACCGTGACCCCGTCGAGCCACGACGTCGCGGTCGCCGCCGAAGCCGAGGGCCTCCTCGATCTCTTCCGCGAGCTCGGCGCCGTCGTGTCGCCCGCCGGGTGCGGCTCGTGCATCGGCAACGGGCCGGGCATCCCGCTCCCCGGAGAGACCACCGCGAGCACCACCAACCGCAACTTCGACCGCCGGATGGGCGCGCCGGGGCCCGTCTACCTCGTGAGCCCCGCCGTGGCCGCGGCGTCGGCCGTGCGCGGCAAGCTGGTGGACCCCCGGTCGTTGTAGGTCGGTGGGCTCCTCGGGCGGTGTCCTCCCCCAGGGCGCCGGCGCTACCGAGGGAGCGGGATCCTGCCCCACGTCGAGGGCTTCTTGCACTTGCCCGGCTTGCCCTCGCCGTCGGTCACGTAGACGAGGGTGTCCGGCTGGGCGGGATCGAGGGCGATGCCCTCGGTCGACGGCGGCAGCGACACGGTCAGCCGGGTGAGGGTGCGGTCGGCGTCGAGCCGGTAGAGCGCGTGGGCTACGTCGGCGTCCGCGGTCGGGCCCGCGACGAGGAGCAGGCCCTCGCCCTCGGCGACCAACTCGCGCACGCCCAGGCCGCCCAGATCGAGCGCCATCGTCTCGGAGACGGCCCCGGCCTCGTCGAGGCCGAGCAGCAGCGCCTCGCCGCTCGCCGACAGCGGCGCACGGAGCCCGAGCCACACCCGGCCGTTCCAGACGGCGGCGCCCTCGATGTTGAAGCCGCCCGCGTCCGGTGCGCGCCCGCGCGCGGCGGTGCAGGCCGGGCAGGTGGCGAGGGTGAGGGCCCGGAACGTCCCGTCGGGCGCGAGGATGCGCTCGCGTTGGGGGCGGGGTTCGCCGTCCTTGTTCGCGCTATGTGAGCCGAAGACCCAGTAGCCGCCGCCCACCACGGCGAGGGCCTCGATGTCGTCGACCTCCGTGGGCAGGGCCACGGGCCCGCGCGGCGTGAAGTCGAGGTCGTAGGCGTACAGGCGCTTGCTGTCCTCGTTGTCGCCGACGAGCCAGCCGCCGTCCCACGCGACGATCGCGCTCGCCTCGCACACCGTGGCGAGGACGCCGGAGCCGCCGCGGGCGGGCGCGGGGTTCGGGGGGGCTTCGACGAGGCGCTCGGCCGGTGCCGCCTGGGCGCCGGCGGGAACGCCGCCGGGTGACGCGCACCCGGCGAGGAGAGTCAGAACCGCCCGGACCACGTGAACATGCCCCCGCCCGGTACTGGAGTAATCATGGGGCCGTCCACGCCCAGGATCACCAGCGTGACGCCGCCCGCGAGCAGCACGCCGCTCCCGATGCTCGCCGCGTAGAACTGCATGTACCGGGGCACGACGACGTTGTCGTAGTAACTGTCGGCGCCGATGCGCTCGTCGGCGTTCTCCTTCGCGAGCTCAACCTTGGTCTGGTAGATCTCGGAGGACGTGGCCACCTGGTCGTAGAGGAGCGCCGACACCACGCCGCCACCCACGCCGAGGCCGATGAGCGAGATGCCCGCCACGTTCTTGGCGACCTCCCCGCCGCCGGCCTTGCCGCCCTTCTCGGCCTTCTCGGCCTTCTCGGCCTTGCCGCCCTTCTCGGCCTTCTCGGCCTTCTCGGTCTTCTCCGCTTTATCGGGCTTCTCGGCCTTCTCGGTCTTGGAGCCCGACTTCGACGCCGACGACGAGGCGGTCTTGTACACGCCGCCCTGGCACAACACGAGGTAGTCCTTCGGCGGCGCGCCGAACGCGTACCAGGCCCCCTCGAGGTCGCCGCCCTCGCACTTGATCTGCACCAGGTGCGAGCCCGCGATGACGGTGTCGGTGGGCTCGTGGAGCTCGCCGTCGATGTAGATGACGGACTCGCCAGGATCCTCGGGGAGGTCCAGCGCAACCTCGCCGCGGGCCTTCACCTCGTCGGCGAGGGCGAGGAACACGTCCCGTTCGGAGGCCTCCCCGAGCAGGTCGGCCTCGGGCTGGAACTCGGGGGCGATGGTCAGGGTCTGCCGCCAAGCGTCGAGCGCGGCGGACTCGGGGCTCGCGCGCCAGAACAGCACGCCCCGGTAGAAGTAGAGCCGCGCGGTGTCCTGCTTGGAGATCACCGTCGGTGACTCGGGCGCCGCCTGCTCGGCCGCCGTGAGGAGATCCCGCGCGCCGCGGAAATCACCCGCCAGCAAGGAGCCCTTGGCCTGGGTGAGGAGCGAGGCGTAGTCGCCGTCCTCGGCCGAGGCGGAGGAGGCGAGGGCGAACAGGGAGAGCAGAATCGTCATCAGAACCGTCCGTTCCAGAGAACCATCCCGCCTCCGGGGGCGGGAGCAAAGATGGGCAGATGCGCGTCGACGACGAGCACCACCACGCCACCGGCGAGGAACACCGCGCTCCCGATCGCGCTTCCGTAGAGGAGGCTGCGTCGTGGCACGACGTTGTCGTCATAGTACTCGTCCGCGAGGCGCTGCCGCTGCTTGTCCGTGCCGGCGTTGTCGAACTTCGCAGCGTAGGAGTCGTACGCTTGCGCGGCGCTTCGGTACGCGAGGGCGCCGTAGACCCCGGCCCCGGCGCCCGCGGCGAGGAGGCTCACGCCCCCGATGGTCTTCCCGACGGGGGAGCCTCGGCGGGCCTCGCCGCGTCCGGCTTCATCGCGCTCGTCGGACAGGGCCGACTTCGCGCTGCGACGTGCCTCGGCCTTCTTCTCGGCTTCGGCGTCCGCTTCTGCCTCGCGCTCGCGCGCCGCCGTCCGCTCGGCCTCCCGCTTGCCCGCCGCCTCGGCCTCCCGCTCGGCGTCGGCCTCGCGATCGGCGGCGGCCTCGACGCGGGCTGCGGTCGTGCGCTCGGTGTCGGCGTCGTCGGTCCCTTCGTGGTCCGCGGCCCGCTCCCCCTCGTCGGACCCCGTGCCTCCGAGGCGCGTGACGGTGCTCTGGACGCGGCTCTGCGACGTGCGGGCGAGCTCGAAGTGGAAGGCCTGGGTGCCGCCCTCCTCGACCACGACCTGCTTCCGCGCCGACTGGTACCCGTCCAGCTCGGCGGAGATCACGTGCACGCCCTGGTAGACGGAGGGCAGCGTGACGGCGTCGGTGCCGATGGGCTTGCCGTCCACGTAGAGGCTGCCGGTGCGCGGCTTCACCGAGAGCTCGAGCATGCCGATGCCGAGCTTCTGCAGGCTGATCGGGACGGTCAGGTCCTGCCCCATCGCGAGGTCGATGGTGAGCACGGCCGGGACGTGGCCCTCGAGCGTGGCGCGCACCGTGTGGTCCCCGCAGGAGAGCGCGGTCGGAATGCCGGGCGCGCCGGGGAACAGCTTGCCGTCCAGCTCGATCCGCGCGGTGGAGGGCACCGGCACGAGCGTGAGCGTGCCGAGCTGTTCGTCCGCCACGATGCTCGCGCGGGTCACGAGGCCTGGGAGCACGTCGACCACCTGCTCGCCCCGGGCGCAGCCGCTCTCCACGGTGACCAACGTGGGCCCGGGCTTGACGCCGGGGACCGTCGAGGGCGTGGTGTAGCCGGTGTCGATCCCGTTGAGGAGGATGGCGGCGCCACGTTCGTTGGAGGACACGTAGAGGTCCTCGGCGTGGGCGAGCCCGATGAAGAGGAGCATCAGCGTGCCGTGACCCGGGGGGAGCGCTCGCGACGGGGCGGCGGGACGACGCGGGTGTTCCGCGAAGGGAGGAGGGGGGCCCGGGACATGATGCCGCCCTTTACATGAGTTCGGCTCGTTTGACCAGGGGCGCAGCCGTGTGGGTACTACCCGCCGGCCAGGGTCCGCCGGAAGTCGGTGCGCCCGGAGAAGGTGGACTCGTGCTCCGCGTCGTCCTCGAGCGCGAGCACGTCCACCACGAGGGCGGTCGCATCGTCCTTGCCGCCGCGCTGGTCGACCACCTGGATGATGGCGCCCGCGGCGCGATGGGGCGAGCCGCCGTAGGCCCACCACGTGTCCAGGAGCTCGTCGACCGCCACCACCTCGGTCACGCCGTCGGTGACGAGGAGGAACAGATCGCCCACGAACAGCGGCTCCTGCCAGACCTGGAGCACGTCGGCCACGTTCGGCCCCATGCCGACGTAGGCGCCGAGCGCGCGGCCGCCGCGGTGGTTCTTGGTGATGCGCTCCGCCGCGCCGTGCCGCACCCGGTACACCTGGGAGTCGCCCACGTGCAGCACCGTGGCCGTGCCGTAGGCGAGCCAGAGCAGGGAGAGGGTGCACGCGGCCTGCCCGCGCCCGTGCGCGCGGAGCTCCCAGTCGGTCTCGCTGACGAGTTGGACCAGCGACTCGACGCGGGGCGCCTGGAAGCGGTCGAAGAAGCCCTCGATGCGCGCGCAGGTCACGTCCGCGGCATAGCGCCCGAGGGGCACCGTGCTCACGCCGTCACACACGGCGTAGAGGCTGCCGCGGCGCAGGGCCGCCACGCCGAGATGGGAGGCGTCGAGGATCCGGTGGCGATCCTCGTTCTCCGCATGTTGGCGCCCGGTGCGCGTGGCGGCGGCCCCCACGCTCAACGGGAGCGTGGGCGCGTGGTTCACGCGCGGCGACGACGCACGAGGAGGGCGGCGGCGGCGAGGACGCCGAGCGCGGCCGTGGCGGGGGAGCCGGACGTGCCGTTGCAGCCGCAATTGCTCGCGACCTCGGTGGTCTCGACGTTGTCGTTGCCCGGGATGTCGTCCTCACCCTCGGGGACGTCGGGCGCATCGGCGTTGCCGGTGAGCGGGATGCTGAGCGACGGGACGGAGGGGTCGTTGCTGGTGAGCACGAGGGTGGCCGTCTGCGGGCCCTCCGCGGTCGGCGCGAACGTGATCACGAGGCCGTCGGTGGTGCCCGGGTTGGCGTTGAACTGCGTGGGGTAGACGGTGAACTCACCGTTGCCCTCGATCCGCGCATCGCCGAACACGGCGAGGTGGCCGACGTTCGACAAGGGCACCTCGAGGTTCGAGATGGTGCCGGGCTCGATGGTGCCGAGATCACCGGCGGAGATGCCGGGCTCGAGCAGCGGAAGGGGGAAGTTGTAGACGGCGGGCGGGAAGGCCTGGTCGAACGAGTCGGAGAGCAGCTCGAGCGGGATGTCGAAGCTGATCAGCTCCTCGCAGCCGTAGATCGGCGCGCAGGCCGTGACGGCGGGCGTGAAGATGAGGTCGAGCCGGGCATCCCACATCGCGGTGAACACGGACTCGACGACGTAGTCGGGCGCCCGCGCGGGCTCCATCGTGGCGGGGGCGCCTTCGGCGTAGATGAAGCCGTCGTTCACCGCCCACTGCACGCCTTCGAAGCCGGTGGTGAAGGTGGGGGTCATGTCGGCGGTGAACTGGAATTCCACCACGGAGAGGACGGTGTACGAGTAGTTCAGGAGCTCGGTGCCGATGCCGGCGTCGACCACCTCCACGCGATCCTGGACCGCGCCGTCCATCACGAACGGGTCGAAGAACGTGGCGCCGTCCATGAACATGGAGCGGCGGTCGACCTGGAGCTCGTCGGTGTAGACGCCCCAGAGATCGATACGCACGGTGGTGATGGCGTCGATGCTCGCGTCGAGCAGGTAGATGCCGCTGCCGGGCTCCCCCGTGAAGTCGAGGCTGAGGGCCTCGGGCCACCAGAGCGAGCCCTCCCCCTCCATCTCGACGCCGGCGCCGCCGTTGGTCTCGATCTTGAACTCCACCTGGATGGGCGAGCCGCTCGGCACGAAGCCGGTGGACACCTCCACGGTGTTGAAGAGATCCGCCTCGTCCCGGAGGAGAACGTCGACGGGGTCAGACTCGAAGGCGAACGCGGTGGCGACCAGGATGAGCATGCCGCGCAGTCTACACCTAGAATCGCCGACATGGATCTTTCGAACACGCGATCTTCTTGCTTGCCGCGTATCCCCCCATGGGCTATTCGTTTGGCGGCGGCAAAACCGCCATTCCCGTTACGCTCCCGTTCGCTCGATCGCTTGATCCGGTCTCGTTAGATTCCGCTTCGGCCTTGTTCGACCTTAGGTAGTAGCAGGAAGATCCTCGCACGTGGGCCTCGTCGAATGGTCGATACAGGTCACCGGGCAAGTTCAAAAGACCAGGAACAGCGATGAACAACAAGCTTTATGTCGGCAACCTCCCCTTCAGCGCAACCGAAGCCGAGCTCAACAAGCTCTTCGGCGGCGTCGGCCAGGTGAGCCGTACCTCCATCGTCACCGACCGCGAGACCGGCCGCCCCCGCGGCTTCGCCTTCGTCGAGATGGCGACGGACGCCGAGGCCCAGGCCGCGGTGCAGAGCCTCGACGGCCAGAGCCTCGGCGGCCGCCAGATCCAGGTCAACATCGCCCGCCCGCGCGAAGAGCGTAGCGGTGGCGGTGGTGGCTTCGGCGGCGGCGGCGGTGGCCGTGGCGGCGGCGGCGGTGGCTTCGGCGGTGGTGGCGGCGGCCG
>JAKFCH010000238.1:0-27401 GCA_036676765.1 Deltaproteobacteria bacterium
ATCTGACCGGTTGGGCATGGGCCGTATACATATATCGCTTACGACGCGCCGGAATTGAGCGGGCACTGATCAGCCGAACAGCGGCGCCGAGTCGAGGGCCTGCTGAAAGCGGCGGCCGCCGAGGGCACCCCTGACGGACAGGTCCCCGCTCGACGTCCGCCCATCTGCTGTTGAGGGCTTCGGAGGCGGCGCTCGGAGCCGGCCCTCCGAGGCGGCCCTCCGAGGCGGCTAGCGCCCCCGCACCACGTAGACCGCCCCGCCGTCGGCGGCCTCGGTGTCGACGCCAGGGGCGCCGAGCAGCAGATCCCCCCGGCCGTCCCCGTCGAGATCCCCTCCCCCGGCGAGCCCGGCGCCCAGCCGATCGTCGGCGGCCGCCCCGTAGAAGACCCCGTCCGCGTCGGCGCCGGACATCCCGGTCGTCCACGCGCCTCCGCCCGGGAACACGAACACCGCGCCCGCGGCGGCGGCCCGGGTCGCGTCGCCCGACGCGCCGAGGACGAGGTCGTCCACGCCGTCCCCATCGAGGTCGGACGCGCACGCCAGCGCGGTCGCGAAGCCCGCGGCGGGGCCCGCCCACGACGCGTCGGCCTCGGCGAGCGCGACGGATCCCGAGCGCCCGACCGCGTCGAGGTACACCCACGCCTCCCCGGTCACCGACGACGTGAACGCGAGGCTCACGCGGCCGCTCCCCGTCAGATCGCCCGGCGCGGGCAGCGGGTCGTCCCCGAGGGCCATCGACGCGACATCCCCCGCGATCTGGAACATCGCCGCCTCGGCCACGCCCGAGACCGCCCACGCGAGGCCGCTGTTCCCCGCGAGCACGTAGAGGGCGCCCGCGTCGAACGCGCCGCCGTCCACGCCGGGGGCGCCGGCGACGATGTCGGCGTAGCCGTCCCCCGTCACGTCGGCGACGACCACGCTCTGCCCCAGGTAGTCGGACGACGCGCCGCCGTGCACCTCGTCGGTGGCGTCCCCGGGGTCGTGCTCGCCGGTCCACGTGTCCGCCGCGAACACCGCGACGCTGCCGCTGTGCGCCACCTCCCCGAAGGCGCCGAGGTGATCGTCGTGCGCCGAGCCGGCCACGATCTCGGCCACGCCGTCCCCGTCGATGTCCCCGGTGACGGCGACCCGGAGCCGATCGTCCGCCGAGTCCCCCTCCCACCGCGCCGTGTAGGACGAGGCGAGGCTCACCGCCCCGACCGCGCCCGCGCCGTCGAGCAGCCAGACCCGCCCGTAGGACGCCGAGGACCCGCCCACCAGCAGGTCCGCCGCGCTGTCCCCCACGAGATCGACCATCGGCCCGGCGACGTACGCCAGCGGGTAGGAGGCCTGCCCGCTCAACGTCGCGGAGGCCGAGGCCTCGACGGCCCCGCTCGCCCCCACGGCCGCCGCCCCCGACACCACCCACCCGACGCCCGCCGGGCCCGCCTCGGAGAGCAGCACGAGGTCGTCCAGGCCGTCGAGGTCGAGGTCCCCGCCGAGCGAGAGCATGTGGCCCGCGCCGAGGCCGAGCGAGGCCGACGCGCCGTACAGGACCCCGTCGGCGGCGCTGACGACGTCGAGGTCGTCGACCTCCCCGTCGCAGTCGTTGTCCCGACGGTCCCAGGCCTCGACGCCGGGGATCGCGGGGTCGTCGTCGTCACAGTCGTCCATGACCAGCGACGTGGTCTCGCCCAGGTCGTCACAATCGGGGTCGTCCGAGGGCACGGTGTGCGCGCTCTCGGCGCTCCGGTGGTGGTCCCCGTCGGCGTCGACGTAGCAGTCCTCCCCGCCGTCGCAGTCCTGGTCGATCCCGTCGGCCACGCCCTCCTGCGCGCCCGGCGCCACGCCCGCCGACGTGTCGTCGCAGTCCGAGGCGTCGAGGGTCCACGCCGGCGCCTCCAGCACCGCGCAGCTCGGCCGCCCGCCCGACGCGGCGTCCCCGTAGCCATCCCCGTCGGCATCGGGGTAGTACACGACCCGCCCCTCGGCCTCGGCGCCAACGTCGTCGTCGGCGAGCCCATCGCAGTTCTCGTCCCGCCCCCCCTCGGTCGTCGTGTCGTCGCACCGCTCGACCGCCCCGGGCGACACGGCGGCGTCGGCGTCATCACAATCCCCGCCCACCGCCGCGTCGTACCCGCTCGCCGCCTGGGCCGCGCACCAGCACGCGGTGGCGTCGGTGCCGAAGCCGTCGCCATCCCCGTCGAAGCGCCACGTCACGCAGCCGAGCGCGCCCTCCGCGTCGGTGGCCCCGTCACAATCGTCGTCACCGGGGGTGGCGCAGTCCTCCACGTCGGCGCACGCCTCGGCCCCCTTGCCCCCGTCGAGGCGCTCCGCGAGCTCCTCGCCGGAGATCCAGGTGCATGCCGAGAGGAGGAGTACGAGCATGGACCTACCTTATCCGAATGCCGGGCGAGCGTGCGAGAGGATCGTGGGGGGATTCGGGCGCGTCCCGGCGGTGGGGTGGCGGGGGTGCGGGCCGATCGCCCCCGCGTCACCGCGGCTCGCGGCCGACCTCGATCACCGCCGCCGCGAACGCCTCGGCCGCCGCCTGGCAGGCCGCGAGATCGCCGGTGAGCCAGGCGGCGGCGAAGTTGGTCTCGGTGGGCGGGGGGAAGATCTTGACCGCCCGCACGTGCGCCGCCTTCAGGGCCGCGTCGAGGCCGATCGTGGCCTCCATCGGCGGCGCCACGAGGTAGGCCATCGGCTCTCCGGCGACCAGGCCCGCCTGCGCCGAGAGGTAGCGCCCGAGCGAGGCGATTACGTGCGGGAACACCGTGATGGTGCCCTTGTCGTCGGCCTTGTAGAAGCAGGCGTCGTGCTCCAGGCAGCGGACGAGCGCCGCGAGGCCCTCGTCGACCTCGTCGGGGTCGGCGCCGGCGAGGACCCCGAGGATCTCCCCGGAGAGGCGGCCCGACGCGTGCGCGGAGCCCGCGTAGAACGACCGCGCGAACACGACGTCGACGGGCGAGTGCTTGGTGGCCTCGTCGAGGGCGACGTAGGTGGGATCGTCCTGATCGCAGGTCACCAGCCCCAGGGCGCGGTGCCGGTCGGGATCGGCGCCGTAGGCGCGCAGCAGGGCGGGATCGGCGCCGGGGATGCGACGGATCGAGAGGATGCGGGGGACGATCGGATCGAGGATCACTTGTCCCCTCCGGGGCCTTGGGGAGCGGGTGCGGCCCCGACCGACACGAGGCGCACCCGGGGATCGGGCGCGCGGTAACCGACGCCGACGGTTTCGCCGAGCTGGTCGCGCACCGGCCCGAGATCGAGCGGCACGCCCGAGGTGCGCTGGGTCAACATCGCGCCCGCGAGGGCCGCGAGCCGCTTCCCCGCCTGCTCGGGCGGGACGCCGCGGGCGTGGATGTTGGACATCATGTTGCGGTCCCCGTCGGTGCGCCCGACCCTGGGATCGTGGACGAGGTAGGCCGAGAGGCCGTCCCCGGTGCCGAGACCGGGGCGTTCGCCGAGCAGGATGGCGGAGACCCGCGCGCCCACGATCTCGCCGATCTCGTCCTCGAGCCACACGCGCGCGAAGCGGGCGCACACCGGCGTGCCGACGCTGAAGCCCCGCGCCTCGCACGCCTTGGTGAAGCTCTCGAGCAGCGCCATCCCCGCGCCCATGCACGCCACCGCGGAGAGGCCGTCCGCCAGGATCGGCTGGATGTCGACGCCCTTGCGGCCGCGCTCGCGCAGGCGCGCCACGCTCGCCTCGTCGAGGCGGCGCCCGAGGTCCGGCCGGAGGAGGAACTCCCGGTGGTCGCGCACCCGCGAGTGGACCGGGAGGAGGCCGTTCTTCTCGGCCCAGTCCTCGGGGAGCACGGTGGACACGGCGCCGTGGGCCACCGCGAGCTCGGCCTGGAACTGGAGCACCACGTCGGTGGCGTAGCGGGTGCCCACGTGGCCGATGCCGACGAGCGCGGTGGTGTGGCGCGCCGCGGCCGCCGCGTAGGGGCTTCGCCGCTTGGGCGACGGGAACACCCGCGCCGGCGCGAGTAGAATCTCGGGCACGGGCGGCGGCGGCGGGAGCGGATCCGCGCCGGCGAGGCGGACGCGGAGATCCTGGAGCATGGAGCGGGTGAAGCTCATGGGGACGTCTCGGCGGCGATCGAGCGGCGGACGTCCGTCCGCCCGGGGTAGGCCGCCATCCTCGACGGACGGACGTCCATGACGTCCGTCCGCCCGGGGTAGGCCGCCATCCTCGACGGACGGACGTCCAGGACGTCCGTTCGCCCGGGGTAGGCCGCCATCCTCGACGGACGGACGTCCACGCCGATCTCGACGCGCCCGACCCTCGCCGACACGGTCGACACTCGCCCTGCGCGAGGCGACCGGAGCGCGGCCGGCTCGGCCGGCCGGTCCGCAGGACCGAGGCGCCCCGCGCCGAGCGCGCAGGGCACCGACCCCCGGCGTCCGCGCCGGGGGACGCGCCCGACACACCCAAACCGGCCCATCACTGAAGCACCGTCGGATCGCCAAACCGCTCGCCCGGCACCGAACCGTCGAGGATGCCCCGCTCGCAGAGCCACGCGTCGAACTCCGGCGCCGGGCGCTTGCCGAGCAGGCCGCGCACCGACGGGATGTCGTGGAACGAGGTGCTCTGGTAGTTGAGCATGATGTCGTCCCCCACTGGGAGTGACATCAAATAGGTGCACCCGGCGGCGCCGAGGAGCACCTTGAGGGTCTCCAGCTCGTCCTGGCTCATGCGCGAGTGGTAGGTGAAACACGCGTCGCACCCCATCGGCAAGCCGAGGAGCTTCCCCATGAAGTGGTCCTCCAGGCCCGCGCGGGTGATCTGGGGGCCGTCCTCGAGGTACTCGGGGCCGATGAAGCCGACCACCGTGTTGACGAGGAACGGCTTGTACTTGCGCGCGAAGCCGTAGCACCGCGCCTCCATGGTGACCTGGTCGGCGCCGTGGTGGGCGTCGGAGGACAAGGCACTTCCCTGCCCGGTCTCGAAATACATGACGTTGGGGCCGCGGTTGCTCGTCATGCGGCGCATCTTGTCGTACGCCTCGTCGATGAGCGCCACGGAGATGCCGAACGCGCGGTTGGCCTTCTCGCTGCCCGCCATCGACTGGAACATCAGGTCCATCGGACACCCGAGGTCGAGCGCCTTCATCTGAACGGTGACGTGGGAGAGCACGCAATGTTGGGTGGGGATGGCGTTCTTGACACGCAAGTCGTGCAGCCGGGTGAGGATCTCGGCGGTGGACTCGGGGGTGTCGGTGGCGGGGTTCACGCCGATCACGGCGTCGCCGCAGCCGTAGGAGAGGCCCTCGCGCGCGGAGTAGAGGATGCCCTCGACATCGTCGGTGGGGTGGTTGGGCTGGAGCCGCGACGAGAGCCGCCCCGGCAGGCCGAGGGTGTTGTTGGCGCGCACGACCACCTGCGCCTTGGCGCCGACCACCATCAGGTCCATGTTGGACATGAGCTTGCAGGTGGCGGCGGCCATCTCGGGGGTGAGCCCGGGGGCGATGGCGCGCATCGTCGGGCCGGTGGTGCGCGTGTCGAGGAGCCACTCGCGGAACTGGCCCACGGAGAGGTGCTTGACGGCGGCGAAGGCGTCGGCGTCGAGGGAGTCCTCGACGAGGCGGGTGAGCTCGTCCTGCTCGTACGGGACGACGGGATGCTGGCGCAGCTCGGCCAGGGTGATCTCGGCGAGCACGGCGCGCGCGGCCACCCGCTCGACCGGCTCGCGCGCGGAGACGCCGGCGAGATCGTCCCCGCTCTTGGGCGGGTTCGCCTTGGCGAGCACCTCCTTGACGGAGTCGAAGCGGTACACGACGCCGCGGATGGTGGCGGAGAGGTTCACGTCTTCACGGCGGGGCGTTTCACGGCCGGCAGCTTAGCGCACCGCGGGGCCGCGCGTCCCGTCGTCCGGGCCCCTCGCCGCGCGGAGTGACGTTCTCGCGTCGGACCGGAACGCGAGCACCCGCGCGGAGTATCCTCCGCGCCATGGAACCCGTCGCCACCCCGACCGCCCCCGTCCCGTCGCCCAGCGCGCCGGCCATGCCCCCCCTGCTCCGCCAGTGGCGGTGGCGCGTGTTCGCGGCCACGTGGCTCTGCTACGCCGGCTACTACTTCTGTCGGAAGCCGTTCTACCTGGCGAAGGGGAGCCTCGCGACCGAGCTGTCCTTCGACGCGACCCAGCTCGGCACCATCGGCTCCGCCTACCTCGTCGCCTACGCGATCGGGCAGTTCGTGTCGGGCGCGCTCGGGGATCGGTGGGGTCCGCGCGTATTGCTCCTCGGCGGCATGGCGGTGTCGGTCGGCGTGAACATCGGGTTCGGCCTCGGGAACTCGTTCGCCACGTTCCTCGGCCTCATGGTGCTCAACGGGCTGGCCCAGGCGACCGGCTGGTCGGGCACCGTCGGCACGATGGCAAATTGGTTCCATCGGCGCGAACGCGGCACGGTGATGGGCGTCTGGGCGACCAACTTCCAGGTGGGCGGGGTGGCGGCGAACACCTTCGCCGCGTGGCTCCTCGGCGGGTGGGGGTGGCGCTACAGCTTCGTGGGCGGCGCGGCGGTCCTCGCGGCGGTGTGGGCCTTCGTCCTCTGGAACCAACGTGACAAGCCGCAGGATCTCGGGCTCCCCGCGGTGGAGGATCCCGAAGGCGAGCCCGAGCCCGAGGTCGAGGGCCCGTGGACGCGCGACATCATCATCAACGTGGCGCTGATCGGGGCGTTCTACTTCTTCCTGAAGCTCATCCGGTACGCGCTCTGGTCCTGGGCCCCCTTCTTCCTGGAGAAGAACTTCGGCCTCGCCGTGGACGACGCCGGCTACCTCTCCACCGTGTTCGACGTGGCCGGGGTCGCCGGGGTGATCGTCGCGGGCGTGCTGTCGGACCGCCTCTTCCGCGGCCGGCGGGCCGGCATCAGCTTCGTGTTCCTCGTCGGGCTCGTGCTCGCCACCGCGGCGCTCTACACTGTGGGCGGGAGCTCCACGCTCGCGTTCGGGGTGTGCCTCGCGGTCGCCGGGTTCGCGCTCTACGGCCCCGACGCCCTGATGACGGGCGCGGGGGCGGTCGACGTGGGCTCCCGGCGCCGCGCGGCGCTCGCCGCGGGCATCATCAACGGCTGCGGCTCCCTCGGACCCATCGTCCAGGAGCTGGTGATCGGGCGGATGTACGACACCGGCGGCGGCGACCTCGGCCCGATCCTCGGGCTCCTCGTGGGGTCCGCCGCCGTGTCGCTCCTGTTCATGGGCGTGATCCTGGGGCGCAATCGGATGGGCAAGGCGGACTTGTGAAGGGACAACGCTTGGTTTCCCACCCGAGCCGCGACGGGACGTGACACATCCGACCTGCTGACACGGGGCTTCGGTGGCCAGATTCCCCTCGAACGGAGGTTGGACATGAAGAACTGGACCATTGCCCTGGCCCTCGTGGCAGCGACCGGCTGCCCGCCGATGGACGATGACGGCAAGCCCAGCCAGGACACCGAGCCTCGCGTGGACGAGACCGGTGTCGAGGACACCGACACCGCCGCGGACACCGACACGGACACCGACACCGACACCGCGGCCGACACCGACACGGCGATGGACACCGACACCGACACCGCGATCGACACCGCGGTGGAGGCCGCCTGCGACCCTTCGGATCTCGAGTTCCGGGTCGAGGTGCGCAACGACGACGGGACCCTGACCGACACGTTCGCGCCGACCGACATGCCGATGCTCGCGGGTGTGTTGGAGAACACCTGTGAGGAAGGCCCGGTCTCCATCGAGACCACGTCGACCTGCCTCGTGGAGCTCTGGACCATCACCGGGCCGGACGACGTGGCGACGGAGGTGAGGCCGGTGTGCAGCCCGACGACGACCCAGTGGAGCATCGCGGGGGGCACCACCGAGGAGGCGACCTACAAGATGGAGTCGCTGGTGGAGGGCGACTACGAGATCGAGGTGCGCTTCACCTACGGTGGCGAGACCGCCACCGGCGGGTTCACCGTCGAGACGCCCGAGGCCGAACCGCCCGAAAGGCCGTAGTGGCCGGGGCGACGGGGGGGAGCATGGGGCTCCCCCCCGATTCGCCGTGGGCATAGGAACGTTTGGCGCCCTGCCCTGGAGGGCACCGTCGCGCCGGGCTACCCTGCGCGGATGTTGCTCATCCTCCTCCTGGCGTGCACCGCGCCGGACCGCGCCGACACCGGCGTGTCCGACTCGGGCATCGCCACCGGTGACACCGATTCGGGTGACACCGACCTCCCCACCGAGCTGAACGGCACCCCGCCGGCCTCCCCGGTGCCGCTCCCCACCTTCTCCGCGCGCAACCAACTCGGGGAGCCGCGCACCGAGGCCGACCTCGTCGGCCACCCCACGGTGCTGTGGTTCTACCCCGCCGCCGGGACCTATGGTTGAACGGTCGAAGGTTGCGGGTACCGCGACCGCCAGGCAGACTTCGACGCCCTCGGCGTCACCATCGTCGGCGTCGGGCTGGACGACCCCGAGGACAACCTCGCGTGGGCCGAGACCGAGAGCTTCCTCTACGAGCTCTGGAGTGACGACGACTCCACCCTCGGTGTCACCTACGGCGCCCTCGACGGCGAGCGGGACTCCTCCGTCGACCGCGTGACCATGCTGCTCGACGCCGACGGCGCGCTGGTCCTCGAATACACCGAGGCCATCAACGTCGGCACGCACCCCGCGAAGGTGCTCGAGGATTGTGTGGCGTTGTTCGGCGGGTAGTTCGTTGGGCGGGGGAGCGCCCCCGCTGCGCCCCCCCGTGACCGCGGGCTCCCTCTCGCTCCCGAGGCCCCTCCGTGCGATGATGGCCGGGATGCTGTACCTCCTCCTGGCCTGCGCCCCTCCCGAGGACGACTCCGGCGAGCCGCCCCCCGCCTGCGCGTTCGGGGAGATCCTCGTCAGCGAGGCCCCGGTCCCGGGCGGGACCGTCACGTTGACCGTCGGTGACGATGCCACCTGGACCGTCTCGGCGGGCACCCTCGGCACGCCCGGCTACACCGAGGCCACCGGCGGGACGGTGGAGTGGACCCTCCCCACCGACATCGCCCTCTCGGGCCCCGAGGTGCTCACCGTGACCGCGGAGGGCTGCGACGCCGCGACCCTCGACGTCGAGGTGGACTGGCCGCTGTCCGGCCGCACCGTGGTGCTCTACAACCCGTCGATCGCGGGCTCGGAGGACGTGGCGCGGTACTACGCCGCGTTCCGCGGCATCGACGACGCCGGCCTCTGCGCGGTCGCCGCCCCCGACGCCACGACCCTCGCCGCCGCGGAGGCCGACGCGTACCTCGACGCCGTGCAGGCCTGCCTCGACGCCCGCGGGCCGGACCAGCACTACCTCGTGCCCGTCTACGGCGTGCCCTACAAGGTCGCCGACCGCATCCACGACCTCTACTACACCGAGAACCTCGTCGCGGTGAGCCTCGACGCGCTGCTGGTCTACGGCGCCGAAGCCAAGGCGCTCACCGCCCCCACCGACAACCAACTCTACCGGCGGGGGGACAGCGTGGAGGGGGACTACAACCCCTACAAGGCCTTCGCCGAGCTGCGGACCAACCTCCGCACGTCCTACTACCTCGTGTCCCGCATCGACGGCGCCGATGCGCAGGCCGCGATGGACCTCGTCGATCGCGCCGAGGCCGCCGAGCTCCTCGCCGCGTCGGGCATGCTCGCCGGGACCGTCTACGTGGACGGCAACCTCGGGGATGCCGCGCCCGCCACCCAGGTGTACGGCAGCTACGAGTGGGGTGAGTGGAACATCCGGGGCACCCGCCAGGTGTTCGAGGACCTCGGCGCCTACGAGGTCGTGTGGGACGGCAACGCCGAGGAGTACGGCACCGCCCCCGCCCCCCTCACGTGCCCCGACGCGCTCTACTACGCGGGCTGGTACTCGTTCAACCACTACAACGACGCGTTCACGTGGGCGCCGGGGGCCATCGGCGGCCACCTCGACTCCTGCTCGGCGTGCAGCCTCCGGGAGACCAGCTGGTCGGCCGAGGCGCTCAAACGTGGCATCACCGCGACCTTCGGCGCGGTGAACGAGCCCTACGTCACGGGCATGCCCGAGTACGACCAGCTCTTCCTCTACCTGACGCAGGGCGCCACCTACGGCGAGGCCGCCTACGAGTCCACCATGGTGGGGGCGTGGATGATGGTGTTCGTTGGCGATCCGCTCTACCGTCCCTACCCCTCCTCCCCATGACCTTGCTTCTCGCCCTCGCCCTCGCCCTCGCCCTCGCCCTCGCCCCGGACGCGGCCGCCGCCGATCGCCTCCCCATCGCCTGGGCCCTCGAGGTGGAGGGCCGGATCGCGCGCAACGACGGCTCGTTCCTCGACACGGGGGAGGCGATCGAGCCCGGCGCCAGCTTCACCCTGCCCGTGGGGGCCGTCGCGACCGTCGCGCACAACGGCCGGTTCGAGCGGTGGGAGGGGCCCGGGACCGTGCACGTGGGAGACGACGCCATGCGCTTCGATCTCGCCGGCCACGTGACGCGCCGCCCCTACGTGGAGGCCGACCCCACCTCGCTCTCCGGGGATACGCAGGCGCCCGGGGGCCGCGATCAGACGACGAGCGCGCTCGGGATCCCGCTCGATGCCCGTGCATGGGCGCGTCAGGACGAGATCGACGGGGGGCTCCTGCACGTGCTCTACCGCGACACGTTGAAGAGCCGGCTCGCCGCCGCGGGGATCGACCCGGCGCGCGTCGCGGAGCTGGGCCTCGCCGACGCCCTCCCCGGCAACCGGGTCGAGCAGGTCGCGCTCGTCGGGAGCTACCTCGACCTCGCGGGCGCCACCCCCGGCGCGGCGGTGATCCTCGAGGTGCCGCCCACGATGAAGCCCGCCGACGGGAGCGGCGCCGGCGCGTTCACCCGCGGCCTCCTGGCGAAGAAGCCGCGCACCTTCCACATGGACGCGGAGCTCGACAAGGTCCGCACCTACGGCGTGAGCCTCGCCGAGACCCTCCGCGCGCGCGGTGTCTCCGTCTTCGCGCTCGTCGTCCCGTACGCCAACACCGTGGACAACATCGTCGCGCGGCGCGGCCACCCCGCGGACGGCGTCGAGAACCTGCACCACCTGCTCGTGCGGGCGGGCGGGTTCGAGACGGAGCTGCGGACCATCGCGTTCGGCTACAGCCAGGGCGCCGCGGTCGTGCGCGACTACGTGGCCCGCTACGGCGACACGGACGGCCTCGACTACGCCCTCCCGATCGCGACGATGGGGGGGGTCGACGGCGCGGGCGCGGACGGGGTGTGGTCCGGGCGCGCGGGGCGCGTGCGCGCGGAGGGGGTGTCGGTCCTGTCGGTGGTCCACGCGGCGGATCCCGCCCGCCTCGTCCACGGGGAGTCCGTCGTGGCGATGTTGCCGGGGATGCTCAACTTCGTGCAGGGCGGCCGCCCGCGCGGGGACGACCTCGGGTTGCACCTGTCCTACCACGGGTCGAACGCGACCCCGCTCCCCTCGGGCGCCAAGGCGGACGCGGCGCTGCGGGCCGGGCTCCACGGCTACCCGATCGCGTACCTCGCGCCGCTGTTCGACGATCTCTTCTCCGGCCGCCACGAGGGCGCCTGGACGCGCCGCGGCGACTGGGCATACGACACGCGCGTCGAGCTCTCGGGCGTCCAACGCGGCGACTTCGTCACCTTGCGCCAGGATCCCCGCGCGGTGGCGGACAGGTACCTGCCTTAGCGGAGGGCGTCCGGCGCCCGGCGGGGCTTCACAATTCTCTACACGCGCGCCCCTTGCCTGAGGTCCGGGTCGGAAATAGTTCCACGCTTCGAACTATTCGACGCTTCGAACAGTCCCAGGCACATGAAGATCCCCCCCTCGCCCGACCCGACGATCGCCCGCCTCGGCGGCCTGTTGCACCAGCTCATGGGGCTGATCAACAAGGCCGCGGGCGCCGGCACGCTCGAGATGATGAACACCCATCAGCTCACCCTCCCCCAGATGGTGGCGTTGCACGTGCTCCGCTACGAGGGGCCGCTCTCCACGCTGCGCCTGATGGACGATCTGCGGCTCTCCGCGAGCGCCACGAGCCACCTCGTCGAGCGCCTCGTCGAGAAGGGGTGGGTCACCCGCCGCGAGAACGCCGAGGATCGGCGGCAGCGCCAGCTCGAGCTCACCAACGCGGCGATCGAGATGCTCGACGCGATGGCCGTGCAGCGTGCGGAAGAATTCCAGGTGGCCTTCGCCAACGTCGAGCCGGAGACCCGGGCCCGGCTGGCCGATGCCTTCGAACAAGTGATCAACCAGATGCAGGTCGGAGGCTCCTCATGAGCGGTGGCGGAATCGTTCGGCTGGTGGACGTGGTGAAGGACTACCCCCTCGGCAAGGTGACGGTGCACGCGCTGCGGCGCGTCAACCTGACCATCGACAAGGGCGAATTCACCGTCATCGCCGGGCCGTCGGGCAGCGGCAAGACCACGCTGCTCAACCTCATCGGGTGCATCGACGTGGCGACCGCCGGCGAGGTGCTGGTGGACGGCAAGTCGACCGGGAAGTTGTCCGATCGCCAGCTCACCGCGTTGCGGCTGAACAGCATCGGGTTCATCTTCCAGAGCTTCAACTTGATCAACGTGCTCGACATCAAGCAGAACGTCGAGTTTCCGCTCCTGTTGCAGGGCGGCTTGACCAAGGCCGAGCGCGCCGCGCGCGTGGACGACGTGGTGGACAAGGTCGGCCTCCGCCAGTTCGCCGCCCAGCGCCCCAACGAGCTCTCCGGCGGCCAACGCCAGCGCGTCGCCATCGCGCGGGCGCTCGTCACCCGGCCCTCCATCGTCCTCGCCGACGAGCCGACGGCCAACCTCGACTCGGCCACCGGCAAGCAGATCATCGACCTGATGCGCGACATCAACCACGCCGATCACACCACGTTCATCTTCTCCACCCACGACGACGCGGTGATGCAGCGGGCCGACCGCATCGTGCGCATCCTCGACGGGATGTTGGAGGCCGGCGGCCTCTCCGCGTCGCGTGACGCGTCGCCCTCCGAGAAGCCGGGTGGGGAGCAGGTGCACGCATGAGCGCCACGTTGGGGGTGCTCCTGCGGATGGCGCTCCGCAACCTCGTGGTCCACCGCGTGAAGACCGGCGTGGTCGGCCTCATCATGTTCTTCGGCACCTTCCTCGTCGTGAGCGGCACGTCGATGCTCGACAGCATCCGCGGCTCGATGGAGAAGAGCATCACGTCGAGCCTGTCGGGCAACATCCAGGTGTACTCGTCCGAGGCGGAGGATCCGCTCGCCCTGTTCGGCAGCATGGGCATGAGCACGCCGGACATCGGGGAGATCGACGACTTCAAGCCGCTCCGCGAGACCCTCCTCGACATCGAGGGCGTCAAGGCGGTGGTGCCGATGGGCATCGCGATGGCGACGGTGTTCGGCGGGACCGAGATCGACCGCGTCCTCGCCGACCTCCGCGCGGCCACCAAGGACGCGGACGCCGAGGGCACCCGCATGCGCCTGTTCCAGCTCCGGTCGATCGCGGAGCGCATGCGCAAGGACGTGGCGCTCGCCGCCTCCGCCATGGCCGATCCCGCGAAGGCCGAGGAGCAGCTCGCCGCGCTCGATCGGGTGCTCGCGCCCGGGTTCGCGGACGAGCTCGCGGCCGACCCCGCCGGGATCGTCGATTGGTTGGACAACAAGGTGGCGCCCATCGCGGTCGACGGCCGCATGCTCTACCTGCGCAACATCGGCACCAACCTCGACACCTTCCCCGCGACCTTCGACCGGTTCCGGCTCGTCGACGGCGAGCTGGTCCCCCCCGGCCAGCGCGGCATCCTGCTCTCCAAGGCCTTCTACGAGAAGCAGGCGAAAAACTACGTCGCCCGCGAGCTCGACAAGGTGAAGAAGGCGCTCGACCAGGGCAAGACCATCGCCGCGGATCCCGTGGTCGCCGCGTTGGTGGCCCGCACCGCCACCCAGTACCAACGCATCCAGTTCCAACTCTCGCCGGGGGACGCGGTGCTCGTCACCGAGCGGCTGCGCGAGAAGCTCGGCCCCACCGCCCCGGGCGCCGCCGAGGGGGATCTCGCCGCCCTCCTCCAGGCCTTCCTGAAGATGGACGACACGAACTTCGCGGACCGCTACGATTGGTTCTACGCGGAGATCGCGCCCCGGGTGCGCCTGTACGAGACCCCCGTGGGCGAGGAGCTGACCCTCCGGTCGTTCACCAAGAGCGGCTACATCCGCGCCGTGAACGTGAAGGTGTACGGCACCTTCGAGTTCTCCGGGTTGGAGACCTCCGATCTCGCCGGCGCCAACAACCTCGTCGACATGATGACCTTCCGGTCGCTCTACGGGAAGATGACGGACGACCAGGTCGCCGAGCTCGCCGACATCAAGAAGTCCTCGGGCGTGCAGGCGGTGACCCGCGAGAACGCCGAGGACGCCCTGTTCGGAGACGGCGGGGGCTCCATCGAGGCCGAGGCCGCCCCCACGACGGGCTTCGACGAATTCGCCGGCGTCGCGCTCGGCGCCGCGGTCTCCACCCTCGACACGACCACCTACACCACCGCCCAGATGGAGGACGGCCTCGCGCTGACCGCCGCGGTGGTGTTGGACGATCCCGACGACGTCCCCGCGGTGATCGAGCGGATCACCGCCGCGGCCGCCGAGAAGGGCCTCAAGGTCCAGGCGGTGGATTGGCAGACCGCCTCGGGCATCGTCGGCCAGCTCGTGATGGTGCTCCAGGTGGTGCTCTACACCGCCATCCTCATCATCTTCCTCGTCGCGCTCGTCATCATCAACAACACGATGGTGATGGCGACGATGGAGCGCACCACCGAGATCGGCACCATGCGCGCGATCGGCGCCCAGCGCCCCTTCGTCATCGTGCTGTTCCTGGTCGAGACCATGCTGCTCGGCATCATCGCCGGGGGGCTCGGCGCGGGGGCGGGGGCCCTGTTCATCACCTGGCTCAACCACGTGGGCGTGCCCGCGGTGGCCGACGCCCTGGTGCTCTTGTTCGCGGGCCCGCGGCTCTACCCCGTGTTCACGTCGACCAACATCGCCTTCGGCATGGGGAGCATCCTCGCGATCAGCGCGCTCTCCACGTTGTACCCGTCGGTGCTCGCCGCGCGGGTGCTCCCGGTCGTCGCCATGCAGGCGAAGGAGTAGACATGGGCGTCCTCGCCTCGATCGCCCTCCGCAACCTGATGCAGTCGCCGCGCCGCACCGCGCTGCTCGCCCTCGCCATCGGCCTCGTCACCACGTTCCTCGTGCTGCTGATGTCGCTCTCGCGGGGTATCAACGAGAACCTGGTCACCTCCGCCACGACGTTGTCCGCGGGCCACGTCAACGTCGCGGGGTTCTGGAAGCCCACCACCGGCACCGCGTTTCCCATCGTCACCGGCGTCGCCAAGGTGCGCGAGGTCGTGGAGAGGACCACCCCCGGGCTCGACTACATCGTCGAGCGGCACCGCGGCTGGGGCAAGATCGTCAGCGAGACCGGCGCCGTCCAGAGCGGCCTCACCGGGATCATCGCGGCGGACGAGGCTCGCTTCTTCGACCGCCTGCTGCTCGCCGAGGAGAAGGAGTACAAGGACGGCGGCAGCGACCAGGTCCTCGGGGATGCCCGCCGCCTCGCCGAGGAGGACACCATCGTCCTGTTCGCGGGCCAGGCCAAGCGCCTCGGCGTGGGCGTGGGGGATGTCGTCACCATCAAGACCGAGACCATGAGCGGGATGTCCAACACCGCGGACGCCACGGTGGTCGCCGTCGCGCGGGACCTCGGGCTGCTCTCCAGCTTCTCGGTGTTCGTCCCCAAGTCGCTCGTGCTCGACCTGTACCAACTGAACGAGGACACCACCGGGGCGCTGTGGGTGTACCTCGACGACATCGAGAAGTCCGAGGCCACCATGTCGGTGGTGCGCGGTGCCTTGCTCGACGCGGGCTTCCAGCTCCGCGACCACGAGTCCAACCCGTTCTTCTTCAAGTTCGAGGCGGTGCAGGGCGAGGACTGGACCGGCCAGAAGTTGGATGTCACCTGGTGGCAGGACGAGGTGTCGTTCCTCACCTGGGTGCTCACCGCGTTCGACACGCTGACGTGGTTCCTCACCCTGATCCTGGTGGTGATCATCGCGGTCGGCATCATGAACGCGATGTGGAACGCCGTGCGGGAGCGCACCCGCGAGGTCGGCACCATGCGGGCGATCGGGATGTCGCAGCGCCGCGTGCTGATCCTCTTCATGCTCGAGTCGCTCTTCCTCGGGCTGGGCGCGACCGCGGCGGGCGCGGGCCTCGGCGGGGCGATCGCCCTCGCCGTCGACGCCGCGCGGCTCCCCGTGCCGTCCGAGGCCGTGCGCACGATCCTGCTCTCCAACGAGCTGCACCTCGCGGTGCATCCCCAGTCGCTCCTCACCGCCATCGCGTTCCTCACGCTGTTCACCAGCCTCTCGGCGCTCTGGCCGGCCATCCGCGCCTCGCGGTTGCAGCCGGTCAAGGCCCTCACGCACACCGAATGAAGGGGATCCCATGAAGCCCACCGCGCTCTCCCTCCTCGCGCTCCTCTTCGTCGGGACCGCCGGCACGCTCGCCGGGCTCCCCGTCGTGACCGTGGCCCACGCCGCGCCGGCCGCGGCCGAGCTCGTCACCATGCTCCAGACGGTCGACGACCGCCAGCGCAACTCGGGCGACTACAAGTCGCTCGTGTACATCGAGCAGAAGGAGAAGGACAAGTCCGACCTCGTGTATCAGGCGGTCGTGTACCGCCGGGACGCCACGGACAAGCTCGTCATCATGTTCCTCAAGCCCCAGAGCGAGGCTGGCAAGGGCTACCTCCGGGTCGACAAGAACCTGTTCATGTACGACCCGTCGGTGGGGCGTTGGGAGCGCCGTACGGAGCGCGAGCGCATCGGCGGCACCGACTCCCAACGCGCCGACTTCGACGAGTCGCGGCTCGCGGAGGAGTACACCCCCGCCTTCGTGGCCGAGGAGGCCCTCGGAAAGTACAAGGTCAACCACATCAAGCTCACCGCCAAGGAGGGCTTCGACGTGTCGTTCCCGGTGGTCGAGCTGTGGTTGGATCAGGCCACGACCAACATCCTCAAGCGCCAGGACTACGCGCTCTCGGGGCGGCTGATGCGCACGACCTACTACCCCGAGTGGAACAAGCAGTTCTCCCCGTCGAAGCAGGCGGACGTGTACACCCCGAAGGAGATCCGCATCTTCGACGAGGTGGAGAAGGGCAACAGCACCACCATCGTGATGCAGAGCGTCGATCTCAACAGCCTCGACGACAGCATCTTCACCAAGGCCTGGCTCGAGAGCAAGAGCCGATGATCGGCCTCGCCTGCTGGTCGCTCGCGGGGTGGGCGTGGGCGGAGGAGCCCGAGAATCGCGACGACGAGATGTTCGGCACCCCCACCGCCACCCCTCCCCCCGCGGGCGACACGCCACCCCCGGCTCCAAGCGAGGTCGCGCCCCAGACCGGCGACCGGGACACCGATCTCATGTCCGGCGGGGACGTGTCCCGCGCCGGCGGCATCGCCGACACGCTCGAGGCCCTCGAGCGGCGCGTCACCATCGGCGGGCGGCTCTATCTGCGGCTCAACGCCGCGATCCCAGAGGCTCCCGAGCCCGAGGACATCACCCTCACCAGCCCCAACTTCCTCGACCTCTACGTGGACGCGCGGCCCAACGACCGCATCCGCGGCTACGTCCAGGGCCGCCTCTCCCAGAACCTGAGCACCCAAGCCGGGGACACGGATTCATTCGGCAACCCCGTCGAGCCCACCAATGTGCTGCTCGACCAGATGTGGGTCAATTTCGACATCGGCCGCAAGGTGTTCCTCACGCTCGGCCGCCAGCGCGTGAAGTGGGGCGCGGGGCGCTTCTGGAACCCCACGGACTTCCTCCAGCCCGCGCGCCTCGATCCCCTCGCCTTCTTCGACGAGCGCACGGGGGTCGGCCTCGTGAAGGTGCACATCCCCTTCGAGAAGACCGGCACCAACCTCTACGCCTTCGCCGACATCGAGGGCGCCGACCGGCTCGACCAGGTGGGCGCGGCGTGGCGGCTCGAGCAGGTGGTCGGCACCACCGAGGTGGCGGTGTCCGGCGCCGTCGGCAAGGACCGCCCCACCCGGCTCGGCGCCCAGGTGTCGACCGCCGTGTGGATCTTCGACCTCAAGGCCGAGGCCGCCATCACCCACGGCCTCGCGACCACCTTCTACGAGGGCGACTTCGACTGGGGCCCCCTCGACGACGACGGCGCCGCCAGCCTCCTCACCATCGAGACCCCCGACGAGCACACGCGCGACGACGAGTGGATCCCCCAGGTGGTGGCCGGCTTCGAGGTCCCCATCCGTTACAACGACGAGGACAGCCTCATCATCGGCGCCGAGTACTTCTACAACGACGCCGGCTACGACGACGCCTCGCTCTACCCCTGGCTCGTGTCCAACGACGCGTTCACGCCCTTCTACGTCGGCCGCCACTACGCGGGCGCCTACGTCTACATCCCCGGGCCCGGCCGGTGGGACGACCACACGTTCAACCTCTCCACGATCGGCAACCTCTCGGACAAGAGCTTCACGTCACGCGTCGACTACAGCGTGCGCGCGCTGACGTTCCTCTCGATCAACGCCTACGTGGCCGGCCACTACGGCCAGATCGGGGAGCTGCGGTTCGGGCTGGAGGTGCCCCCGATCCTCGGCGTCACCGAGGAGGCCATCACGGTGAAGCCGCCGTTGGTCGACGTTGGGGTGGGGGCGCAGATCACGTTCTGACAGGATTGGGGCCCGGCCGGGGAGCTGGGGTGGCGTGGAGGGTTGGGTGCCGGTCCGGCGGGGAAGACGTCAGTGCGGGCGCGCAGCTCGCCCATGGAGCGCCGCGTTCTCGCCCAGCGCCGCATCGAGGGTGAGAAGATCCGCTCCCGCCTGGATTGCCGAGACGAGGAGGTTCACGTCCACCCAGCCGATGCCCTGTGGCCGATGCCGCCGGATGAAGGTGATCGTCTCCTCGTGGGTGGCCACGGGGATGAAGTCGAGCTGCGCGATGTTTCGCGCCGCGATGTCGGAGATGCCCCCGAGAACCAACTCCCCGAAGATCCATGGGTGACAGACAATCTCGCCGTCGATGACGAGCCGCGCGAAGACCGGATCGGGTTGTCGCCTCGACAGGGCGTAGCGACTCCAGGCGTTCGTGTCCGCGAGGATCACGCGCGGCGCCGAGGAGGCGCCTGGAATTTCGGGGTGTAGGCAGCCCCCTGCGCGATGGCTCGTTGCGCCTGCTTTTGCGCGAACAGTCGAAGCCCTTCCTCGATGATGGCCGTCTTCGTCATCCCCTCGGGGGCGAACTCCTGGGCGGTCTGCATCACGCGATCGTCGATGTCGAGGGTGGTGCGCATCTGCATGACTCCTGTTGAATCGTATGCATGAACCCGCCGAGACGCAAGGAGGAGCCTCGGCGGGTAGGACACCCGCCCGCCCGCGTCCGGCGGGCTGGGGGGCACGGGTCTCGTTGGGTTGGCGCGGGGCGGGGCGCGGTTGTTCTCGGGGGCGTGGTGGAGCGTGAGCCGTTTGGACGAACGGCCGCCAAGCGCGGCCGTTCGCCCGGGGTAAGGCGCCATCCTCGACGAACGGCCGCCCTGCGCGGCCGTTCGCCCGGGGTAAGGCGCCATCCTAGACGAACGGCCGCCCTACGCGGCCGTACGCCCGGGGTAAGGCGCCATCCTCGACGAACGGCCGCCCTACGCGGCCTCGACGAAGCGACGCGTGCCTACCCCGCCGCGTACGCGCGGGCGGGGGCGCTCGCCACGCCCGGGTGCGCTATGAACCCACCCCCTCGGAGCGCCCCATGTCCCTCGCCGCCCTCTCCGACACCGACGCGCTCGACCTCGTCGAGACCGTGGAGGGTTGGCTCGCCCGCGAGGAGGCCGCGCTCCTGATGCGGCTCGCCGCGGAGGTGCCGGCGGGCGCCGTGGCCGTGGAGATCGGCAACTACCGGGGGCGCTCCACCGTGGCGCTCGCGTTGGGAGCCGCGCGGGGTGCGGGGGGGCAGGTGGTGAGCGTCGACCCGCACCTCCCGTTCGTGGGGCCGCGGGGCGGGCGCTTCGGGCACGAGGACCAGGCGCACCTCTACGCGAACCTGACACGGGCGGGGGTCGGCGCGCACGTGTCGGTTGTATGCCTCGGGTCGCGGGCCGTGGCGACGGCGTGGGAGGGGCCGCCCGTCGGGCTCCTGTTCATCGACGGGGACCACCGCTACGACGCCGTCCGCGGCGACTTCCTCGCGTGGGCGCCCCACCTCGCGGAGGGCGCCCGCGTGGCCTTCGACGACTGCGACTACGTCGACGTGGCGCGGCTCGTGGAGGAGGTCGAGGCGTCCGGGGCGCTCCGCCGGGGCGGGCGCGCGGGGAAGGTGTGCTGGTCGACGCGGGGCCCGTGACCCACGCGGGACGTTTCGAGGCGGGCCGCGCGGCGGAACGTGCATACGTCCAGCGATCGGGGGGTGACACATGCACGCCTCGGCGATGTTGGTTCTCCTGTCCGCCTCGGCCGGGCCGGCGGACGCGGGGTCCCGCGACGACACCCCCGCCTGCGACCCCGACGACGCCGGGCTCCAGCTCCCCGACGGGTTCTGCGCGACACGCTTCGCCGAGGGGGTGACAGGCGCCCGGCAGCTCGCCGTCGCGCCGAACGGGGACGTGTTCGTGGCGGGGGAGGACGGCAACGGGGTGTGGGCCCTCCGCGACACCGACGGGGACGGGCACGCTGATAAGAAGCGCAAGTTCGTGGACGGCTTCGGCGCCTCGCACGTGGCGTTGTACGACGGGTACCTCTACGTCGATCACCAGCCGGAGAACCGGGAAACCGGACACACCCGCATCGAACGCTACCCCCTCGCGCCGGGCGAGCTCGCGCCGGGGGGCCAGCTCCAGACGATCGTGGCCGACCTGCCGAGCGGCGGCCACAGGACACGCAACTTCGCGATCACGCCCGGCGGCGATTTGTATGTCAACGTCGGCTCGGAGACCAACGCGTGTCAGCCGCCGGACCTGGATCGGGAGGCGGGCGTGGAAGGGGTCGATCCCTGCGATCAGCTCGACACCACCGCGGGGATCTGGCGCCTCGACGCGCGCATCCCGAATCAAACCCAGGCCGGAGGAGAACACTTCGCGCGTGGCATCCGCAACGCCGTCGCGATCGCGACCCACCCCGAGGACGATTCCCTCTGGGTCGTCCAGCACGGCCGCGACGACCTGGGCGAGTGGGAGCAGCTCGGGTTCTCGCCCCGCGACAACGCCGAGGTGCCCGCCGAGGAGCTCCTCCGCGTGCGCCGCGGCGACGACTACGGTTGGCCCTACTGCTACTTCGACCCGCGCCTGGAGAAGCGCGTGCTGGCGCCCGAGTACGGCGGTGACGGCCGGACGGTCGGCCGGTGTGCCACGTTCGACGCGAACGTCGGTTGGTTTCCGGGCCACTGGGCCCCGAACGCGATGGCGTTCTACACGGGCTCGACGTTCCCCGCCCGCTACCGGGACGGCGTGTTCGTGGCGTTCCACGGCTCCTGGAACCGCGCGCCGTTGCCGCAAGAGGGCTTCAACGTGGTGTTCCAGCCGCTCCGGGACGGGCGGGCCGCCGGCCCCTTCGAGGTGTTCGCGGACGGCTTCGCGCGGGACCCGGACCGCCGCGACGCGGAGGAGAACAGCCGCCCCACTGGGCTCGCCCAGGGGCCCGACGGCGCGTTGTACGTGTCGGACGATGCACGGGGGCGGATCTGGAAGATCCAGTACGTGGGGGAGTGACGCCTCCCCTACCCCTTCCGCGCCACCAACCCGAACATGAGCGGCACCCGGGCCGTGCCCTCGGGCCAGACCCACCGGCGGCCCGGCGCGGGCACAAGCGCCGCGTTGACCTTGCACCCGTTGGCGTACGGGTACTCGTGCAGCGCCTCGACGCGGAGGCCCGCGGCGGCGAGGGCGGTCACGATGTCACCGAGGGAGTGCTGCCAGCTCTGGGCGGGCACGGAGTTCGCCTCGACCGGGTGGAGCTCGACCGCACCGAGCGACTCGCCCGAGTCCGCGACGTAGTCGCCGACCGGCTCGAGGAAGGGGGCGGTGGCGAAGTAGTCGTCACCCGACAGGCGCAGGTCGGCGCCGATGCTCCACACCAGCGGGTGGAACTCGACGTAGACGAAGCGCCCGCCGTCCCGGAGCACCCGGGCGATGCCGCGGGCCCAGACGCCGAGGTCGGGCAGCCAGGGGCTCGCCCCGTAGCTGCTGAACGCCACGTCGAAGCGCGCGTCGGTGGTGTGCAGCCACGTGACCAGCTCGGACTCCACGAACTCCGCCGGGATCCCCGACTGCGCGGAGAGCTCCCGCGCGAACCGGATGGCCTCGTCGGACAGGTCCACCCCGGTCACCTGCGCCGCCCGCCGCGCGAGGCACAACGAGTCCTGGCCGGCGTTGCACTGGAGGTGGACGAGCGAGGCGCCGCGCAGATCGCCGAGCAGGTCGAGCTCCTCGGGGAACAACACGTCCCCGCCCGCGGCGAGGCGCGCGGCCTGATCCCCCTTGTGGGCGTTGTGGTTCCGCGTGGCGGCGTTCCAGCTCCGCCGCGTCGCGTCGATGTCGTTCATGCGCGGCCCCTCCATGGGAGACTATCCGGCGCGCGCCCCCGCGATGCGCTCGCCGGACCCCCACCGCCGCCCGCTCACGGGCCGACGTAGTGGAGGAGCACCGCGGAGGTGAGCGCCTCGAACCCCTCTCGGGCGCCCGGCGAGCGGGCATGGGCGCACGCGTCGACCCAGGCGGCCTGCGCCTCGACGGTGCCGTCGGCGAAGGGGGTGCCGGGAGGGTCCACCCAGGCGCCGAAGCCCTCGTCGAAGGTGGTGAGGGCGGCGAGGAGGGCGTCGCCGCGCGCCGAGGGGCCCTGCGAGAGCCAGGCTTGCGTGCGCTCGAGGACGGAGGCCTCGACCCTGTCGAGCTGGAGCGTGGGATCCCACCGGAACAGCGTCCGGGCGAGGGCGCCGAGGGCGCGGCGCTGATCGGCGTTCAGGGCGTTTCGGAGCATCCCTCTCCGTACCCACGCGCCCCCCACGCGGCCGTTGCAAGCCGGTTGCAGCGACCCGGCCGCCGTTCGGCCCCCCGGCTACCGACCGACCAGGCGCTCCTGCATCCGCACCTCGTGCTCCCGGAGCTCGGGCGGCCGCCCGTCGAGCACCGCCGCGAGGCTGCGGGTGAGCGGATCGTCGGCCTCCGCGCGGAGGCGCTCGGCGGGATCGAGGGCGGCGAGGACCCACTGGCCGATGCCGGCGCCGCGCCGATCGCCGGTGGTCCGAAGGAGGTCGATCCCGACCCGGACGAGCGTCGCGCCGTCGCCGCCCGCGAGCGAGACGGCCCGCCCCCACCGCCACCGCGCCCAGCCCTCGAAGCGGCGGTCCCCGGCGGCGGCCAGCCGGCTCGCCGCGCCCGCGAGGTGGACCAGGGCGGACGGATCCCGCTCCTCCGCGCCGATGTCGCCTAGGGTCATGAGCGTCATCGCCTCGCTGCGGGTGTTGCCGAGGTCCCGATGGAGGACGAGGGCCCCCTCGGCGAGCCGACGCGCCTCCTCCAGGAGCCCCATGTCGAGCCGCCGGACCGCGCGGTTCCCGAGGAGCTGCCCGAGGCACATGCGATCGTCGGCCTCCCGGAAGATCTGCTCGGCGAGCGCCTCGTGATGCTCGGCGAGGGCGTCCTGGCCCCGGCGGACGTAGAGGGAGGCGAGGTTGGCGTGCACCCGGCCCCGGTTGGCGGCGCGGGCCCGGGTGTCCATGTCGGCGAGCGCCTGGAGGAGCTCCGTCTCGGCGGCCTCGAGCTCGCCCCGCGCGAGGCGCGCGCTGCCGAGGTTGGCCCGGAACGTCGCGGCCTGGCAACGCGCCCCCATCCCCACGAGGCGGTCGACCGCGGCGTGGAACAGCTGGATCGCGCGGTCGGACTCGCCCCCGTAGGCGGCCACGTTCCCGAGCTGCCCCTCGATCTTCCCGCGGAGTTCCTCGTCGTGGCCGTCCTCGACCAGGGCGGCCGCGCGCTCCAGCGAGGCCCGCGCGGGCCCGCGCAATCCGGAGAGGGCGTACGCCATCCCCAGGGCCCAGTGCAGGTGGGCGTCCTCGGGGAACCACTCCAGCACCCCGCGCAGCCGCTCGGCCCGCGCGGGCATCGACTCGTCGGGCGCGAACGCGTCGGCGGGGAGCGCGCGCGCGAGGACGAGGCGCGACTCGGGATCCCGCGCGCGGTCGAACGCGCGGAGCTGGTCGGCGAGGGGCGCGCCGCCCGCGCAGCACCACGTGAGGTGGCGGGCGACCGCGGCGGGATCCGGCTCCCCGAGCCACGCGCGTAGCGGCGGCGCCAGCCGATAGCGGTGCTGCGAGACACGGACGAGCCAGTGGTGCCGCTCCACCTCGTCGAGCGCCTCGGCGACCACGACACAGTCGAGCCCGCTGACGGCCTCGATCGCCTCGAAGTCGAACGGCGCGGCGAACACGGCGGCGGCGCGCACCAGCGCCTGGGCGTCGGGGGGGAGCAGCACCCACGACCACGCGAGCACCGCGTCGAGGCTGCCCTGCCGGCCCGCGCCGCGCCCCAGCAGGCGGAGATCACCCGCGGCGAGGCGGCGGGCGAGCGTGTCGGCCGCGATGGTGCCGAGGCGCGTCGTCGCGATCTCGATGGCCAGGGGGAGCCCCTCCAGCGCCGCCACGAGGGCGCGCCCGGCCGCGGGGTCCACGGTGGGTGCGAGGCGGTGGAGGAGCGCGAGGCCGTCCTCCGTGCCGAGCGGGGAGACGCCGAGCGTCGGGAGGCCCGTGGGGGCGATGCGCGAGGTCACGAGGACGCGGCGGCGCGCGCCCGGTCCGGAGAGCCAGGCGAGCACGAGGTCCTGGACGTGCTCGGCGTTGTCGATCAACAGCGGGCGGTCGCCGAAGGGGCCGTTGGCCGCGCTCTGGACGGCCGCCGGCAGGTCGAGGGCGGAGGCCTCGGACAGCGAGAGATCGACGAACACGGCGTTGGGGGCGTCCTCGAGGAGGGCGCGCGCGAGGGCCGTCTTGCCGACGCCCCCGGGGCCCACCAGGAAGAGGGGCGCGGCCGGCCCCGAGAGCCACGCGCGGAGCGCGGCCGACTCGGCCGACCGCCCGACGAGGCCGGGCGCGGCCGTGAGCGCGGCGGCCGCGGACCCGACGGAGGCCGTGTCGACCCGGACCCCGTCGAGGCGGTAGCCGTGCCCGGGGGACGCGACGAGGTGCACGGGCCGCGCGGGGTCGGCCTCGATCTTCCGGCGCAGCCGATGGACGGTGAAGTCGACCGCGCGGCTCTCCACCCCCGCCTTGTACCCGAAGACCCGCTGGAGCAGGTCCCGACGCGAGACATCGACGCCGGGCCGCTCGAACAGCCATGCGAGCAGCGCCGCCTCACGACCGGTGAGGTGGTCGACCGACTCGCCGTGCCGGACCTCGCTCCGGGAGAGGTCGACGAGCGCGGGTCCCAGCCAGAAGCGTGACACGCGTTTCCGTAACGCGAGCGCGGCCGGGATCGGCGGCCGGGTTTTTGCACGCGTCGTCGAGACGCGCGCGCCTATGCCCAGCACACCGCCACGAGCCGCTCCCCCGTGTAGGGCATGCGCCCGTGCGCCACGGCGCGGTTGTCGATCGCCGTCACGTCGCCCCGCTCCCAGCGGGGGAACACCATGTTCTTCCAGATGGCGTCGCGCACGGCCTCGAAGTCCCCCGCGGGGATGGCGCCGCCGTCCCCGAAGGTGACGTGCATGGCGGCGTCCTCGGGGTCGGCGCCGAGGCGCTGCCACACGCCGAGCGCGGTCGCGGCCACCTGCCAGCCGCGCCACGGCCAGGCGCCCATCCGGGTCGCGATGCGCGCGTACTCGCCGGGGCCCGCGGAGGCGTGGAACACGTGCGCGTGGTTGAACCAGACCGGCTCGCCGGTCGTCGGGTGCGGGCGCGCGGCGGGCTGGGTGCTCACCAGCTGGAGGCGGCCGTCGTCACGCCACCGCGGCGTGAAGGCGTGGGTGACGCAGATGCGCTCGATCTCCGCGCGGTCGGTGGTGCCGAACATCTGGTCCCACCGCTTGAGCTGGCGCGGGTCGCGCCGGCCCTGCCCCTCGGGGCCGCCGTAGTTGCGCACGATGCGGAGCCCGCGCGCGACCCACCGCGCCCGCACGTCGGGATCGAGGTCGCGGTAGACGGCGCGGAAGTCGGCGAGGGGGGTCTCGCCGCCGGGGCCGTCGTTGGGGCGGAGGCCGCAGAAGAACAGGCGGCGCGGCGGCTCGGGGAGGAAGGTCATCTCCGCGTGCTGGGGGATGGGGTAGTGCCCCGGGAGCTCGCTGGCGGTGAACACGTAGGGGGTGAGGGCGTCCCGCGGGGAGGTGCCCAGGTAGTCGTTCTGGAGGTCGGGATCGACGGCGCGGCAGATCCGCTCGAAGGCGGCGGGGCCGTCCACCGCGAAGCCGCGGAACAGGAGGGCGCCGTGCTCGGTGAGGCGCGCCTCGGTCGCGGCGGGGTCCGCGCGGAGCCAGTCCACGAGGGCGTCCACGGAGGGATCGCCGTCCGGCTCGACGAGGAGCGGCACGGGGGAACGGGCGTCGAAGGGGCGGATGCGCATTCCGCGATGGTAGCGCAACGGGGCGGCGGCGCGGCGCGCCCCCCGGCGGGGACCGCCCTGCCTACGCGCGGAGCCACGCCAGGACGAGGCCGGCGAGGACCAGGGCCACGGCGCTGCCCCCGAGCCGCCACGGCCAGGGGGAGGACGCGGTCGGCGCCTTCGGGACGGGCGCGCCGCTCGGCTTGCCGGGGCGGCCGGGCGGGCCGGGCCGGATGATCTCGTCGGTCTTCTCGTCGTCCTCGTCGAACTCCGGCAGCGCCTCGGGGGGGCGCACCGACGCGGCGGGCGCGGGGAACCGCGCGGGATCGCCGCCGGGGAGGCTCACGAGGGCCTCGCGGCGCGCGGGGGAGAGCTGGGCGAGCAGCGCCTCGGCCATCGCGCGGGCGCTCGGCCACCGATCGCGGGGCTCGGTCCGGGTCGCCCGCCACACGAGGGGCCGGAGCGGCTCGGGGAGCGCCGCCCAGCGCTTGGCGCCGATGTCCGCGGTGAACAGGTCGGCGGGGTTGGCGTCGGTGACGAGGCGGAACAGCAGGGTGCCGACGCCGTACAGATCGACGGTCAGGTCGGCGCGGTGCGCGTCCAACCGCTGCTCCGGCGCCATGTAGAGCAGGGTGCCGAGGCTGATCCCGGTGCTCGTGAGGCGCTCCCGCGTGGCGTCGAGGTGCCGCGCGATGCCGAAGTCGCAGAGCTCGGCGTTGCCCGCCTCGTCCACGAGGACGTTCCCGGGCTTCACGTCGCGGTGCACGATGCCGTTGCCGTGGGCCTCCGCGAGCGCGGAGAGCACCTGGATCGCGAGCACGCACGCGTCCTCGAGCGGCAGGGGGCCGTCCTCGTTGCGCCGGGCCAGGACGCTGCCGCCCGCGACGAAGTCCA
>JAKFCH010000239.1:0-14994 GCA_036676765.1 Deltaproteobacteria bacterium
GGTGGCGATAGCGGAAGGGTCATACCCGTTCCCATTCCGAACACGGAAGTCAAGCCTTCTTGCGCCGATGGTACTGCAGCGGCAACGCTGTGGGAGAGTAGGTAACTGCCGGCCGCCTCATACAAGAAGCCCCTCTCGGTTCACGCCGAGAGGGGCTTTCTTTGTTTTCTCCTCGCGTGTTCCGAGGGGAGGCGACCACCCGGGCCCCTGTCCGCTAAGATGGCGCCGCCATGCTGCTCCTCCTCCTCGCCTGCGCCGCCCCGCTCCCCCCCGAAGAGGCCGATCCGGTCCCCTTCTGCGAGGGGGATCTCGCCTACAGCTACGCGCCCGACGAGGCGTTCCACACCTTCCCCGACGATCATTGGACCGTGCCGGACGCCGCCACGGCCACGGGCCTGCGGGTTTCGATGCCAGCGGAGCATCCCGCGTTCGCCGCGTTCCCCGAGATGTACGCCAACCTGCTCGTACAGCTCGGCACCCTCGACGGGTTCGGGCTCACGCCCGCGCTGGTGATGCAGTTCAGCAACGCGCTCCCCGACGTGGCCGAGCTCGACGTGGTGCTGCTCGTCGAGGAGGACGGCGCGTGGGTGCGCCGCGCCGCCACCGTCGGCACGCTGGAGTATTCACGCACGCTCACCGTCACGCCCTGGCAGCCCCTGCCCCCCGGCGCACGCGGCGTCCTGGCGGTGCGCTCGGCGTACGAGGCGGGCTGCATCTCGCCGCCGCCCGCGCTCCGCGCGCTCCTCACCGTCCCGGACGCGCGCTTCGCCGATCGGTACGCGGAGGGGTTGGCGGCCCTCGGGTGGGCGCCGGAGGAGGTGGGCGCGATGGTCGTGTTCACCACCCAGTCCGCCGAGGAGGTCGACGCCGCCGTGGCGGCCGACGTGGACACGCGCGCGATCTCGCTCGACGGCCCGATGACCTGCGCCGACGAGGGCGGGTGGCGTGACTGCCGCGGCACGATCACCGTGGGTGACTACCGGGCCGACGACGGCATCGTGCCCGAGGGCCCCGTGTCCGTGCGGTCGACCTACGCGCTCCCGGTCGCGGTGTGGTTGCCGCCCGCGGACGTGGCCGGCCCCTACCCGGTGGCCCTCTGCGGGCACGGCCTGGGGGGCAGCAAGGGCCAGTGCGAATTCATGGCGAGGATCGTGGCGCCCGAGGGCGTCGCCACCGTGGCGGTGGATGCCCAGCAACACGGGGAGCACCCGCGGCGCGTCGCAGAGGACGACCTCGAGCAGATCATGGCGCTGTTCGGCTTCACGCTCACGCCGCCGAGCCTGGACGCGCTCGTGTTGCGCGACAACTTCCGCGCCTCGGCGTGGGACAAGCTCCAGGTGGTGCGCGCGGTCGTCACGGGCCTGGACGTGGAGGGGGACGGCGTCGTCGACCTGGACGCGGGCCGCATCCAGTACGCCGGTGCGAGCCTCGGGGGCATCATGGGGCCCGAGCTCGTGGCGTGGAGCCCGTCGGTCGACGCGGGCACGTTCATCGTCCCCGGCGGCGGGCTCATGCGGCTGGTCATCGACTCCCAGAGCTTCGGGATCATCGCCACGCTGATGAAGCCGCCCGACTGGGACGACGACGAGCTCCAGCGTTCGATCCCGATGGTGCAGACGCTCATCGACGCCGGCGATCCGCTCGTCCACGCCGCGGCGATCACGCGGCGGCGCGCCGTGGCGGAGGGGCCGGACGTGCTGATCCTCATGGCGTACGACGACACGATCGTCCCCAACTCCTCGACGGCCATGCTCGCCCAGGCCTTGGGTGTCACCGGCGTGGGGGCCGAGCTCCTCCCGATCGACGGCGTGCCGTACGTGGCGGGCCCGCTCTCCGGAAACCTCGGAGATGGCGCCACCGGCGGGCTGCTCCAGTGGGCACGGACCCAGCCGTACGCCGATGCCGCGTGGGAGACGGCCGACCACAGCACCCTGCACGAGAGCGTGCAGGCAGAGGCGCTGTTGCGCCCGTTCGTGCTGGCGGTCCGCGACGACCAGGTGCCGGTGCTCGTCCCTCCGATCGGGGAGTAGGGCCAGGTGGCTCCCCGCCCGACATCGCGGCGTGAGATTGGAGTATCCTCCCCCGTATGCGCCTCTTCCTACTCGTCACCCTCGTCGCCTGTCGCCGCGATCCTGAAGACTACACGGGCAAGCCGGACACCGACGGGTTGTCCGATCCCGACACGGCGGGTGACACCGACGTCGACACGGCGATCGACGACACCGACGACGAGGACACCGATCCGACGATCGACACCGCGGTCGACGACACCGGCGGCCCCGTGGAGGACGCCGACGCCGACGGGTTCACCGTGGACCAGGGCGATTGTGACGACGCCGACCCCGCGATCCGACCGGGTGCGGAGGAGGCCTGCGACGGCATCGACCAGGACTGTGACGGGGTCGTCGACGAGGGCGTGACCGGCACGTTCTTCGCGGACGAGGACGGGGACGGCTTCGGCGATCCGGCCACCTCGCTCGAGGCGTGCGAGGGCGCCGTCGACAACGACCGCGACTGTGACGACACCCGTGCCGACGTGTTTCCCGGCGCCGACGAGGTGTGTGACGACGTGGACAGCGATTGCGACGGCGCGATCGACGAGGAGGGCACCACCCTCTGGTTCACCGACGCCGACGGGGACAGCTTCGGCGATCCCGGCAGCGGCGTGCTCGATTGTGCGCCCGACGGCCGGGTCGCGAGCTGGACGGACTGCGACGACGCCGACGCCACCGTGTTCCCCGGGGCGACCGAGGTGTGTGACGGCGACGACCAGGACTGCGACGGCACCAGCGACGAGGGGCTCACCACCACCTGGTACATCGACTACGACAGCGATGGATACGGGGCCGACGTCTATGTCCGGAGCGGCTGCACCGCGCCGACCGGGTACGTCGCCACCGACGATGACTGTGACGACGCCGAGCCGGAGGTGAACCCCGGCGCCACCGAGGTGTGCAACACCGTGGACGACGACTGCGACGGCGCCGTCGACGAGGACGACGCCGCCGACGTCTCCACCTGGTACGCCGACGGCGACGGTGACGGGTGGGGCGAGACCGTGTCCGCGGTCGACGCGTGCTCGTCCCCCGACGGCTACGTCTCCCCCGACGGGGACTGTGACGACACCGACGCCACCGCGTACCCCGGCGCCCCCGAGCGGTACGACGGCGTGGACGACGATTGCGACGGCGCGGTCGACGACAACACCTGGATCGGCACCGGCGCGGACGGCCCCCTGACCGTGTCCGGCGTGGTCGACCTCTCGACGGATGCCTCGGGTACTCGGACCGAGGCCGACGGCGTGACCTACACGGTGGCCACGCTCGACGCCGACACCGTCACGCTCGGCGAGGACGCCGACGGCCTCGCCGCGGGGGACGAGGTGCTGGTCGTGAACCTCCAGGGATCCGACACCGCTCACGACTCGGTGGGCCGCTACGAGTTCGCGTGGGTGTCCGACGTGTCGGGGCGCACCGTCACGCTCGACGGCCCCGTCACCGAGCTCTACGGCGCGGTGACCAACGCCGACCTCTCCGGCCAGGTCGTCGTGCTCGTGCGGGTGCCGCAGTACACCGACGTGTCCATCGGCGCGGCCGGGATGCTCACGACGGGCGCGTGGGACGGCGGCGGGGGCGGGCTCCTCGCCTTCCGCGCCACGGGCACGGTGTCGATCGCGGCGGGCGGCGCCATCGCGATGGACGAGGCGGGCTACCTGGGCGGCGCGACCGGAAGCACCTACAACCTCGACGCGTTCCAGGGCGAATCCTACGGCGGCGAGGGCGAGGGGGACGGCAACTACAACGAGTACTACGGGTGGTGGGCCAACAACCTGGGTGCCGGCGGCGCGCACGTGACCGGCGGTGGCGGGAACCACGGTGGCGGCGCCACGCCGGGCGCGAGCTGGAACGGCGGCTCGGCCACGGCCCCCGAAGCGGGGGATACCTACGGGGAGATCGATCTCTCCCGGCTGTTCCTCGGCTCTGGCGGCGGCGGGGTGTGGCGTGGCACGTCCTACCCGGGCCCCGGTGGCGGCGGCGGCGGCATCGTCTACGTCGGTGCGAGCGCGGTCTCGGCGGAGGGCGCGGCCGCGATCACCACCGTCGGCGGCACGACTCCGCACTGGGCCACGGGCACCTGGACCTACGGCGCGGGCGGCGGCGCCGGCGGCAGCGTGTGGATCGTGGCCGACACGCTCACGCTTCCGACGGACGCCATCGACGCCCAAGGCGGCTTGGGTGAGGCGACCCACATCCGGATCGGCGGGGACGGCGGCGTGGGCCGCGTGCGGGTGGACTGTGTCACGGTGAACGGCGAGGTCTGTGTGTCCGTCGCGGGTGCAGCCGTGTTGGATGCCGGTGCCGAGCCCGACGCGGGCTACGTGGCCGCCCCGTAGATGGCCCACCCCTTCCTCTCCGAGATCGATTGGGCCTCCACCGGTGCGGAGGCCGTCGATCTGCTACAGACCCTCCTGCGCATCGACACCACCAACTCTCCCGACCGGGCCGCGAACGAGACCGAGGCCGCCACGTTCCTGGCCGATCGCCTCCGTTCGGACGGGCTCGAGCCCGAGGTGTTCGAGCCCCTCCCGGGCAAGGGCAGCGTGGTGTGTCGCGTGCGGGGGGATGGCACCGGCGGCGCCCCCATCCTGCTCTCCGGCCACCTGGACGTGGTCCCCGCCGATCCGACGCGGTGGAGCCGCCCGCCGTTCTCCGGCGACATCCACGACGGCTGGATCTGGGGTCGCGGCGCCATCGACATGAAGAACATGGTGGCGATGGAGTGCCTCGTGCTCGGCCTGCTCGCCCGCCACGGGATCAAGCCCAAGCGTGACGTGATCTTCGCCGGCGTGGCCGACGAGGAGGCCGGCTGCACGTGGGGCTCGATGTGGCTCGCCGACCACCACCCCGACAAGATCCGCGGCGAGTACGCGATCTCGGAGATCGGCGGGTTCACCCTCCACAGCGGGGGCAAGCGCTTCTACCCCGTGCAGGTGGCGGAGAAGGGCATGTGTTGGATGACCATCCGCGCCCGTGGCACCCCCGGGCACGGCTCGCTCCCCAACAAGGACAACCCGCTCCCCAAGATCGCCCGGGTGGCGCACCTGCTCGGCACCACCCGCCTCCCGCACCACGTGACCCCCGTGGTCGAGCGCTTCATCCACAAGCTCGCCTCCCACCAGCCGCTCGCCAACCGGCTCGTGCTCCACGGCCTCCTCCATGCGCCGCTCTGCGGGCCGCTCCTCGATCACGTGTTCCCCGAGCCCTCGCTGGCCACCACGTTCGACGCCAACCTGCACAACACCGCCAACCCGACGATCCTGCGCGGGGGGGACAAGGTGAACCAGGTGCCGAGCGAGGCGACCCTCCAGGTGGACGGGCGCTTGTTGCCCGGTCAGACCGGCGCCGACCTCGTCCGCGAGATCCGTGAATTGCTCGGCAAGGACGGCGACGACCTCGAGATCACCGTCGACCACGAGATGCCCCCGGTGTCCACCGATCCCGATGACGCCATCGCTGGCCACATCGGTCGCATCATCGCGGCGCACGACCCCGAGGCCACCGTGCTCCACACGATGATCCCGGGGTTCACCGACGCCAAGGCGTGGTCGAAGCTCGGGATGAAGTGTTGGGGGTTCTCCCCGGTGGAGCTGCCCGAAGGCACGAAGTTCACCGCCATGTTCCACGGGGACGACGAGCGCATCCCCGTCGAGGGGTACAAGTGGGGCGTCCGCGCGTTGGTGGAGCTGGTGGCGGCGCTGGCGCTGTGATCGGATCCGAGGAGTCCCCATGAAGCGTCTGCAACTCGTCGAGCTGGAGGACCTCCCCTGGTTCCCCGACATCCTGCGGGACGGCGGCACCGCCTACATCGCGCTCGCCGAGCGTGCGTCGGGGCACGCGAAGCGGCTCGTCCCGCCCCTGGAGCGGGCCATCGCCGCCACCGGCGCGACCACCCTCGTGGACCTCTGCTCCGGCGCCGGAGGCCCCGTCCGGGTCGTCGCGGACGAGCTCGCCGCGCGGGGCCGGCCGGTAAGCGTCCTCCTCACCGATCGGTACCCGAACGTCCGCGCCTTCGCGCACGCCGCCGAGGGGAGCGAGGGGCGCGTGAGCGGCCGCGCCGAGCCTGTCGACGCCACCTCCGTCCCTCCCGAGCTCACCGGCTTCCGCACGATCTTCAACGCGTTCCACCACTTCCCGCCCGATGTCGCCCGGAAGATCCTCGCCGACGCGGTGGCGAAGCGGCAGCCCATCGGCGTGTTCGAGGTGGTGAGCCGCGAGCCCACGATGCTCGTCGCCCTCCTGCTCTCCCCCCTCTCCGTCACCCTCTCCCTGCCCTTCTGGCGTCCCTTCCGTTGGCCCTGGCTCCTCTGGACCTGGCTCGTCCCGGTCATGCAACCCTTCGTGTTCTGGGATGGCATCGTCTCCTGGCTGCGGATCTACAGCGTCGAGGAGCTCCACGAATTGGTCGCGGGCATCGACGCCCCGGATTGGGAGTGGGAGATCGGGACCATCAAGCTCGGGGATGCACCCGCGCACGCCACGTACCTCGTGGGGATCCCGAAGGGATCCGCCGTCACTCTGCCAGCGCCGCCGTAGGGCCGTCGGGTCCAGCCATCGGAGGCGCGGGGGGCGTGGCGAGCAGCTCCTCGAGATCGGCGAGCTCGAGCGGCTTGGTGAGATGGACGTCGAAGCCGGCCTCGAACGCGCGGCGGCGGTCCTCTGGCTGCCCGTAGCCGGAGAGCGCGACGAGCCGCACGCTCGAACCGAGCTCCGCGCGGATCTGCCGGGCGACACCGTATCCGTCGAGGCGGGGCAGGCCGATGTCGACGAGCACGACCGTCGGCCGGATCTGCCGCGCGGTGGCGACCCCCTCGAGGCCGTCGACCGCGCCGTGCGCCTCGTGCCCGAGGTGCCCGAGCAGGGACAACATGAGCTCCAGCATGTCGGCGTTGTCCTCCACGACGAGGACCCGGTGGACCGCCACGGCGCGCGGATGGGCCCGCGGCTCGATGGGGGGCGCCGCGCCGTCACACAGGGGGAGCCGGACGACGAACTCGCTTCCGCTCCCGCGGCCGTCGCTGTGGGCGTTCACCGTGCCGCCGTGCAGGCCGACGAGCGAGCGTACGAGCGTGAGCCCGATCCCGAGGCCGCCCTGGGAGCGATCGAGCGTGCGCTCCGACTGCGAGAACAGGTCGAACGCGTGCGCGAGCGTCTCCTCGTCGAGCCCCACGCCGTCGTCGTGCACCCGGATGCTGGCCTCTCCCCCTTCCTGGCCGAGCCAGACGTCGACGTGGCCGCCGGGGGGCGTGTACTTCACCGCGTTCGCGAGCAGGTTCGAGACCACCTGCTCGAGGCGCACCGTGTCGCCGTCGACGACGAGCGGCTCGGTGTCGCCGCGCAGGCCGATCTGCAGGCCCTGCGCCCGCGCGGCCGGCTCGATGGCGACGATGCAGCCGGACACGAGGTCGTGCAGATCGACCTCCTTGCGCTGCAGGGAGATCTTTCCGGAGGTCACGCGCGCGACGTCGAGGAGGTCGTCCACGAGTCGGGCGAGGTGCTGGCCGTGCCGGCGGATGATGTCGTGCTGCTTCGGGGCGTCGGCGGGATCCCCCCGGCCGAGGATCTCCACCGCGAGCAGGATGGTGCCGAGCGGGTTGCGGAGCTCGTGCCCGAGCATCGCGAGGAACTCGTCGCGCTGGCGCACGGCGAGCTCCTGGCGTTCGATCTCCTCCCGGGCCTCGTACTGCCGCCGGCGGGCGCGCACGGCGGCGCGGGCCGCGCTCAACATGGTGACTGGTCGGAGCGGCCGGTCGAGGAGCGTGACGTTCGCGCGCGGCCCGAGCAGGTCGAGCGCTGGTGCGCGGCCCTGCAGGCTGGCGCCTTCACCGGTGAAGATCAACACGGGGAGGTCCGACCAGGACGGCTGCAGCTCGAGCATCGCGACGAGCCCGGTGCGGGCCGAGGGGCGGAGCACCTCCTCGGCGACCATCAACGCGGCGGCGCCCTGGGCCGCCTCGTGGCACAACTCCGCGAGATCGACACACACCTTCGTGGCGAAGCCCGCCCGCGTCAGGAGATCACACGTCAGCAGGGCGTCCCGACCGGTCGGCGTGAGGACGAGGATGCGCCCTTCGAGGAGGTCCCGCTCGGTCGCGCGGCCCTGCTCGAACGCGGTCACTTCGCCCCTTCCAGGAGCGGCCCCTCCTCGCCCGGATCGCCCACGAACGTCGGCGTGCCGGTGAGGATCCCCTGGAAGGTGGTCAGCGGCGGCCCCACCGCGAGGCCCTCCTCCCCGAGCATGTACTCGCGGATGGTGTCCTCGTGCGCGCCCGTCCGCTTCTTCAGCACCGACACGGCCTTGCGCAAGCGGCCGGTCGCCTCGAAGTAGCGCAACACCACCACCGTATCGGCGAGGTAGCTGACATCCACCGTGGTCGTCATCGTCGGTCCCACCAGCCCGTGCTGGGCGAGCGTGAGGATCGTGAGCACCCCCTGCTGCCGCAGGTAGCTCAGCACCTCGTGGAGCTGGATGACGACGAAGTGCTCCTCCGGCATCGCGTTGAGGTAGCCGTTGAGGCTGTCGATGATCACGATGCGCGCCTTGTTCTGCTCCACTTCCCGGCGGACCCGGTGGGCGAATTCTCCCGGCGAGAGCTCCGCCGGATCGACCTGGTGGACCGAGATCCGCCCCGACGCGAGGTGCGGTTCGAGCGGCATGCCGAGGACGGCGCATCGGACGAGGAGGGTCTCCAGGCCCTCGTCGAACATGAACATGGTGACGTACTCGCCCCGTTCGGCGGCGGAGACGGCATACCGGATCGCGAAGGTGGATTTCCCGGACCCGGCCGGGCCGAGGAGGAGCATGCTCGTGCCGCGCTCCAGCCCGCCGCCCACCAAGAGGTCGATCGACGGGATGCCGCTCGAGACGACGCCCTTCGTGAACCCGGGCGTGAACTCGGCGGCCACGAGCCGCGGGAACACCCGCACCCCCTCGTCCACGAGGGTCAGGTCGTGGTAACCGCCGCGGAACTTGACCTCGCGCAGCTTCACGATCCGCAGGCGCCGGCGCTCGGCCCCGTACAACGGCGAGAGCTGCTCCATCTCGATCACGCCGTGCACGAGGCTCTGGAGCATCGCGTCGCCGCCGCGGACGATCGGGGTCTCGAGCAGCAGGACGGTGCAGCTCCGGCGGACGAGGCCCTCCTTGAATGCCAGCACCTGTCGGCGGAACCGGAGCGGGGTCTGCGCGAGGAGCCGCAGCTCGGTGCACGAGTCGAGCACGATCCGCGTCGGCTGCACGCGCTCCACCTCGGCCAGGAGGGCGGCCATCCGCTCGCCGAGCTCGACCTCCGACGGCAGGTAGAGGGTGTTCTCGTCGGCGGTGGAGGCGGACTCTCCGGCGGACATCTCGAAGACGTCGATCCCGGCGAGGTCCCAGCCGTGCGAGGCGGCCACGCCGGTGAGCTCCTCGCGCGTCTCGGACAGGGTGACGTAGAGCGTCCGCTCGCCGTTCCGCGCGCCCTCGAGCAGGAACTGGAGCGCCAGCGTCGTCTTTCCGACGCCCGGGTCACCCTGGACCAGGTAGAGGCGGTGGGCGGGGAGCCCCCCGCGGAGGATGGTGTCCAGCCCCTCGATGCCGGTGCCGACGCGCGTTGTCTGATGCCGTTCCATGCGCTCACGCTCGCAAAGTCGAACACTCCGTATCTGGTGGTCGATACGGTCGGGCCTATCCTTCGTCCCGATACGCCTCGACCGAGGAGGCAGGTGGTTGCGGGCGTTACCAAGCGTCACGTCGTGTCTGTGCGCGACCGTCGACCGTGACGGTAGCACCCTATCGATAGGCTCAGAACCGACCTTGTGACTGAAACGTCACGTGGTAGCCGACGCCCGCGCCGACATCCCCCTCGTCGTTCTCCTGTGTCATCAGGGTGACGCCCTGGCTGGCGCCCAGCGAGAGGTTGGGCGACACGTCGAGCAGGAAGCCCGGCCCGGTGCGGAGCCCGAGATCCCCCTCGGCGCCGTAGAAGATGATCTGGGTCTCGGTGAAGGGCTTCGCCCGCTTGTAGGGCTGCAGGTAGTAGCGCGCGCCCACGCCGATCTCGGGGGTGTAGACGCCGTCGGTGGGGCCGATGGGGGTGAGCGCGAACACGATCTCGGGCTCGAGCCCGCCGCCGAAGTTCCGACCGAGCGCCAACTCCAGGTAGGGGCCGGTCTGGAGCCCGGCGTTCTGGGTGGCGGTGATGAAGGCGACCTCGGCGCCCACCGCCGCGCGCGCGGTCCATTGGCCGGTGTGTGGAAAGCCGGGATGCAGCTCGCGGGTGACCGACGCCACCTCCGCCTTCTCGACCGCGACCTCGCTGTTGTCGTCGAGGCGGATGCGGAACACCTCGCCCCGCTCGACGATCCGGCCCCGCCACTTCGACCCGGAGCGGGTCGTGAGCACGTCCTGGTAGCGGAGCTGGGTGCGCGCGGAGAGCTGGTTGCCCGTGTTGCCCCGGGGAGGGGGCTCGGCCTGGGCGGGGAGGACGAGCAGGGTGGCCAGGATGGTTCCGACGAACATGGCAAGTCCTTACACGCCCCTGCGTAACACAGGATGAATGCCCGCTCATTCGCTCGGGGGCCCATGCGCTGGGTTATGAGGACGGCCATTTGCCCGGAGACAGGCTTGGCGAGCACGATTTACTGCGTTCTTCCCGTCGAACGCGCGAGCCTGGCGGCTCGGGTCCAGGCGGTGGGCGCTACCGCCGTCGTCGACCTGACCGCGAGCACCGGCCCGGTGCCCGACGGCGCGTGGGTACGCGTCTCGTCCACGGTCGGCGGTGCCCCCGGAACGGCCGGCATCCTCGCGGCCGACGGCCCCGCGATCCCCGGCCGCCCGTGCTGGCGCGAGGCGACCGACGTGGTGCCCGTGCCCGAGGGCTACGAGGGGCTCGTGCTCCGTGGCCTCGGCAGCGGCGGGCGCTCCGGCGCGGTGGACGTGCGCACCCTGATCGCGCAGGTGCCCCCCGGTGTGCGGGTCCTGGTGGATTGGCCGCACCCCCCCGAAGAGCCCCGCCCCGACGCGGCCGGGTTGGTCCTCTCCGACGTCCTGTTCGCCTTCTACGCGCCGTCCAACCTGGCGGCGCGGCTCGACCGCCTCACCGCGGGGGATCTGCTGCGGGTCGGCGGCCAGGCGATCGTGGCTTCGGGCGCGGCGCCCGTGGCGCGGCGGCTCGCGGGTGGCGAGGCGCTGGAGTCCGTGGCGGTGGGTTGGTTCGCCGCGGATGACGCCTTCGAGCATGCCTGGCCGGGTGGCGCGGGGCTCCTGCACGCGGTCGCCCTCCGCAATGCCAGCGGCACCCTCGGCGCGGCCCTCGCCGCCTACGGCGCGCGCGCGGCGGTCCCGACGTCGGTCACGGTCGTCCCAACGTCCGGCGCCTCGACGTCCGGCGACCGGTCCGCTGACCCGGTCTGGGCCCGCGACCCGGGCGTCCCCACCCTCGACTCCGGCCCCACCGAGCCCATCGCGGTGGTCGGGCTCGGCTGTCGCCTGCCGGGCGCGAGCGGTGTCACCCGCCTCTGGGATCAGCTCGTCGCCGGCTTCGACGCCATCGTCGACGTGCCGCGCACCCGCTGGGATCCGGCGTTGTTCTGGGATCCCGACCACTCGGTCCCCGACAAGACCTACGCCCGCATCGGCGGCTTCGTCACCGACTTCTCCTTCAATCCCCGCCGCTTCCGCATCCCGCCGAACGCCGCGCGGCTCATCGACCCCATCCAGCAGATGGCGCTCGAGGCCGCCGCCGACGCGTTGGACGACGCCGGGTACGGCGCGTCCAAGGCCTTCGATCGCGAACGGGTGGCGGTCATCCTCGGCAACTCGATGGGCGGCGAGATCGGGGACGAGTACACGCTCCGTGTCATGTTCCCGGCGCTCCGCAAGGCCCTCGAGGAGGTGCCGAACTTCGCGCAGCTCCCCGACCTCGTCCGGTCGCGCATCATGAGCACCTACGAGGAGTCGGTGAAGCGGGGGCTGCCCCCCATCACCGAGGACTCGATGCCGGGCGAGCTCTCCAACGTCGTCGCGGGCCGCATCGCGAACGCGTTGAACCTCGGCGGGCCCAATTTCACGACCGACGCCGCGTGCGCCGGCTCGATGGCCGCGATGCAGGCGGCGATGAAGGGCCTGCAGGACGGCGACTTCGACATGGCCCTCACCGGCGGCGCGGACCGCTCCATGGGCGTCGCCACCTACACCAAGTTCTGCAAGATCGGCGCGCTCTCGCCCGACGGCTCCCGTCCCTTCGACGCCGCCGCGAACGGCTTCGTCATGGGGGAGGGCGTCGGCATCCTCGTGCTCAAGCGCCTCGCCGACGCCGAGCGCGACGGGGATCGCGTCTACGCCGTCCTCCGCGGCATGGGCGGCTCGAGTGACGGCAAGGGCAAGGGCATCACCGCGCCCAACCCCGAGGGCCAGCGCCGCGCGCTCACGCGTGCGTACGAGAACGCCGGGATCGACCCGTGGGACGTCGACCTGTTCGAGTGCCACGGCACCTCCACCGTGGTGGGGGACAAGGTCGAGATCGAGGCGTTGGGCGAGCTCATCGGGAAGGGACGCCGCGCCGGACGCCCGGCCCGCATCGGCTCGATCAAGTCGAACATCGGCCACCTCAAGAGCGCCGCCGGCGCCGCGTCCGCGCTCAAGGCGAGCCTCGCGCTGTTCCACAAGGTGCTGCCGCCCTCGATCAACTACAAGAACCCGCGGAAGGACCTGGATCTCGACGTGGTGCCGCTCCGCGTGCAGACCACCCCCGAGGCGTGGGACACGGGCGTCGGCGGCGGCGCGGGCGCCCGTCGCGTCGGCATCAGCGCGTTCGGCTTCGGTGGCACCAACTTCCACCTCGTGGTGGAGGAGCACCGCCCCGGGATGTTGCGCACGCGTCCGAAGTACGCGACACATGTATCGAATGTATCGAATGTGTCGGATGTGTCGGCGCCGTCCGTGGCGGCGGAGCTCGCGTCTTCTGGGGGCGGGGCTCTGCCCCGCAACGCCCCGCCGGGGGGCGCGGGGCGCCCCCCGGACCCCCCCCGGCCCGCGGTGACGATGCCCGCGCGCCCGCCCACCGCCGTTCCCGTCCCCGCCGGCATCTGGGCCCTCTCCGCCGAGACCCCGGAGGAGATGGTCGCCCGGTGCCGCGCCGCCAAGAACGGGCAGGTGGCGCCGTTCGAGCCGGACGCGCCGCTCCGCCTCGCCGCCGCCGCCGCGGACGACGCCGAGCGGGACGCGCAGCTCGACAAGGCCGTCGCCGCGCTCCAGAAGGGCAAGGGGTACGACCTGCTGCGCCAGCGCGGCATCTACCTGGAAGACGTTCCGTGCGACGGTCAGCTCGCCTTCCTGTTCACCGGGCAGGGCAGCCAGTACATCGGCATGGGGCTCGACCTCGCCGCCCAGTTCCCCATCGTCGCGGAGACCTTCCGCGAGGCCGACGAGGTGATGGCGCCGCTCCTCGGCCGCACCCTCACGTCGTTCATCCAGCGGGACGAGTCCCTCTCGGAAGAGGACCAGTTCGAGGCGCTCCGCGCCACCGAGATCTCCCAACCTGCCACGCTCACGGTCGACGTGGCGATCCTCCGCCTGCTCGCCAGCTTCGGCGTGCGGCCGGACATGGTGGCCGGCCACAGCCTCGGCGAGTACGGCGCCGCCGTCGCCGCCGGGATGTTGTCCTTCTGTGACGCCCTGGTCGCGGTCAGCGCGCGCGGCCGGGAGATGGCCGCGGTCAAGCTCGACGACTTCGGCAAGATGGCCGGCATCGCGACCTCCGTGGAGGTCGTCGAACAGGTCCTCGCCGAGATCCCCGGCTACGTCGTGGCCGCCAACAAGAACTGCCCGACGCAGACCGTCATCGCCGGCGAGACCGAGGCCGTCGAGGCCGCCATCGAGGCGTTCAAGAGCCGTGGCATCACGGTGTACCCGCTGCCGGTGAGCCACGCGTTCCACAGCCGCATCGTGGCGCCCGCCACGGCGCCGCTCCGTCGCGTGCTCCAGGGCCTCGACCTCTCCGCGCCGCGCCGCCGCATCACCACCAACGTCGACAGCCGCTGGTACCCCACCGGCCCCGACGCCGTGGAGAAGGCCATCGAGATCCTGGCGAAGCAGGTGGCCTCGCCCGTGGAGTGGACCTCCCAGATCGAGCGCATGTACGCCGACGGCGCGCGCATCTTCGTCGAGTGCGGGCCCAAGCGCGCCCTCGCCGGGTTCGTGGTGAGCATCCTCAAGCACCGCCCGCACCGCGCGCTGTACACGAACCAGCCGAAGCGCGGCGGCGTGTTGTCGTTCCTCGACGCGCTCGCGAACCTGCTCACGCTCGGCTTCCCGGTCCAGGGCGCGCCGTCGGAGGGCGAGGTCGACCTGTTCGCCGAGTCCGAGCGCCGCCGCTCGACCAGCGCGTGCCTCTCGGCGCGCGCGGAGTCCTTGCGTGCCCCGAGCCTCCTGGAGGACGCCGCGCCGGCCGAAGGCGCGCGTGGCAGCGCGCTCGTCGAGGCGGGCATCCTCAAGATCGTGGCGGCCAAGACCGGCTACCCGGTGGAGTCGCTCGATCTCGGCTTCGATCTCGAGGCCGATCTCGGCATCGACACGGTCAAGCTCGCGGACATCATCGCGACGGTGCGCGAGCACTTCCGCCTCGAGCACGATCCCGACTTCCGCATGGGCGAGTACCGCACCCTGCGGTCGCTCATCGACTACGCGGGCGGCCGCATCGGGTCCACGCGTCCTGCGGCCGTGCCCGCCCGCCGGGCGGCCCAGGCCGACGCCGGGCTCGATCCGGACGTGGCAGCGCGCTTCCTCGCCGAGGTGGCCGGAAAGGACCTCCACGGGCTCGACGCCGGAGGCTTCGCGCGCGCCATGCTCCCGGCGCTCCAGCAGTTCCTGACCGCGAGCTGGACGGCCTTCGAGGGCGCGCGCCCCGCGCCCGTCGCCACGCCCGCAGTCCCCGCCGTCGCGGCGCCGGCCGTCGCG
>JAKFCH010000240.1:0-3678 GCA_036676765.1 Deltaproteobacteria bacterium
CCGAGGACACGGCGTCCTCGGCTCGCCCCGGCGACCCCCATCGAGACGAGGGCTGTGGCGGCGGCGCGGGGGCGCTCCTCCTCCTCGGGGGCATCCCGCTCCTAGCGCGGCGCAAGCCTCGGGAGTGACACACCTGGGCTACCGACTCACCGCGCCTGGAGCGGCCTGGACGGCTCCTCCCGCAACAAGCCCGCGAGCACCCGGTCCACCGAGTACGCGCCCGCGCCTTCGAGGAGCACGGTGGTGGCGAGCGCCAGCGCGAGGAGGTGGTACTCGAAGCCCTCGCCGGGGGCCTGCCCGCTCCAGTTCATGAAGAAGCCGTTCGGCAGGTGGACCATGAACACCGCGCCGAGCATCACCGCGATGATGCCGGCGGAGGCGACGCGGGCGAAGGCGCCGAGGACGAGCCCCAGGCCGCCGAAGGTCTCGGCGAGCATCACGAGCACGGCGAACACCGGCGGGATGCCCATCCCCGAGGAGAAGGACTCGACGGTGGTGGTGTAGCCGCCGCCGCCGAACCAACCGAAGAGCTTCTGCGCGCCGTGGGCGAACATCACGATCCCCAGCACCACCCGACACACGAAGAGGCCGAAGCTGGGAGGGGTGTCGAACATGGGCCTCCAGTGTCCCTGGATTGCCAGGGGACTGGAGGAAAGGTGGAGACAAGATCGGTTGGAGGCGGTCGGGATCGGTCAGGCGGCGTCACGCTACCGACCGACACCCCGGATCAGTCCTGGCAGGTCTCTTCGCCCCACGAGTCGATGTTGTTCCCCTCGTCACACTCGAAGACGATGCCCGACCCGGTGCCGTCGAAGTCGGCCTTGGCCACCGGCTCGGAGCCTTCGAGATCATCTGCGTCGATCTCGAAGATCAGCGCCTCGCCGATCTCGCCCGGCTCGATCTCGTCCTCGGTGTACAGGGTGGCCACCACCTCTCCCCGGTTGCCGGCGGTGATGCTGACGGGGATGCCCGCGGGGGCCTCGAGGTTGCCCGCGTTCAGGACCCAGGCGCCGACGTAGACCTTGTCGTTGGAGCACTCCTCGTCGCACACGTCGAAGATCTCGGCCTGGAGGTCGTTCCACTCGCCCGGCGGCCGCCCGACGTCCCCGCTGCGGAAGCTGTTGTACTCGGGCCAGTTCGGCCCGCCGCTCCGGGGGATCTCGCCGAGATCGCCCACGTTGGTGATCTGGTAGGCGTGCTGGTTCCACACCTTGCGGCCGGGGGGCCAGGACTCGTCGGCATCCCCGTACACGGTGAGCGACCGGTTCCACGAGCAGTGACCGAGGACGATCTCCACCTGATCGTCGTTGTCGACGTCGGCCACGATGGGGGTCTCGAGGATGGTGTAGCTGCCGTGCTCGTTGGAGCGGAACTTCAGGCTGCCGTCGACGCCGCTGAAGAATTGGATCGAGCCCTCGTCGGCGTAGAGCACCTCGGGGTACCCGTCGAGCTCGAAGTCGAAGAGCACCGGTCCGGCGGCGCCGGTCTGGTCGCTGATGCGGGCGGTCCACTTGCGGTCCCCGCCCCAGTCGAGCGCCACGAGGGAGTTCTGCGCGGCGAACACGATGTCGGGCGCGCCGTCCCCGTCGAGATCGTCGATGGCGGGGGCGCCGAGGTTGGTGTTGTCGCCGCCGCCGAAGTCGAGCGACCAGACCTCGGTGCCGTCGGTCTCCATGCCGGTGACGTAGATGCCGCTGGTCTTGACGATCTCGCCCTCGCCGTCCCCGTCGAAGTCCGCCACGGCGATGAGGCCGTCCTCGCCGTCGTTCCGCCACTTCACCGAGCCGTCGATGTTGTAGGCGGCGTTGCCGGTGACGAGCTCCTCCTCGCCGTCCCCGTCGAGATCGATGGGAACGGAGAGCGCGCCGTACGTGTACGTCCCGCTGCCACCGTAGGGGGCGGCGCCGATGCCGAGGTTGCCCTGGCCCCGGATGGAGCCGTCACGCCCGTCGAGGATGGCGTTCCCGATGGTGACCTCGGGATCCCCGTCGTGATCCATGTCCGAGATCGACGGGTAGTTGTAGCCCATGCTGTCCATGCTGCGGGCGAGGTTGGGGGAGACCCACTGCACCGCGCCCGTCTGCCCGTCGAGCGCAGTGACGGTCGCGGTGCCCGCGGCGACGACCTCGGGCCATCCGTCCCCGTTCAGATCGCCGATGGCGAAGCCGCCGTCCTGCCCGAGGCTGCTGCCGCCCGTCGAGCGCCAGTACTCGCCCGAGTTGTCGCCCTTCAGGGCCACGACGCGGCCGTTCTGGAACAGGACGATCGCCGGCATGTCGTCGCTGTCGATGGCGCCGCTCTCGTTGCTGTCGACGATCTGGCCGACGGCCGGGGGGCCGCAGAACGTGGTGGTGCCGTAGTGGTACTCGACCACGGGGGTGAACGAGCCGGTGCTGAGGTCGACCTCGCACTCCTCGTTCAGGTCCACGTCGTGCCGTTCGCCTTCGAGACCCTCGCAGATGTCGGAGAAGTCCTCGTCCGTCTCGGGGCCCGCGCCGGTGTCCTCCCCCTCGATGCCTTCACCGTCGGGCTTGGGCTCGAGGTTGTATTCGCTGCACGCGGTCGTGAGCAGCGACGCCCCGAGGAGGGCGAGGACAAGCCTCGAAGGGCGAGAATCGGCGAGTGCGGAGCTACGGATACGCATGAGGTCCCCTGCGGCGGCTCGCACGTTAGCGTACACCGCGCGGCACTGCCACGCAGAAGATCGGTTAAGCTCCGGCGCGATGTACGCTGTCGTCCAGTACAAACCTCGCCGCGGGGCGCGTAACTCCAACCTTGCGGGGCTGGCTACCCTGGCTGCGCAAGCGATGCAAGGTGGCGCGAAGGTCGTGGTCCTGCCCGAGATGGCGGCCACCGGCTACCGGTTCCCCAACCCCGAGGCGATCCGCCCGATGTCGGAGCCGCCGCGCGGTCCGACGTTCCGTACGTTCGCCCCCCTCGCGCGCCAGTACAAGGCGCACCTCGTGGTGGGCTTCGTTGAGGATCACGAGGGCCGGCTCTTCAACTCGGCCCTGGTCATCAACCCCGAGGGTCGGCTCGAGGCGCTCTACCGCAAGCGCCTCCTCTACATCGACGACCACACCTGGGCGAGCCCCGGGGATCTCCCGTATCCGCAGTTCACCACCCCCTACGGCACCGCCACGGTGGGGATCTGCATGGACATCAACGATCCCCGCTTCATCACCCACATCCGCCGCACCCGGCCGGACATCGTCTGCTTCCCGACCAACTGGGTGGACGAGGGCATCGACATCCAGAAGTACTGGGCCAACCAGCTCCGCGGCTGGAACGGCACGCTCGTCGCCGCCGATCGGTGGGGCGAGGAGGACGGCGTCGGCTTCTCCGGCAACTCCGCCATCATGCGCCGCGGCCAGACCATCGTGTCCGGCCCTGCCGAGGGCGATGGGTGGTGGGCCGCTCCGCACGTCAAGGAGCCGGTGGCGGTCCCCGTCGCCGTGCGGACGCCCGCGCCGGAGTAGGGCGGCTACCTCGTCGTCGCCTGTGTTGTCGTATCCGCGCGTGGGCGCGCGCGGATACGCCGCGTGCTCAGGGGGCGAGCGATCGGCCAGATCGAGGGGGGCCTGGCGCAGGTCCCCCCGTGGATGGCCGATCGGAGGGGCGCGATCGGCCAGATCGAGGGGGGCCTGGCGCAGGTCCCCCCGTGGATGGCCGATCGGA